>NZ_JASEYI010000021.1:0-82045 GCF_035064085.1 Enterobacter sp. R-1.6.2
AGCTGATAGAAACAGAAGCCACTGGAGCACCTCAAAAACACCATCATACACTAAATCAGTAAGTTGGCACCATTACCTGCATTCGCGGTAAATAACGCTGACGATAACGCCAGTGAAATCGCAACTGCGACAGGTGAGTGTTTCATTAAATATGGCATGACTGCCCCCTTTCTTTCAGGCGTAGAACATCCTCCACGCGATTAATTGTGGGTATGCTAAGAGGTTGAAATTACAAAATAGAAACGAGAATTTTATGAATGCTGGTACCTAACTTCCTCTCAAGTCGTATTTTATGAACATAAATTTTTTTAACATCAATGCTGTCTGTTTTTATAATCTCCTGGAGGCATGCTCCTGATAAAAACCTGTTAAGCAAAGTAAATTCGACAGCATTCAACTTACTTCCACGTCTGCTATTTACCCGTCTTCCGGAGAAAAGGTGGTTGATTTTATCCTGCAATATAACGTCATTATCGTCTGAATAAATAACTCCCTTTATTTCACTGTGGTGAGTGAGTAAGTAATTAGCCAATGCCTCTAGTTTACGGTCCGAGATTATAACGATGTTCATGTTAGTTATCGCCAGGCGTTCAATCCATTGCGGATCGGCCAGTACGCGCAGGTTGTACATCGAAAAGTCTACAAAAATAAACCCTCGTGACAGGTGATTCTTGTTCCTGCGTAATATTTTATTTACAACTGCAATCTGCAGGAAATGATTCCCAACCGGCCAAACTGCGAACGAGGCATTACCACAATATTGTGATCGTACTGCGTTATCTGGAAATAACTGACAGGACAATTCACAGCTTATACAGCGGGCAACTGTTTTCGACGATGTTATCATCCAGTCCACTCCTGTCTTTTTTCATTGTCAATATTTCATTGCCGTTCAAATGTGTCAATCTTGAAACATATCCAGTTATCCTGTCTTGTTTATGAAAAAGAGTATCAGGGAAATAAATTCCTGGGCTTATCTATTCAGTCAGTCCGTCGTCATAGCGAAAAAATATCACCTGGCAGAAGTGCTCCAGGAATATTTGTCACTCCTTTAAGATTATTCGGCAAAAAAAATCCAGGAAGGAGGTACACGAAATAGCACTAATAGCTAAAGATTCGTTTCCTCAGTCTGCCGCAACGTCAGTCTTTTCTCTGGTTGCGGCTCAATATAATTATTTGGGCTGGCGAAGTGTAATGAAATCTCATTATGTCGTTTTAGATGAGGTAAACCTAAGAAAATTGCCTTGTAACTAATTGAAAAATAATATGTTGTTTTTAATCTTAGATGGGGCGGTATCGCGTCCTAATCCATCTGACCTATACTGTTGTTAAATATACGTATATGTTTTTGGTGTATAGAGTTATGTATTGTTATTTCTGAGGAAAGGAAAATTGGGTAATGGTGCCAACTTACTGATTTAGTGTATGATGGTGTTTTTGAGGTGCTCCCGTGGCTTCCATCTCCATCAGTTGTCCCTCCTGCTCAGCTACTGAAGGCGTGGTGCGTAACGGTAAAAGTTCTGCCGGACATCAGCGCTATCTCTGCTCTCACTGCCGTCAAACATGGCAGCTACAGTTCACTTACACCGCCTCTCAGCCCGGTACACACCAGAAAATTATTGATATGGCCATGAATGGCGTCGGATGTCGCGCCAGTGCACGCATTATGGGCGTTGGCCTCAACACGATTTTACGACACTTAAAAAACTCAGGCCGCAGTCGGTAAACTCACGCATACAACCGGGCAGTGACGTCATTGTTTGCGCGGAAATGGACGAACAGTGGGGTTACGTCGGCGCTAAATCACGCCAGCGCTGGTTGTTTTACGCGTATGACAGGATACGGAGGACGGTTGTGGCGCACGTATTCGGTGAACGCACGTTGGCCACGCTGGAGCGTCTTCTGAGCCTGCTGTCGGCCTTTGAGGTCGTGGTATGGATGACGGATGGCTGGCCGCTGTATGAATCACGCCTGAAGGGAGAACTGCACGTTATCAGCAAGCGATATACGCAGCGCATTGAGCGGCATAACCTGAATCTGAGGCAGCATCTGGCAAGGCTGGGCAGGAAGTCACTGTCGTTCTCAAAATCGGTGGAGCTGCATGACAAAGTCATCGGGCATTATCTGAACATAAAACACTATCAGTAAGTTGGAGTCATTACCGAAAATTGTATCTCATTAACAAGTTGGTCGAGTATGACCCAGAAAACAAAACCCTGGTAAATCATATTACCGGGCGAACGATACAATTGCAGCTTCCTGCCAATCTCTGTTTTCTTTATCTCATCACCCATCCTGGAAAAATAATTTCGCAAAATAAGTTAATGGTGGTGGGATGGGGGGAGCGCAATGACGTCACAACACCGAATACCTTTTACCAGGCCATTTTGACATTACGCAATGCGCTTGCTGAGGTGGGGTTGCCGCGCGATACGGTAAAAACGATTTCTCGCCGCGGGCTTACGCTTTCCGAAGCCACCCAGGTTGAAGTATTTACCCCAACCGCTGAGCCCGTGATGGTTAATAACGAGGCGGAAATAGCTGATGATACCGCGATGCAGATGCCGGTCTGGTTGATAATAACCACCGCTGTGCTTTTGCTGATCGCGCTTATCAACGGGGGGATATTATATAAGCATTACCAGAACATGCCGTTTAGCCACTACATGCCACTTTCAACGGGCAGTACGAACAACGCCTGCCAGCTTTTTTATGCACCTAATGAACCTGTTCAGGATCATTACTTGCGCCTGTTAAAAAATCATCCCGGTCTGTGCGCCGAAAAAAGATACGTTTTTCTGATCGGCTATAGTAAAACGGAGCGAATCGCGGCGTTTGTCTGTAATAACGATGCGCGACGGGATGCGGCAGCATTATGTACCACGCATTATTTTTGGGCGCATGAGCAATGAAGACATTCCGGAACCGTATTATTTTTCTGGCGGCGTTTCTGGGGGCCGCTATCACCAGCGGCTGGTTAGCGTATTCGCATTTCTCGAGTTCGCCGATACGCTGTACGGGGGATGTGGAATGGACGATTGGTAAAAACCGATTTGTGGGTACGGTCTCCTGGCGGATGCAGCATCGGGAGGGATCCACCGTCATTAACGGTAAATTATTTGGTCAGACGGTTTCTGAAGTTAACCGGACCATCTATTTTCACTACAGCTATCATCAGAACGCGCGCGTATTAAATAACGATCGTATTGTTAAAACCTTCGCCGATAATGCGGATGAGGCTGATATCAACGCCACGCTGCCGGGTTTTTATCGCACGCCGGGAAGAGAGCTGAGCCTGATGATCGATGAGTATCGGGGGGCCTGGCTTTTTGCCGCGTCAAACGTCCCTTCACTTTACTGTCGTAAAAGCGCGCCGTAGAAATCGATCGCACACCTTAGACTGCACGCATAGTCAAATCTCTTTATTCCCGCTACAGTTATCTCTCCACGGCGAGCAGGAGATAAACATGCTTTATATCTTTGATTTAGGAAACGTAATCGTCGATATCGATTTTAATCGCGTGCTGGGTGCATGGAGCGACTTTAGCCGCGTTCCGCTGGCGACACTGAAGCAGAATTTCGCGATTGGCGAGACCTTCCATCAGCATGAACGCGGCGAGATCGACGATGAAGAATTTGCTGAACGTTTCTGCCAGGAGATGGACCTACCGTTAAGCTACGAGCAGTTTTCTCACGGCTGGCAGGCAGTATTTGTCGCCATCCGGCCTGAAGCGATCGACATCATGCACAAGCTCCGCGAGCAGGGCCATCGGGTCGTTGTGCTGTCCAATACCAACCGTCTGCACACCACGTTCTGGCCTGAGGAATATCCTGAAGTTAAGGCGGCGGCCGATAAGATCTATCTCTCGCAGGAGATGGGCATGCGTAAACCTGAAGCACGCATTTATCAGGCTGTTCTCCAGTCGGAAGGATTCACCGCGGCCGATGCGGTCTTTTTTGACGACAACGCCGATAATATAGAGGGAGCTAACCAGTTGGGTATAACGTCAATTCTGGTGACCGGAAAAGAGACGATACCAAACTACTTTGCGAAGCAGCTATGCTAAAAACCGTTCATCAAAAAGCCACGCATCATACTCGCCCCCTGAGGGCCTGGCTGAAACTGCTCTGGCACCGTATTGACGAGGACAACATGACCACGCTGGCGGGTAACCTCGCCTACGTGTCGTTGCTCTCATTAGTGCCGCTTGTGGCGGTCATCTTTGCCCTGTTTTCCGCCTTTCCGATGTTTGCGGACGTCAGCCTGCAGCTTCGTCATTTTGTCTTCGCGAATTTCATCCCTGCAACCGGGGATGTCATCCAGAACTACATTGAGCAGTTTGTTGCCAACTCCAGCAAGATGACGGCAGTGGGGGCGTGCGGTCTTATCGTTACCGCGCTGCTGTTGATGTACGCCATTGATAATGCGCTGAATACAATCTGGCGAAGTAAAAAAGCGCGGCCAAAGGTCTATTCCTTTGCCGTGTACTGGATGATTCTCACGCTGGGGCCGCTGCTGGCCGGGGCGAGCCTGGCGATCAGTTCGTATCTTCTCTCCTTGCGCTGGACGAGTGATTTAAACGGCGTAATTGATAATGCGCTTCGCATCTTCCCGCTGATCCTGTCGTGGCTCTCGTTCTGGCTGCTCTACAGCGTCGTGCCGACCACGCGCGTGCCTAACCGCGATGCGGTTGTGGGAGCGCTGGTGGCGGCGTTGCTTTTTGAGCTCGGTAAAAAAGGGTTTGCCCTCTACATCACCATGTTTCCGTCCTATCAGCTGATTTACGGCGTGCTGGCGGTGATCCCCATTTTGTTTGTCTGGGTCTACTGGACCTGGTGTATCGTCTTGCTTGGTGCCGAAATAACTGTCACTCTCGGTGTGTACCGCGAACTTAAAAAAGCAGCAGAAGCTGAAAAACAATTAGAAGCAGACCAACCATGATTGCATTGATACAGCGCGTAACCCGTGCCAGCGTCACCGTGGAGGGAGAGGTGACGGGTGAAATTGGCCCAGGACTTTTGGTGTTGTTAGGTGTCGAAAAGGATGACGACGAACAAAAAGCCAACCGCTTGTGTGAGCGCGTGCTGGGCTACCGTATTTTCAGCGATGCGGAAGGCAAGATGAACCTGAACGTCCAGCAGGCGGGCGGCAGCGTGCTGGTGGTTTCCCAGTTTACGCTGGCTGCGGATACCGAGCGCGGCATGCGCCCGAGCTTCTCCAAAGGTGCCGCGCCGGATCGTGCAGAAGCACTTTACGAGTACTTTGTTGAGCGTTGTCGCCAGCAGGAAATGAATACGCAAACTGGACGATTCGCTGCAGATATGCAGGTTTCGCTGGTGAACGATGGCCCCGTCACATTCTGGCTCCAGGTATGAGCCAACTGGCGGCGTGGCCGCGGGTAACAAGAGAGAGTACAGCTATGTATCACCTTCGAGTACCGCAAACGAAAGAAGAGTTAGACGCTTATTACCAGTTCCGCTGGGAAATGCTGCGCAAGCCACTGCATCAGCCAAAAGGATCTGAACGCGACGCCTGGGATGCGATGGCCCACCATCAGATGGTGATGGACGAAGAGGGTAACCTCGTCGCCGTCGGGCGCTTGTATATCAACGCCGATAACGAAGCGTCGATTCGCTTTATGGCGGTTCATCCCTCCGTTCAGGACAAAGGTCTGGGAACGCTAATGGCGATGACCCTTGAGTCCGTCGCCCGTCAGGAAGGCGTTAAGCGCGTCACCTGTAGCGCCCGCGAAGATGCCGTAGATTTTTTCGCCAAGCTCGGCTTTGTGAATCAGGGGGAAATCACGACCCCTCAAACCACGCCGATTCGTCATTTTTTGATGATCAAACCCATCGCCACGCTGGATGATATTCTTCATCGCGCCGACTGGTGTGGACAGCTGCAGCAGGCCTGGTATCAGCACATTCCGCTCAGCGAAAAAATGGGTGTGCGCATTCAGCAGTACACCGGACAAAAATTTATTACCACCATGCCGGAAACCGGCAATCAAAACCCGCACCACACTCTGTTTGCCGGAAGTCTGTTTTCCCTCGCGACGCTCACCGGCTGGGGGCTCATCTGGCTGATGCTTCGCGAGCGCCATCTGGGCGGCACCATCATTCTTGCTGATGCTCACATTCGCTATAGCGCACCGATAAGCGGCAAGCCGAGCGCCGTGGCCGATCTGGGGTCACTGGGCGGCGATCTGGACCGCCTGGCGCGCGGCCGCAAAGCCCGCGTACAAATGCAGGTTGAACTGTTTGGCGATAAAACACCGGGTGCGGTGTTTGAAGGCACCTACATTGTTCTTCCAGCGAAGCCCTTCGGCGCGTATGAAGAGGGTGGGAACGAGGAGGAGTAATCTTCCGTTCACTCTCCTCGGGCGTGGTTAATCCGCCCGGCGATATCCCGCATAACGTCTCGCGCTGACTGGCTGACGCCGCCAAGCTGAAAGAAGCCATGGATGACGCCCAGCCAGCGCTGAGCGGTACACTTCACACCCTGCTCAGTCAGATGCTGATACAACATTTCTCCCTCATCGCACAGGGGATCGTACTCTGCGGTAATGATATGCACTGGCGGAAGCCCGTAAAAATCATCGCGCCACAGCGGGCTGGCTTCCGGATGCTGGCGGTCAGTCTCTGCGAGATACATTTCATACCCGCTGAGCAGGGTATCGCGGGTGATAATATAATCCGTGCCATTGAGAGCATAGCTTTCAAAACTGGCGGTGGCGTCGAGCATGGGATAGATAAGAATAAGCTGCACAGGTTGCCACAGCTTTTTAACCTTAAGCCTCAGCGCCGTCACCAGCGCCAGATGCCCTCCTGCGCTGTCTCCACAGAGGGTGAGCCTGTTCTTATCCACGCCTAATTTGTCCGCATACTTCCAGACCAGATCTGCACCTCTTTCAGCATCGTCATGTGCGGTAGGGAAGGTATGCTCCGGCGCCAACCTGTACTGAACCGCGATCACCCGGCAATTGCCGTAGCAGGCTAACTGACGGAGTTGGTTGTCATGGGTATCAAAGCCGCCGCTGATAAAGCATCCGCCGTGATAGTAGATGGCAGCAGGCAATATTTCAGGGGCATTAAGAGGTGAAAATACCCGAATGGTAAGGCCCTCAAGCACTAGCGCTTCTACCTGAACGCGCGTTTCTGTCTTCCCGGCAAGCCCCGTGCTGGCAATGTACCCTGCTCGTCGTACCTCAATGGTCTGTCGACGTGACGAAGGCCGGCCTGCAGCGATAAATCCCTGAACCAGCTGCGCAATACCCTGTTCCAGTGCCATGAAAACTCCCTTTAACTGTATGGATATACAGTTTTATAACCTGGTTTGATTCAAAAGAAAATAAGAAAATTGTCGAGGACTAAAAATCTGGAAAGCGCTTCGCAAATAGCAGGAAAACTATAGCTACGGGCTTTAACCCTTCTGAATGAAAGCGTATGTTGCCTTGAAAATAGACAATAGTGATATACTAAGGTGATATATGAGTCTTTCCGCGGATCTTGATATGGGCAGAATTCTGATCGATTTGTCTGATGACGTAATTCAACGACTGGATAATCTGAAGCAGCTGCGTAACCGGCCTCGTGCCGAATTGCTTCGGGAAGCCATTGAGCAATATCTTGACCAGCAAAGTTCATCGGTTATCCGCGATGCGCTTGGTTTGTGGGGAAATCAGCAGGAAGATGGGCTTGAGTATGAACGCAAGCTGCGTGAGGAGTGGTAATCATGGAGCACATGGCGGTGTTCGATACCAATATACTCATCGATCTTTTTAATAATCGCGTTGAGGCTGCGGATGCAATTGATCGCACAGCTTCGCATCGAGCCATTAGTCTGATCACATGGATGGAAGTCATGGTGGGGGCCCGCAAACATGGTCACGAAGCGAAAACTGCGACAGTGATGGGCGTATTTGAGATTATTGATATCACCCGAGATATCGCTGAAAGAAGTGTAATTCTGCGCGAGAAGCATGGAATGAGACTGCCTGATGCTATCATTCTGGCCACAGCTCAGAGCAGAAATTGTCCGTTGATTTCTCGAAACACGAAAGACTTTTCGGGCATTACTGGAGTCGTTTCACCTTACCAACTGTAGGCCGGGCAAGCTTACGCCGCCCGGCACTGTCAGAGGGAATTACTCCCCTTCGCCCGGGAACAGGAACGGGTTGATCGAGCTGCGGGCAAAGCCCTCCTGCTCCATCTTCGCATCCAGAATCAGCGAGGCGAGATCGTCGGCCACGGCTTCGACTTTCGGGTCTTTTTCCTGATAAAGAATCTTCAGGTAAGTGCCGCAGTCGCCGCAGCTTTCGGCTTTCACCGCCGCTTCTTCATTTTCCAGCGACCAGTAGTTCAGATCGCGGGTCTGCTCGCAATTGCTGCACTTGATGCGCACCACGTGCCACTCGGTTTCGCACAGGTTGCAGTGCAGGTAGCGCAGCCCCTGAGTGGTGCCGATTTGCACCATGCTCGATACCGGCATGGAGCCGCAGACTGGGCAGAACTGGCGCGCCTCGCCGTATTCGGCGCGGGCTTTACCGGGGATCAGGCTTGCCATTTGCGCCCAGTAGAGCGACAGCGCAGCCCAGATAAACGGCGCTTTATCGCTGCTCACCAGAGCGAAGTCGGAGGCAAACAGCGCGCTCGCCATCTCTTCCAGCTCCAGGTCAGAGGCTTTTTCCAGATTCTCAATGACCGCCAGCGCGGTGCCGCTCATCTCCGGCTTCAGCTCGGCAATCAGAGAATGCAGCAGCTTTTGCCAGTGCTTGTCGCGCGGCAGGACGTGAATGTCCAGCGGCGGCTTGCCCTGCGCGTTGGCTTCTTTGATGCGCGCAGTCAGATCCATTTGCAGCGGGTGGTCGTACAGCACCACTTCCTGCGCGTGGGCAACCAGCGCGGCAAAGCGCAGAAAATCACCCAGCGGGTTGTTCTCTGCCAGCTCGCGCAGACGCTCTGCGCGGCGGTTGTAGAGGTTCTTGAGTCTGGGGAATAACAACGGCGGAATATAATCCGCCGTGCGTTTCTCGCTCGACCCCAGCTCATCTTGCGGGATTATGCGAATACTCATTCAGATGACTTTTCCTGTTTCTGGCGGACTTCACGGTACCAGCGCGGGTGATGTTTCTTCGCCCACGTACTGGTTACCCATCCTTCCACCATCGCGGTAATGGTGCCTTTCACCCAGAGGGCGGCGTAGATATGCACCATGATAACCACAATTAACGCCACTGCGGCAAATGAATGCAGCATCAGCGCGAATCGGATCACCGGGATTGAGAAAGCAGGCGCAAAGTACGGACGCCAGATGATCACGCCGCTCACCAGCAACAGGACCAGGAAGATAATCGCCGCCCAGAATACGCATTTCTGGCCGAAGTTATAACGCCCGGTATCACCCACTTCCTCGTTGACGACGATCTTACGAATATTCTTCGCCCAAAAGATATCATCCCGATTGATTAGGTTATGATGCCAGTAGCGGAAAAACATGATGATAAACGACGCGAACATGATGACGCCCACAAACGGGTGCAGAATACGCGCCAGCTGTGGTGTCCCCATGATCTGCATCAGCCAGTTGAAGGACGGGAAGAAGAACCCCAGTCCGCTTATCGCCGCCAGCATGAAGCAGAAGGCGGTGACCCAGTGGTTGATGCGTTCCGGCGCGGTGTAGCGCACGATGGTGTCACGTTTTCTCATTTGCGCACCTCGTCTTTCTCTTCATGCAGGTTGTCGTCTTCCTCTTCCGCGCGGTTCGGACCAACGCCGACGTAGTGGAAGATGCTCGCTGCGAAGGTGGCAGCAAAACCGACCGCTGCCAGCGGTTTCCAGATGCCTTTCCAGAACTTCACGGTGGCGCTGATTTCCGGGTTCTCCGGCAGGCCGTGATACAGGTTCGGCTTGTCGGCGTGGTGCAACACGTACATCACGTGCGTACCGCCAACTCCGGCCGGATCGTACAGGCCCGCGTTGTCGTAACCGCGGGTTTTCAGCTCGCCCACGCGCTCTGCCGCCAGCGTTTTCATATCCTCTTTGGAGCCAAAGTGGATTGCGCCGGTTGGGCAGGTCTTCACGCACGCTGGCTCCTGGCCGACGGTGACGCGGTCAACGCACAGCGTGCATTTGTAGACGCGGTTGTCTTCCGGGTTCAGGCGCGGTACGTCGAACGGGCAGCCCGCGATGCAGTAGCCGCAGCCGATGCACTGTTCGGACTGGAAGTCGACGATACCGTTGGCATACTGAATGATAGCCCCTTCTGACGGACATGCCTTCAGGCAGCCCGGATCCGCACAGTGCATACAGCCGTCTTTGCGGATAAGCCATTCCAGTTTGTCGTTCTGCTCAACTTCCGAGAAACGCATCACCGTCCAGGACTTGGCGGTCAGGTCCGCCGGGTTGTCGTACACCCCGACGTTGTGACCCACTTCGTCACGCAGATCGTTCCACTCCGAGCACGCCACCTGACAGGCTTTACAGCCGATACAGGTGGTCACGTCGATAAGCTTCGCCACTTCCTGCTGGTGGTCCCGCGCCTGAGGCGCGGGCGTGAAACCGTTAGTCGCGGAACGACGGATAATGTCTTGAGATTGATAAGCCATAAGTCGTCTCCGTTACACCTTTTCCACGTTCACGAGGAAGGCCTTAAACTCCGGCGTCTGCGTGTTCGCATCGCCGACGAACGGCGTCAGGGTGTTCGCAATGAACCCTTTCTTCGCCACGCCCTCATAGCCCCAGTGGATCGGAATACCGATGGTATCCACCTGCTGACCGTGAACGTTCAGCGTGCGGATACGCTTGGTCACCACCGCCTTGGCCTTGATATAGCCGCGGTTAGAGGAGACCTTCACGGTATCGCCATGGGCAATGCCGAGCTTGCCCGCCAGCTTCTCGCCGATCTCCACAAACTGTTCCGGCTGCGCGATGGCGTTAAGCAGCGCGTGCTTGGTCCAGTAGTGGAAGTGCTCGGTCAGACGGTAGGTGGTGCCCACGTACGGGAACTTGTCCTTTTTACCCAGCGCTTCGAAATCGCCCTTGAAGATACGGGCTGCCGGGTTAGAGACCACGTTCGGGTGCAGCGGGTTGGTACCCAGCGGCGTCTCAAACGGCTCGTAGTGTTCCGGGAACGGACCTTCCGCCATCTTATCGATAGCAAACAGACGTCCCATCCCTTCAGGCTGCATGATAAACGGCCCAACGTCGCTGCCCGGTGCGGCAGTGCTGTAGTCCGGAATATCAACGCCGCCCCATTTCGCGCCGTCCCACTTCAGAAGCTGACGCTTCGGATCCCACGGGTTGCCCTGCGGGTCAGCGGATGCGCGGTTATAGAGGATACGGCGGTTGAGCGGCCATGCCCATGCCCAGCCCAGCGTATTGCCCAGGCCTGACGGGTCGGCGTTATCGCGGTTGGCCATCTGGTTGCCCTTCGGCGTCCAGCTACCGGCGAAGATCCAGCAGCCGCTTGACGTGGTACCGTCATCGCGCAGGTGCGCGAAGGTGCTGAGCTGATCGCCTTTCTTCGCCAGCACGGTACCGGTGGCCGGGTCGATAACGTCCGCCAGCGCCTTACCGTTGCTCTCCATCGCCACTTCTTCCGGCGCAGGGTTTTCCGGCGTCGAGTAGTTCCAGCTCATGTTCAGCACCGGCTCAGGGTTCGCGCCGCCTTCTTCCGCATACATCTTACGCAGGCGTAAGAAGATGCCGGCCAGGATCTCGCCGTCGTTCATGGCGATGCCCGGGGCGTCCGCACCTTTCCAGTGCCACTGCAGCCAGCGTCCGGAGTTGACGATAGAACCGTTCTCTTCCGCGAAGCAGGTCGACGGCAGACGGAACACTTCGGTCTGAATCTTCGACGGATCGACGTCGTTCGATTCACCGTGGTTCTGCCAGAAGGTTGAGGTCTCGGTATTGAGCGGGTCAATCGTCACCAGGAACTTCAGCTTCGACAGAGACTCAACAACCTTGTTCTTGTTCGGGAACGAGGCAACCGGGTTAAAGCCCTGGCACAGATAGCCGTTCACTTTGCCCTGGTGCATCATCTCGAAATACTGCAGAACGTCGTAACCTTTGTCCCACTTCGGCAGCCAGTCAAAGCCCCAGCTGTTTTCAGCCGTCGCTTTGTCGCCGAAGAAGGCTTTCATCATCGAGACGAAGAACTTCGGATAGTTGCCCCAGTAGTTTACCTGGCCTTCGAGCAGCGGTTTAGGCGTGCTGGCCGTCAGGTAGGTTTGCAGGTCGGTCTGTTTCTCGCTTGGCAGGTTCATGTAACCCGGCAGGCTTTGAGACAGCAGGCCGAGGTCGGTCAGACCCTGAATATTGGAGTGACCGCGCAGGGCGTTCACGCCGCCGCCTGCCATCCCCATGTTGCCGAGCAGGAGCTGAACCATCGCCATGGTACGGATGTTCTGCGCGCCGATGGAGTGCTGCGTCCAGCCGAGGGCGTACAGGAACGACGCGGTTTTATCTTTCGCGCTGGTCTCGGCGATAAGCTCGCACACCTTCAGGAAATCTGCCTTCGGCGTACCGCAGATATTCTCAACCACCTCCGGCGTATAGCGGGAAACGTGCTCTTTCAGCAGGTTCCACACGCAGCGCGGATGTTGCAGGGTGGTGTCGCGCTTCGCAAAGCCTTTTTCATCCAGCTCGTAGTTCCAGCTGGTTTTATCGTATTTGCGTTTTTCGGCGTCGTAACCGCTGAACAGGCCATCTTCGAAGTGGTAATCCTCACGCACGATCAGGCTGGCGTTGGTATAGGCTTCGGTGTATTCGCGGTTATATTTTTCGTTGGTCATCAGGTACAGCAATACGCCTGACAGGAAAGTGATGTCAGTACCTGAACGAATTGGGGTGTAGAAATCCGCCACTGACGCAGTACGCGTAAAGCGGGGATCGATCACAATCAGTTTCGCACCGTTGTGGATTTTGGCTTCCATCGCCCAGCGGAACCCGACAGGGTGCGCTTCAGCGGCGTTACCGCCCATCACCACAATGAGGTTGGCGTTCTTGATGTCGACCCAGTGGTTGGTCATCGCACCGCGACCAAATGTTGGAGCAAGACTTGCTACCGTTGGTCCGTGTCAGACACGCGCCTGGTTGTCGACCGCGAGCATACCGAGTGCGCGCGTAAATTTCTGGGTTAAATAACCGGTTTCGTTGCTGGAAGCAGAGGCACACAGCATCCCGGTGGAGAGCCAGCGGTTGACCGTGACGCCGTCGGCGTTCTTCTCAACAAAGTTGGCATCGCGGTCTTCTTTAATGTGTTTTGCGATGCGGTCGAACGCCTCTTCCCAGCTGATTTGCTGCCATTTATCGGAGCCAGGCGCGCGATATTCAGGGAACTTGAGGCGGCTTTCGGAGTGGATAAAGTCCACCAGACCGGCCCCTTTCGGGCACAATGCGCCGCGGTTGACCGGATGATCCGGGTCGCCTTCGATATGGAAAATAGACGCTTTGGCGTTTTTAGCACCGTCGCCGAGGCTATACATCAACAGCCCGCAACCGACAGAGCAGTACGTACAGGTATTACGGGTTTCACGGGTGCGCAGCAGTTTATACTGCCGCGTTTCCGCCAGCGCTACGCCGGGCGCAAAGCCCAGTGCCGCTGCCGTGGTGCCTGCCATACCGCCAGCGCAGATCTTAAAGAACTGCCTTCTGCTGACCTGCATGGGTCACTCCTTGTTTCGACATTGCTTACATATGTAGTTTTAACTTCGCGGTTGAGAATTGACCGCAAAGGAGAAAAATTTGCGTTAATCCCTCAATTCCACGAGGGATATCATCAGAATACCACAATGTCGGTACAGCTGTTCTAATGGCGTTAATACAAAGTGAACGTATTATCACCCTGTTGACTATAAAGTGTGATATTAATCACATTATTAACCCCGCATGTTAAAGGGGTGTAGCATGCGTTTTGTTGTACCTCTCACAAGTGAGTAGGTAAACTTGATGCTGAAAAGTTGATCCATACTATGCGTAAGCCCTGTTGTTTGTGATGCAATAGCAGGCTCACCTCCGTGGTTGTTCAGGAATACCGTTGTGTCTAAACAAAACCGTGCTCCCCACTCGTCCCCCCTGCCTGCGGGCATTGTGGAACTGTCGGTACACAGACCGCCCCACATTACCCATGCCACGCCGGATTTTCTGGCGGAAGAGGTGCCCGTTGCGCTCGTTTACAACGGTATCTCCCATGTGGTGATGATGGCTTCGCCGAAAGATCTCGAGCTGTTCGCCATCGGTTTTTCCCTCTCGGAAGGCATCATTGACCATCCGCAGGAGATCTACGGCATGGATGTGGTGCAGGCTTGCAACGGCCTTGAAGTGCAAATCGAACTCTCCAGCCGCCGCTTTATGGGGCTGAAAGAGCGCCGCCGCGCGCTGGCCGGGCGTACCGGCTGCGGCGTGTGTGGCGTTGAGCAGCTCAATGATATTGGCAAACCCGTTGCGCCACTGCCGTTTACTCAGATCTTTAATCTGGCTCACCTCGACCATGCGCTCGAGCACCTGAACGATGTACAGCCCATCGGCCAGCTGAGCGGCTGCACGCACGCGGCGGCATGGGTGTTGCCGTCGGGCGATATTGCCGGGGGCCACGAGGACGTGGGCCGCCACGTGGCGCTGGACAAGCTGCTCGGTCGCCGTGCGCGTGAAAGTGATGTCTGGATGCAGGGGGCGGCACTCGTTTCCAGCCGCGCCAGCTATGAGATGGTGCAAAAATCGGCGATGTGCGGTGTGGAAATTCTCTTCGCGGTGTCGGCGGCGACCACGCTGGCGGTGGAGGTGGCGGAGCGCTGCAACCTGACGCTGGTGGGCTTCTGCAAGCCGGGAAGGGCGACGATTTATACCCATCCTCAGCGATTAATAGTTAATCAATAATTTTGAATGATAATAGCAAATCCTTCCGCTTTTAGTTGTTCGAGATGAGGTCTAGTATTTATCTCATCAAGGCACGGTGCCTTACCTAAACAACTTAATGAAAGGGTTTATATCATGAAAAGCATCAAAACTTTTGTCGCTGTAATCGCTCTGGCTACTTCTTTCGGTTCTTTCGCTGCACAGACCGTGACCGCAACCGCCTCTACCATTGATGGCGCAGAAGCTAAAATCGCGGCTCAGGCTCAGGATGCTGGCGCATCATCTTACAAAATTACCCAGGCGTTCTCAGGTAACCGCGTACACATGACTGCTGAACTGACTAAATAAGCTGTCACACCGTCGAAAGAGCGCCCCCGGGGCGCTTTTTTAGTTTATGCCCGCCACGCGCAGCAGCGCGGTTACCACTGCCGCCGCCACGATCACCACAATTAACGGCATTTTCCGCCAGGCCAGAAATACCGCAAACGCCACGCCCAGCACGCGCGCCATTCCGGCAAAGTGGTCACCTTCATAAAACGTGGTCGCCAGCGCCACGGAAAACAGCAATACCGTTGCCGCATCTGACAGCAGCGCCTGTGAACGCTCTGACAATGCCAGCCTGCTGCCCAGTTTCGCCCCGCCAAGACGCATCAGATACGTTCCCGCAGACAAAATGGCGATGCCGAGAATAAAAAACGTCATATTTCCCATTATTTTTTCCTCGCAGCGAGACCCAGTAAGGAGAGCAGCACCGGTAATCCCACCGGGGCAAACGGCACGGCGGCCAGTGACAGCGCGGCGCCGCTGCAGGCGCGGATCAGCGTGGTACGGTTTTTAAACGCGGGAACCACCAGCGCCAGCAATATGGCCGGGAATACCGCATCCAGCCCGAGGGTTTCCGGATCCGGCAGCAGCTTGCCGACCATAGCGCCCAGCAGGGCCCCCAGTGGCCAGACAATCGCCACGCCTAAACCACATAGCCAGTACGCCGCTTTGCGCTGTTCGGGCGTTTTTTGCGACAGGCCAAACACCACGCTTTCGTCATTCATGATGTGGCAGCCCAGCAGGCTCAGGCCGCGTTTGCCGACCAGCTCACGCACCGTCACGCCAAACGGCACGTGCCGCGCGTTGACCAGCAACCCCGCGGCTGCGGCCGCCAGCGGGTTACCGCCGCTTGCCACGATGCCAATAAACATAAACTCTGACGCGCCCGCGAGTACGGTGATGGAGAGTACAAACGGTACCCAGACCGGGAAACCGTAGGCCATCGCCAGGGAGCCGTATGACATCCCGACCACGCCGACCGCGAGGCAGACCAGGATGATTGCTTTTATGGTGTCGCCTTTCAGGCAAGAGAGATGATGCTTCATACATTTTTAGCCATATCGAACGGGTATCCATTATAATGAACGCAACAGAAGTGTTTTTCAAGATGAACGATTCGTTCGGTTTATAGAACAAAGAGGCCGTTTTATGACGCAGCCAATCAGCGTAATCGCCAAAAGCCTGGTGCGAGAACGCCTGCGAACCGGGCTTTCACTGGCGGAAATCGCTCGCCGTGCCGGGATCGCAAAATCCACGCTTTCTCAGCTAGAGTCAGGCAACGGTAACCCTAGCCTCGAAACGCTGTGGTCGCTTTGCGTGGCGCTGGATATTCCTTTTGCCCGCCTGCTTGAACCACAGCAGCCTACCACTCAGGTGATCCGTCGTGGTGAAGGTACGAAGGTCGTTGCCGGACAGGCCAACTACGAGGCGATACTGCTGGCGGCATGTCCGCCTGGCGCGCGACGCGACGTATACCTCCTGCTTACCCAGCCGGGCGCAGACCGCATTTCCCAGCCGCATCCGCCGGGGTCCGTTGAACATATTATTGTGACGCAGGGGCGCGCGTTAGTCGGCCTGATCGACGCGGCGGAAGAGCTCGGCCCGGGAGATTACATCTGTTATCCCGCCGATCTGCCGCATATCTTTAAGGCGCTGGAGCCGGATACGCACGCGCTGCTGGTGGCGGAACAAAACTAACAGAGATACGGAAACTCATGTCGCTTAAATCCATTGCCAAAGAACTGGGGCTGTCAGTCACCACCGTCAGCCGCGCCCTCAACGGATATGACGACGTCTCCGCCGAGACGCGCGCACGCGTGGAAGCAGAGGCCCAGCGCCGTGGTTACCGACCGAACACCTTCGCCCGCCGCCTGAAGATGGGCAAAATTGACGCCGTCGGGCTGGTGTTTCCCGTACATCCTGTTCCGCTCAATAACAGCGTATTTATGGACATGGTCGGCGAAATTAGTCATGAACTGGCGCGACATGAGATCGACTTATTGCTCATCGCCGACGACGATCTGGCGGATAAGCACAGCTATATGCGCATGGTGCAAAGCCGACGCGTCGACGCGCTGATTGTGGCGCACACGCTGGACCACGATCCGCGTCTTGTTCAGCTTCAGGCCGCCGGTTTTCCTTTCCTGGCGCTTGGGCGCAGCCACCTCCCGCAGCCGTACGCGTGGTTTGACTTCGACAACTATGCCGGTACCTGGCAGGCGACCCGCTGGCTGATCGAGAAAGGCCATAAGCGTATCGCGCTACTTGGCGAAAGCAACAATCAGGCGTTTATCACCCAGCGCCGTCAGGGTTATCTGGACGCCCTGCGGGAAGCCGGGCTTTCCAGCGAATGGCTGCGCGCCATGCCGCCTTCGCGCCGCGTCGGGTATGCCACCACGAAAGAACTGCTTGCCCTGCCGCAGCCGCCAACGGCCATCATCACCGACTGCAACACCCACGGCGACGGCGCGGCGATGGCGCTGGCGCAGATGGGGCGTTTATCCGGCGACAACGCCGTCTCGCTGGTGGTCTATGATGGCCTGCCGCAGGACAGCATCGTTGATATTGAGGTGGCGTCGGTGATCCAGTCCACCCGCCAGGGCGTCGGGAAACAGATTGCCAATATGGTGCGCCAGCTGATTAGCGGCGACGATATTGAACAGCTTCAGGTGCTCTGGCAGCCTGAATTCTCTCCGGGCCAGACGGCCTAAATACCGCAAAATTTTAAACCCGATCACAGAACCGAAACGTTTTGGTTTGTATCCGAAACGTTTCGGATCAACACTCAGATCATCCCGATGACAGGAGATGTCTGATGCAAGATCCCGTTTTACGACTCGAAACCACGACGGTAGACGTGGTGATCAAAACCCATCCGTTCGCCGAAATTCTCTACTGGGGGCCTCACCTTCAGCACTTTTCGCCTCAGGATGTTGCTATTCTCGCACGTCCTGTTGCCAACGGCAGGCTTGACGTCGACTCCCCGGTCACGCTGATGGCCGAGCTGGGGCATGGTCTGTTTGGTTCGCCTGGCATTGAGGGTCATCGCCAGGGGCTGGACGGTTCCCCGGTGTTCAAAACCACGCAGGTGCATCAGGACGTAAACACCCTGACGATTACCGCCGAAGATGAGCATGCGGGCTTGCGCCTGACCAGCGAGCTGGCGCTGGATGTCAGCGGCGTGCTGGTGGTTCGTCACGGTTTAACGAACCTGAAAGCGATCCCCTGGCAGGTTGACCGTTTCGCCGTCACGCTGCCGGTGGCCGAGCGCGCGCAGGAGGTGATGGCCTTCCACGGACGCTGGATCAGAGAGTTTCAGCCGCACCGCGTAAAGCTTGAACACGACAGCTTCGTGATTGAAAACCGTCGGGGTAAAACCTCCCACGAGCACTTCCCGGCGCTGATTGCCGGTACGCCGTCGTTCAGCGAAATGCAGGGCGACGTCTGGGGCGTGCATCTGGGCTGGAGCGGTAATCACCGCCTGCGCGCGGAAGCGAAAACCGACGGTCGTCGCTATCTTCAGGCCGAAGCGCTCTACCTGCCGGGTGAAATGGCGGTTGAGGAGGGCGATACGCTCTGGACGCCGCGCCTGTACGCCAGCTACTCCACGCAGGGCCTGAACGGCATGAGCCAGCCGTTTCATCGCTACCTGCGCAACAACGTCATCCGCTTCCCGGAAAACAAACCGCGCCCGGTGCACCTCAATACCTGGGAAGGGATCTACTTCAACCACGATCCGGACTACATTAAGCGCATGGCCGACGAGGCTGCCGCGCTGGGCGTGGAGCGCTTCATCATCGATGACGGCTGGTTCAAAGGCCGCAATGACGACCATGCCGCGCTGGGCGACTGGTATCTGGACGAGAAAAAATACCCGAACGGCCTGACGCCGGTGATCGACCACGTCAAACGGCTCGGCATGGAGTTTGGCATCTGGGTTGAGCCGGAGATGATTAACCCGGATTCAGATTTGTACCGTGCGCATCCTGACTGGGTACTGGCGCTGCCGGGCTATCCCCGGGCGACCGGACGACACCAGCTGGTGCTCAATCTCAGCATCCCGGAGGCCTTTGATTACCTGGTGGAGCGCATGAGCTGGCTGCTGGGCGAGCATGCGGTCGACTACGTGAAGTGGGACATGAACCGCGAGCTGGTGCAGCCTGGACACAACGGTAAAGCCGCCGCCGACGCTCAGACCCGTCAGTTTTACCGCCTGCTGGACGTGCTGGGCGAGCGCTTCCCGCATATTGAGTTTGAATCCTGCTCCTCCGGCGGCGGTCGCATTGATTATGAGGTACTGACCCGCAGCCACCGCTTCTGGGCGTCCGACAACAACGACGCGCTGGAGCGCAGCACCATCCAGCGCGGCATGAGCTACTTCTTCCCGCCGGAGGTGATGGGTGCGCATATCGGTCATCATCAATGCCACGCCACCTTCCGCCAGCATAGCATCCAGTTTCGCGGGCTGACGGCTCTGTTTGGCCATATGGGGCTGGAGCTGGATCCGCTCACCGTGGACGCACGGGAGCGCGAAGGCTATCGCCATTACGCCGCGCTGCACAAGCAGTGGCGGAATGTCATTCATCACGGCACCCAGTGGCGAATTGATATGCCGGACGCCACCACGCTGGCGCAGGGTATTGTTAGCGAAGATAAGGCTCAGGGGCTGTTTATGGTCAGCCAGCTCGCGATGCCGGACTACAGCCTGATGATGCCGCTGCGCATGGCGGGGCTGGAGGCCAGCGCGCAGTACCGCGTCACGCTGCTCGATCACCCGAATATTCAGATTACGGGTGAAGGAGGGCACACCATGCGCAAGCTGCCGGCGTGGATGGAAACGCCGCAAACGGTGAGCGGCGAGTGGCTGATGCAGGCGGGCATTGCGCTGCCGATTCTGGATCCGGAAACCGCCATTCTGATTGGCGTTGAACGCGTGTAAGGGTGACGGGCCGGGCAGCCGGCCCTCCGTTGAGGATAAAAATAATGAACACAACAACCTGTACCTACAAAGACAACCCTAACTTCTGGATCTTTGGGCTGTTCTTCTTTCTCTACTTCTTCATCATGGCCACCTGCTTTCCGTTCCTGCCGATTTGGCTGTCGGACATCATCGGCCTGAATAAAACCCACACCGGGATTGTCTTCTCCTGCATCTCGCTGTCGGCTATCGCCTTCCAGCCAGTGCTGGGCGTGATTTCGGACAAGCTGGGGCTGAAAAAACACCTTCTGTGGATCATCGCGGTGCTGCTGTTTCTGTTCGCGCCGTTCTTCCTGTACGTCTTCGCGCCGCTGCTGAAAGTCAATATCTGGCTGGGCGCGCTGAGCGGCGGGATGTATATCGGTTTTGTATTTTCGGCCGGATCGGGGGCGATTGAGGCCTACATTGAGCGCGTGAGCCGCAACAGCTTCTTTGAGTACGGCAAGGCGCGGATGTTTGGCTGCCTCGGCTGGGGCTTGTGCGCCTCAACGGGCGGCATCCTGTTCGGCATCGATCCGTCGTACGTTTTCTGGATGGGATCGGGAGCGGCATTGCTGCTGATGCTGCTGCTGGTGGTGGCGAAGCCAAAGCCCAACCAGACGGCGCAGGTCATGGATGCCCTGGGCGCGAACCAGCCGCAAATCACCGCCAAAACCGTGTTCAACCTGTTCCGCCAGCGCAGAATGTGGATGTTTATCCTCTATGTGATTGGCGTGGCCTGCGTGTATGACGTTTTCGACCAGCAGTTTGCCACCTTCTTTAAAACCTTCTTCGCCACGCCGCAGGAAGGAACCCGCGCCTTTGGTTTCGCAACGACTGCGGGGGAAATCTGTAACGCCATCATTATGTTTTGCTCGCCGTGGATCATTAACCGCATCGGCGCGAAGAACACGCTGCTGATCGCCGGGGTGATTATGGCGACGCGCATTATCGGTTCATCGTTCGCCACCACCGCCGTGGAGGTGATTGCCCTCAAGATGCTGCACGCGCTGGAAGTCCCGTTCCTGCTGGTGGGCGCATTTAAGTACATCACCGGGGTGTTTGATACCCGACTGTCAGCGACTATCTATCTGATCGGCTTCCAGTTCTCCAAGCAGTCGGCGGCCATTTTCCTCTCCGCTTTTGCCGGGAATATGTATGACCGGATCGGCTTCCAGGAGACGTATCTGATGCTGGGCTGTTTCGTGCTGGCGATTACGGTGGTGTCGGCGTTTACGCTGAGCAGCAGGCAGGAGATCGCCGCCGCCGCGGGGGCAGCAGCGTTAACACATCAGTCCAGGTAAAAGACCTCTTTCAGCTCGGTACTCACCGGGCTGTTATCCGGGTTCGACGGCATGACGTCGCCCATATGTTTCCACCAGCGCTGGCAGACGTCGGTATTCGCTACCGCGCTCCAGCGCTCCTCCGATTCAATCTCTACGGTCGCAAACAGCAGGCTGCGGGCCCTATCGAGATAAATGGCGTAGTGGTGTGCGCCGTGGTCTTTCAACACCTTTTCCAGCTCCGGCCAAATTGGATTGTGGCGGCGCGCGTACTCCTCGTGCGCGTCCGGGTTTACTTGCATCACAAAGGCTTTGCGGATCATAGTGCCTCCAGATAGAGCTCGCGAACTTCCTCACGACTGGCGGCGCGCGGATTGCACGGCGCACACGGATCGGCGAGCGCTTTATCCAGCCAGCCTTCAATATCGGCTTTGGTCACGCCGAGCTGGCTAAAGCCCGCAGGGATGCCGACGCGAGCGCTCAGGTCGCGAATCGCCTGAATGGCGGACATGCTGGCGGCTTCATCGCTCATGCCGCGGGTATCGACGCCCATCGCCTGCGCCACGCGGGCAAAACGCGCGACCGCGTTCGGGCGGTTAAAGCTTTCGACGATCGGCAGCAGGATGGCGTTGCACACGCCGTGCGGCAGGTTGTGCGTCGCGCCCGGCTGGTGCGCCAGGGCATGCACAAGGCCGAGACCTGCACTGTTAAACGCCATGCCCGCCAGATACTGACCAAACGCCATCTGCTCGCGCGCCTCAAGGTTATGACCGTCTTCGACCGCTTCCGGCAGCCACAGGTTGATCAGGCGAATTGCTTCCAGCGCGTTGGCGTCGGTCAGCGGGTGCGCGCCAACGGACACGTAGGCTTCAATGGCATGGGTCAGGGCATCCATACCGGTTGCGGCGGTCACGGAGGCGGGAATATCGAGCATCACGCTGGCATCGTCCACGGCGATGTCCGGGATGATGTTTGGGTCAATAATCACCTCTTTCACCTGACGTGCGGAGTCGACGATCACCGCATTGCTGGTCATCTCCGCCGCCGTGCCTGCGGTGGTATTAATTGCCACCAGCGGCACGCCCGCATTTTTCACCTTGCCGACGCCGGAATAATTGGTTGACGGGCCGGGGTTGGCGGTGAGGATTTTAATCGCCTTGGCGGTATCAATCGGGCTGCCGCCGCCGAAGGCAATCACGTAATCACACTCCGCGTCCCGGTATGCCGCAAATCCTTTTTGCACCAGCGCTTCCGTCGGGTTCGGGAACACCTCATCGAACAGGTGATACGACACCTGATGGGCGTCCAGCGCGGTAAACAGGCTGTCGAGCAGGCCCAGCTTCACCAGCTGGCCGTCGGTGACAATCAGCGCTTTTCCCCACTGTTTGTTCGCTACCAGGTTGACCATATCGCCGATTGCGCCCGCGCCGTGAAGGCTGATTTTTGGAAGTGCCAACATAAAGCTCATGATAATTCTCCTTAACGATCAACGTTTGTCCTGCGAAGGCGTTATGCGTACAAATCCAGCGCGGATTGCAGCGGGCTCACGCCAAAGCGCTTGCCGAGGGCGATGAGTTCTTCCCGGGAAATGGTCTGCTTCATGCCGCCCATGGAGTACACCTTCACCAGCACTTCCGCTGATTTCTCGGCGGTGTCGATCAGGCCAAAGGTTTCATCCAGCGTTGGGCCGCTGCCGAACACGCCGTGGAACGGCCACAGCACCAGAGCATGTTTTTGCATATCAACGGCGGTTGCCTGGCCGATTTCGTCGGTACCCGGCACCATCCACGGCAGAATGCCCACGCCGTCCGGGAACACCACCAGACACTCGGTACTGCCTTCCCACAGCTTACGGGTGATGAAGTCGGCGCTGTTTTCCAGCACGTAGGTCAGGGCGATCAGGTTGGTGGCGTGGCAGTGCATGATCACGCGGTCTTTGCCGTTCGTCGCCCTGATGCGCTCGCAGTGGGAGAGGAAGTGCGCCGGCAGTTCGGAGGTGGGCACCGCCTCGTCGGTCAGTCCCCAGAGAATGTGGTAGCCCGCGCCATCGCTGTCCACTTTCACCACGCCGAGGTTGGCCTCCGGGTCGAGCTGGACGTTACGGAAGAACTTGCCGGAACCGGTGACGATAAACGGCGTGTTGGCGAGCAGCGGCATCGGCTGGCTCAGCGCGATATAGCGCGGCTTCTGGTGGAAATCGGCCGCGAACGGTTCAATATCCGCGTCGTCCAGGCGCAGCGTCAGGTTGCCGCCGTTGCGCTCGTCCCAGCCTTTCAGCCAGGCGTCGGAGGTGGCTTTGATCATGCCCTGGACGAACCAGGAAGTGGTGATGGTCTGCATAGTCTTCATTTTCCAGTTATCGCGGTGAGGTTGAACCCTCACCCCGGCCCTCTCCCACAGGGAGAGGGGGTAAAAGTTCCCTCTCCCTGTGGGAGAGGGTTAGGGTGAGGGCAAAATTACCCGCGCTGACTCAACACGTCTTTCTCGTATGCCCGTACGTTGTCCAGCCACTGGCTGCCCGCCGGGGCGTCGTTACGCTGGCAGTACATCTCCCACACCGCCTGCCACGGCAGGGATTTCTGCTCTTCCAGCAGCGCCAGACGCGCGGTGTAGTCGCCGTTAGCCTCCAGCTGTTTCAGCGCGGCGACAGGCTCCAGCAGCGCGCGCAGCAGGGCTTTCTTCATGTTGCGGGTGCCGATAACCCACGCTGCGATGCGGTTGATGGAAGCATCGAAGAAGTCGAGGCCGATGTGTACGCGCTCAAAGAGGTCGTGACGGATGATTTCGCTGGCAATCGCCTGGGTTTCGTCATCCAGCAGCACCACGTGGTCGCTGTCCCAGCGCACCGGACGGCTGACGTGCAGCAGCAGGCGCGGCACGTAGAGCATGGCGGCGGAGATTTTGTCGGAGATCACCTCGGTCGGGTGGAAGTGGCCGGCATCCAGACACAGCGCGGTCTGGCGGCTGGTGGCGTAACCCATATAGAACTCGTTTGAGCCTACGGTGTAGCTCTCGGCGCCAATGCCGAACAGCTTGCTCTCTACGGCGTCGATGTGGTGCGCCGGGTCCAGCTTCTCGCTGATGGCCTCATCCAGCGCGGCCAGCAGGCGCTGGCGCGGGGCCAGACGGTCGACGGTGATATCCTTCATGCCGTCCGGGATCCAGATGTTCATCACCGACGGCGTGCCGAGCTGTTCGCCGAAATAGGCCGAAACGCGGCGGCTGGCCTTCACGTGGTCGATCCAGAACTGGCGGATGTCGTCGTCCGCGTGGGCGAGGGTAAAACCGTCCGCGCTCAACGGATGTGAGAAGCAGGACGGATTAAAGTCCAGGCCCAGCCGGTTGGCTTTGGCCCACTCCACCCAGTTCTTAAAGTGTTCCGGTTTGATTTCGTTGCGCGTCACCGGCTCGTCGGATTCGAGATAAATCGCATGCAGGTTCAGGCGTTTTGGCCCCGGGATCAGGCTCAGCGCCAGCTCCAGGTCGGCGCGCAGTTCGGTCGCGTTACGCGCTTTGCCGGGGTAGTTACCGGTGGCCTGAATACCACCCGTCAGGGAACCGCCTGGGTTCTCGAAACCGGCGACGTCATCGCCCTGCCAGCAGTGCATGGAGACGGGCAGACGGTCGAGCTGGCGCAGCGCCTCTTCGACATCCACGCCGACGGCGGCGAAACGCTGTTTAGCCAGGCCCCAGGCTTGTTCTAATTGAGTTGTCATGCGCAAAGCTCCTTAGTCAGTCGGTTTTGCTGAAACTGCGCCCGAAAGCGAGCAATTTCACGGCAGGGATTGGGGGTGAAGGTGGTCAGGCTGGCGTTAGCCGCCACCACAGAACGGAAGTCATCAACGCTGGAAAGTTCGTCCAGGGTCATCAGCTGAATGCCGATATTCCCGAGCGTGGAGGCCTCCACGGGACCCGCCACCACGGTGATGCCGCAGGCATCGGCGCAGAGCTGGTTCAGCAGCTGGTTCTGGCAGCCGCCGCCCACGATATGCAGCTGGCTAAACGGTTTTCCGCGAAGGCTCGCCAGCTCGCTGAGGATGTCGGCATACAGCAGGGCGAGGCTGTCAAAAATGCAGCGCGCCAGTTCGGAAGGGCTCGACGGCACCGGCTGCCCGCCCTCGACGCAGGCGGCCTGAATTTCGGCGCTCATGTGCGCCGGGTTGATAAAGCGGTCATCGTTCGGGTTGATCAGGAACGTACAGGCCTTCAGCTTCTCGGTTTCGGCGATAAGCGCGGGCAGGTCGGTAATGTTTTGCTCTTTCAGCACCCGCTGGAGCAGCCACAGCCCCATGATGTTTTTCAGTACGCGGTAGCGGCCTTCGGCACCGCCTTCGTTGGTAATGTTTGCGGCCATCGCGGCATCGCTGGCGTACGGGGTTTTGCTCTCAAAGCCCATCAGCGACCAGGTGCCGGACGAGAGGTAAGCCGCGTCTTTGCTTGCAAGTGGGGACGCTATTACCGCGCTGGCGGTATCGTGGCTGGCGACGGCAACGACAGGGATTGCGTTCCCCTGGGGGCAAATCCAGTGACCGATCACGTTACCCGGGTGGGTGGGTGTGCCGAACCAGGAAGGCGACGCCCCCGTCCAGGCCAGCAGATGTTCATCCCAGCTATCCGAGTTGATATTGACCAGCTGCGTGGTGGTGGCGTTGGTATATTCCCAGTTCATGTTGCCGGTCAGGCGATAGCTCAGGTAGTCCGGGATCAGCAGCGCATGGGCCACATCCGCGACCAGCTCCGGCTGTTGCTCGACCAAAGCACGCAGCTGATAAAGCGTGTTAAACGGCAGAAACTGAATGCCGCTGCGCCCGTAGATGTTGTCCTTGCCAAGCTGGGCGATAGCGTTCGCCATCAGGCCGTCGGTGCGGCTGTCGCGATAAGAAACCGGCAAGCCGACGCGCTCGCCATGGCTATCAAGCAGAACGAAGTCTACGCCCCAGGTATCAATGCCGATGCTGTCGATGCGAATGCCGTCGTTGCAGACGTTGTTCAGTCCGGTACGGATCTCCGCCTCCAGGGCATCGATATCCCAGGTATCAAAACCGTCCTGCTTTTGCAGGCAGTTGGCGAAACGGTGCATTTCGCGAAGCGAAAGCGCGTGCTGCTCACGGTCCCAGCTCGCGAGCATTACGCGGCCGCTGGATGCGCCTAAATCGACAGCCACACAATGGCGAAAAGTCATGGTCGGGTCCTTTCTTAAGTCATTAGCGGTGAGTGTAAAAAAGGGAAGAAAAAGTCACCTTCTCACCACTGACAGGCCAAATCTCGCGCTGGCAAGAAAGCAAAGGTGAATGTGAGGGCGTTCACAGTTTCCAGCAGTGGCGGGATGCTCAGGCAGTGTGACGCTGGGCGCATTTCCCGATCTTTCCCCCTGTTTCTTGAAAAATGGACAGCTTTTGCGAGGTTTACTGCCAAAAATTGAAGGTGAGTGTGGGAGGCCTTAATTACTATTTTGAGAACATTTTTCATTGGTGGGGGCCGTTATGACCGTACTGCACTGCGTGGATTTTTTTCCTTCAGGAGGTTCGCCTGTCGCGATTGAGCCACGGCTTCCTCAGGCTGCGTTCCCGGAGCATCATCATGATTTTCACGAAATTGTGATTGTTGAGCGCGGGACGGGTATTCATGTTTTCAATGGCCAGCCCTATACCATCAGCGGCGGTACGGTGTGCTTCGTGCGCGACCACGACCGGCACCTGTATGAACATACCGACAACCTGTGTCTGACGAATGTGCTTTACCGTTCCCCGGACGCGTTCCAGTTTCTTTCGGGGCTGAGCCAGCTGTTGCCCCAGGAGCAAGACGGACACTATCCGTCGCACTGGCGGGTGAATCAGTCCATCCTGCAGCAGGTGCGTCAGCTGGTGAGCCAGATGGAGAAGAGCGAGGACGGGCAGGAGACGCACGCCATTGCCACGCGTGAACTGCTGTTTATGCAGCTTCTGGTGCTGCTGCGCCGCAGCAGCCTGGTGGAAGGGCTGGAAGATAACAACGCGCGCCTGAACCATCTGCTGGCCTGGCTGGAAGATCATTTTGCCGAGGATGTCTGCTGGGAAACGCTTGCGGATGATTTTTCCCTGTCGTTGCGGACCCTGCATCGCCAGCTTAAACAGCACACCGGGCTGACGCCGCAACGCTACCTTAACCGTCTGCGCCTGATCAAAGCGCGTCATCTTTTACGTCATACCGACGATAGCGTCACGGATATTGCCTATTGCTGCGGTTTTGGCGACAGCAATCACTTTTCAACGCTGTTTCGCCGGGAATTTAACTGGTCTCCGCGCGATATTCGCCAGGGAAAAGACGCGATGCTTCAGTAACGCGAGGGCAGTCACCGTTTTATTTCCGCAAAAAAGCTAATAGTGTCAGGTTATTCGGCGTAGAGGTCGTGGTGTGGCTGCTCAGTTAATTCTTCGCAAAGATGATTTTTTTGCCTCCGCGAGTCAGGCCGTCACGGTGGCCGATCGCTACCCGCAGGACGTCTTTGCCGAACATACCCACGAGTTTTGCGAGCTGGTGCTGGTTTGGCGCGGTAACGGCCTGCACATCCTCAACGACCGTCCCTACCGCATCACGCGCGGAGACCTGTTCTACATTCGCGCGGATGATAAACACTCCTACGCCTCGGTTAACGACCTGGTGCTGCAGAACGTTATTTACTGTCCGGACAGGCTCAAGCTTAACGTGGACTGGGCCGCGAGCATTCCGGGCTTTCTTGATGCTAAGGGTTCTCCGCACTGGCGCTTAAGCAGTAGCGGCATGGCTCAGGTACGGCAGGTTATTTCTCAACTGGAGCAGGAGAGCCAGAAGAACGATCCCGTTGCTAACCAGCTGGCGGAGTTGCTTTTCGCCCAGCTGGTGATGACGTTGAAGCGCCATCGTTACGCCACTGATAACCCCTCCGCCACAACGCAGGAAGCGCTGCTGGATAAGCTCATCACCCGGCTTGCGGGCAGCCTGAATAAAAACTTTGTACTGGATAAATTCTGCGAGCAGGAACAGTGCAGCGAGCGCGCGTTGCGCCAGCATTTCCGCACCCTGACCGGGATGACGGTGAACCACTACCTGCGCCAGCTGCGCATCTGCCATGCACAATATCTCCTCCAGCATACGGAGTGGATGGTCAGTGATGTGGCGATGCGCTGCGGCTTTGAGGACAGTAACTACTTTTCAGTGGTGTTTAACCGCGAGGTGGGGATGACGCCGGTACAGTGGCGTCATCGCAGTCGAAAGGGGGCGTAATCAGTTTGCCATGCCGAGGCCGACGATATTGGCAGCGATAATAATCACCACGCAGCCGAGGCTCAGTACGCCAACCGGACGACGTCCGGCGTTCGTCCACTCTTTCAGCACCAGCCCAACCAGCCCGCCGCAAAGTACGTAGAAACTCATGTGCAGCATCCAGCTTATATAGTCGTATTGCGCCGGAATGCTGGCGTGGCCCCAGGCGTAGAAGAAGAACTGCAAATACCACATCAGGCCGCCCAGAGCCGAGAGGAGCACGTTGGTGATGATGAGCGATGTTGCCAGCGAGAAATCGGTTTTTACCGACAGGTTTTTTACTTTTGCCAGACGAATGAAGCAGAAGCCCAGGTTAACCATCGCGCCGCCACCCATAATCACGACATAGCTTGGTAGCGCAACGTACAGCGGATCGACGCCCAGCGCGGCAGCCGCTTCGTGCATCGGTTTGGCGGCGTTCATGGCGAACGACATGCCGGCCGAGAAAATGCCGCACATCACCGCCAGCAGCAGACCTTTCTTCAGGTTAAAATCTTCAGCTTTAATGCCCATCTTGCGTTCTTTCAACTGCCCCGCGCGCGTCACAATTCCTACGCCAATGACCGCCACCAGCACGCCCAGGAGCGTCATCCGCCCACCCTGAGTATTAATAAGCACGTCGAAATTGCCGTTGAGAATTGGCGTCATCAGGGTACCGACGATCAGCGTGATGCCAATCGCGATACCAATCCCCATCGACATGCCAAGATAACGCATGGTGAGGCCATAGTTGATGTTGCCGACGCCCCACATCGCGCCGAACAGGAACACCGGCAGCAGGGTGGCGGCGCTGAAGGAGGAGAAGTAGCCCCAGAAATCGGGCAGCAGCATGGCGCTAATGGTCCAGGGCAAAATCAGCCAGGACACGATACCGCCAACGGACCACATGGTTTCCCATGACCAGCCTCTCACTTTTTTAAACGGAGCATAGAAACAGGCTGCACTGGCAGCGCCTATCAAATGCCAGAAGATACCCATCGTAATCGCATGATTCATTTTTACACCCTCATCGTTTTTATCGTCAGCGGCTTCCCACCGACTTGAGGAGTGTAAAAATTAGGCGGTTTGGGGACCTTCAGAAGGTTGCCGCACATGCGTTCTGGATGGCAATCAGCACGTTAACCGCGTGAGCAGACTCACAATTTCGCGATTAATCGAAAAACGAATAACCTTATAAAAAATACGGCATTGATAATCATTTTCAATATCATTTAATTAACTATAATGAACCAACTGCTTACGCGGCATTAACAGCTGTGCCGCCCGACAATAATGGAGAGGATTATGAGTTATACACTGCCATCCCTGCCGTATGCCTACGACGCACTGGAACCGCATTTCGACAAGCAGACGATGGAAATCCATCACACTAAACACCACCAGACCTATGTGAACAACGCGAACGCCGCGCTGGAAAGCCTGCCAGAGTTCGCTAACCTGTCTGCTGAAGAGCTGATCACCAAGCTGGACCAGCTGCCAGCGGACAAGAAAACCGTTCTGCGTAACAACGCAGGCGGCCACGCTAACCACAGCCTGTTCTGGAAAGGCCTGAAGACCGGTACCACCCTGCAGGGCGACCTGAAAGCGGCTATCGAGCGCGACTTCGGCTCCGTTGACAACTTCAAAGCGGAATTCGAAAAAGCCGCTGCAACCCGTTTCGGCTCTGGCTGGGCGTGGCTGGTTCTGAAAGGCGACAAGCTGGCGGTGGTTTCTACTGCTAACCAGGACTCCCCGCTGATGGGTGAAGCGATTTCTGGCGCATCCGGCTTCCCAATCCTGGGTCTGGACGTGTGGGAACACGCTTACTACCTGAAATTCCAGAACCGTCGTCCGGACTACATCAAAGCCTTCTGGGACGTGGTGAACTGGGACGAAGCAGCAGCGCGTTTCGCCGCTAAAAAATAAGGTTGCATTGACGCCTGTGAGAAGCGAGTCTTATGACTCGCTTTTTTTGTATCTGCGTAATGGAGGCAGCAATGCATTACCCGGTGAACGTGTTTACAGGCAAGGTAAGGGAGTACGACGGCAGCCGCCCAAGCGCCATCGCCAAAATTCAGGTCGACGGTGAGTTGACGTTAACCGACCTCGGGCTTGCGGGTGACGAGCAGGCCGAAAAGAAAATCCACGGCGGGCCCGATCGCGCGCTGTGCCACTACCCGCGTGAACACTATCAGCACTGGAAAACCGAGTTTCCCGAGCAGACGGACCTCTTTGTTGCTCCCGCGTTTGGCGAGAATCTCTCCACCGAAGGGCTCACCGAAAAGAACGTGTTTATCGGTGATATCTACCGCTGGGGCGATGCCCTGATTCAGGTGACGCAGCCACGCTCGCCGTGCTTCAAGCTCAACTACCACTTCGGTATTCAGGATATGTCGGCCCAGCTGCAAAAAGCGGGTAAAACCGGCTGGCTGTATCGCGTGGTGCTGGCTGGGCAGGTTTCAGCGGACGCGCCGCTTGAGCTGGCGTCGCGCCTGAGCGATGTGTCTGTTTATGACGCCTGCGCCATTGCCTGGCATATGCCGTTTGACGACGAACAGTATCACCGCCTGCTGTCGGCGGCGGGATTATCCATCAGCTGGACAAGAACGATGCAGAAGCGGCGTTTAAGCAGCAAGATCGAGGATAATTCGCGGAGATTGTGGGGGAAATAGTCCTCCGCAGAAAGTAGGCCGGGTAAGGCGAAGCCGCCACCCGGCACTAACAGCTACGAACGCTTATACAACGGCAGCCACAGCGTTAAACGTAGTCCACCCAGCGGGCTATCGTCGGCTTTCACCCAGCCGCGGTGCTGCTGCATGGCGGTTTCAACAATCGCCAGACCCAGTCCCGTGCCGCCCGATTCCCGGTCGCGCGCCTCATCGGTACGATAGAACGGACGGAAAATCTGCTCGCGGTCTTCCGGGCTCACGCCTGGGCCGTCATCATCGACAATGACGGTGATCCCGTCTTTATCCACCGAGAACGCCACCTCAATCTTCGTATGCGAGTAGCGCAGGGCGTTACGCACGATGTTCTCCAGCGCGCTTTCCAGCGTGTTGGGGTTTCCGTACAGCGGCCACGGGCCCGGCGGGAAGTTGACGGTAAAGGATTTACCCATCTGTTCCGCTTCGAACGCCGCGTTGTCCAGCACCTCGTGCCACAGGTGATTGGCTTTCACCGTTTCGCTAACCAGCGCGTTTTTCTGCTGATTGCGCGACATGACCAGCAGGTCGTTGATCATGCTGTCCAGGCGGTGCGCTTCCGTTTCAATACGCTCCAGCTCTTTGCTCTCACCGCTGCGGCGGCGCAGCAGCGCGGTGCCAAGCTGCAAGCGCGTAAGCGGGGTACGCAGCTCGTGCGAGATATCCGACAGCAGACGTTGCTGTGCGGTCATCATACGATCGAGGGCGCTCACCATCTGGTTAAAACTGGTTCCGGCGGCAAGGAACTCCTGCGGACCTGCTTCCAGTTCAGGGTGTTGTCGCAGGTTACCCTGCGCCACCTCATCGGCGGCATTCTTCAGCTTACGCGCCGGTTTTGCCAGGCTCCACGCCAGCCATAACAGCAGCGGTGAGCTGACCAGCATGGTGACAATCAGCAGCAGGAGAGGGCGGTCAAACAGCAGGTTGATAAAATCAGACTGGGAGTTGCTCGCCGGACGGATCAGATAGAGCTGATAATTATCCTCTCCGTCCCTGACGGAGAAAGGCCCTACCATCTCTACGCGGCCATATTTCTTCTTCTGGGGATGATCGGCATTATCCGCCTGGCCAATGAAGTTGCGGATAATCTGCATTTCATTGCGATCGGCCCCAATCACGCGGCCTTCGCTGGTCACCAGCAGCAGGCGTTGTCCGGGCGGCGCCCACTTGTCGATAGCGCGAAACAGCCTGCGCCACCACATTAAATCGTTTGGCGGATCGTTTGCCAGCTCGGCTTCCACGTGCTGCTCGATCATCACGCCCTGACGTTGCTCGCTGTCGAGAAGCTCCGTCATCTGGCGTGAGTCGAGTTTTGGCAACATCAAAACGAGCATTAAAACCAGTGCCAGCGTCAGCCAGAAGATGGCGAAGATGCGGGCGGTTAAGCTTCCTATCATGAAGCGGAAACCATCAGATAACCGCGACCACGCAGGGTTTTAAACCATGGGTGACCGTCTTTACGCTCCGGCAGCTTACGGCGCAGGTTAGAGATGTGCATGTCGATGGCGCGGTCAAACGGGGTGAGGCGTTTGCCCAGCACTTCCTGGCTTAGATGTTCACGCGATACCACCTGGCCGAGGTGCTGAGCCAGCAGATACAGCAGGGTGAACTCCGTGCCGGTCAGTTCCAGCGTCTGGCCATCAAAGCTCGCTTCCTGACGGCCCGGGTTGAGGCTCAGGGAGTCGACTTCAAGAGTAGGTGAGCTGTTGTCGGTATTTTGCTGCTGTTCGCTCCAGTGGGAACGACGCAGGATAGCGCGAATACGGGCAACCAGTTCACGGTCGTTAAACGGCTTGGGTAAATAGTCATCCGCGCCCAGCTCAAGGCCGAGTACGCGGTCAAGTTCGCTGCCGCGCGCGGTCAGCATAATAACGGGAGTCTGGTGTGTCTGGCGAAGCTCTTTCAACGTATCAATACCGTTTTTCTTCGGCATCATCACGTCGAGCAAAAGTAAATCGATGCTGTCGTCAAGGAGACTCAGCGCCTGCTCGCCATCATGGGCAACCAGGACGTTGAAACCTTCCATGTCGAGCAACTCCTTTAAAAGGGATGTGAGCTCTCGGTCATCATCAACTAACAGGATTTTATTCATTGTTTAAATACCTCCGAGGCAGAAATTACGACATCAAGGCTGTCTAATCCATGACTTTACGTTGTTTTACACCCCCTGACGCATGTTTGCAGCCTGAATCGTAGACTGTCTCTCGTTGAATCGCGACACGAAAGATTTTGGGAGCAAGTGATGCGCAAAGTTACCGCTGCCGTCATGGCCTCAACGCTGGCGTTCAGTGCGTTTAGCCAGGCTGCTGAAGCTATCATCAGCGATAACAGTCCCTTACAAGAGGGCGCAACGCAGAACAGCAGCCAAAGCCATATGTTTGACGGCATAAGTTTAACCGAACATCAGCGTCAACAGATGCGAGATCTGATGCAGAGGGCACGACACGACCAGCCCCCTGTTAATGTTAGCGAAATGGAGACAATGCATCGCCTTGTCACCGCAGAAAATTTTGACGAAAGCGCTGTACGCGCTCAGGCCGAAAAAATGGCACAGGAACAGGTTGCCCGCCAGGTAGAGATGGCGAAGGTCCGCAACCAGATGTTCCATCTGCTAACGCCCGAGCAGCAAGCGGTTTTGAATGCCAGACATCAGCAGCGAATGGACCAGCTGCGCGAGGTTGCACGGATGCAGCGAAGCTCAGAAACGACGTTTTTCAGTAGCAATAGCAGTACCCGTAGTAACCAGTAAACCCTGTTTTCCTTGCCATAGACACCATCCCTGTCTTCCCCCACATGATGTGGGGGTTTTTTTTGCCCCGCATCCGCGCTGTTAACCGTTTATTCATCCTTAGACTCCCCATGCTTCCGTTATACTAGCGGCATGACATGACAGGAGCGTTTATGAATCAATCCTATGGAAGACTGGTAAGCCGGGCCGCCATTGCGGCGACCGTCATGGCCTCCAGCCTGTTACTGATTAAAATCTTTGCCTGGTGGTATACCGGCTCGGTCAGTATTCTGGCGGCGCTCGTGGACTCGCTGATGGACATTGCCGCCTCGTTGACCAACCTGCTGGTGGTGCGTTACTCGCTGCAGCCAGCGGATGAAGAGCACACATTTGGGCACGGTAAAGCGGAGTCGCTGGCCGCGCTGGCGCAAAGTATGTTCATTTCCGGCTCTGCGCTGTTCCTGTTTTTAACCGGCATTCAGCATCTCGTTTCGCCGACACCGATGAACGATCCCGGCGTGGGCGTAGTTGTGACGATCGTTGCGCTTATATGCACACTTGTTCTGGTAACGTTCCAGCGCTGGGTTGTTCGCAAAACGCAAAGTCAGGCTGTACGGGCGGATATGCTTCATTATCAATCTGATGTTATGATGAATGGGGCTATTCTTATTGCGCTCGGTCTGGCCTGGTATGGCTGGCATCGCGCCGATGCGTTATTTGCGTTAGGGATTGGTATCTATATTTTATATAGCGCCCTGCGGATGGGGTATGAGGCGGTGCAATCACTGCTTGACCGCGCCCTCCCGGACTCAGAACGGAATGAAATTTTTTCTATCGTGACCTCCTGGCCCGGCGTCAGCGGTGCACACGATCTTCGAACGCGGCAGTCAGGGCCGACCCGCTTTATTCAGATTCATATTGAAATGGAAGACAACCTGCCACTGGTTCAGGCTCACGTTATTGCTGAGCAGGTCGAGCAGGCGATTTTGCAGCGTTTTCCTGGTTCAGACGTCATCATTCACCAGGATCCCTGCTCGGTTGTACCCGGTCATGTTGGGCTTTCGTAATTCGTTGTAAAAAAGTGAGCCAGGCCAGCATTTTGTGTATAAATTACCGCCGTTTGGTCTGACCTGAATCAATTCAGCTGGAAGGGATTGATATACTATTTGCAGTATTCGTTGGTCGATAAGTTTCTTCCGGCAACAGATTTCAATTTTGCATTCCTAAGTTCAGAGGTAGTCATGATTAAGAAAATCGGTGTGTTGACAAGCGGCGGTGATGCGCCGGGCATGAACGCGGCAATTCGTGGTGTTGTCCGTGCAGCGCTGACGGAAGGCCTGGAAGTTTTTGGCGTTTATGACGGTTATCTGGGCCTGTATGAAGATCGTATGGTTCAGCTCGACCGTTACAGCGTGTCTGACATGATCAACCGTGGCGGTACTTTCCTCGGTTCCGCGCGCTTCCCGGAATTCCGTGATGAACACGTTCGCGAAGTGGCTATCGAAAACATGAAGAAACGCGGCCTGGACGCCCTGGTGGTTATCGGTGGTGACGGCTCCTACATGGGTGCAAAACGTCTGACCGAAATGGGCTTCCCGTGCATCGGTCTGCCGGGCACCATCGACAACGACATCAAAGGTACTGACTACACTATCGGCTTCTTTACTGCACTGGGTACCGTTGTTGAAGCGATTGACCGTCTGCGTGACACCTCTTCTTCTCACCAGCGTATCTCTATCGTTGAAGTGATGGGCCGTTACTGCGGCGACCTGACGCTGGCGGCAGCCATTGCGGGCGGTTGCGAATTTATCGTCGTGCCGGAAGTCGAATTTAGCCGTGAAGATCTGGTGGCTGAAATCAAAGCGGGCATCGCGAAGGGTAAAAAACACGCGATCGTGGCTATCACCGAGCACATCTGCGACGTTGACGAGCTGGCGAAGTACATCGAAGCCGAAACCAAACGCGAAACCCGCGCGACCGTACTGGGTCACATCCAGCGCGGCGGTTCCCCAGGCCCTTACGACCGTATTCTGGCGTCCCGTATGGGCGCGTACGCTATCGATCTGCTGCTGCAGGGTCACGGCGGCCGCTGCGTCGGTATTCAGAACGAAAAACTGGTTCACCACGACATCATCGACGCGATTGAAAACATGAAGCGTCCGTTCAAAGGTGACTGGCTGGACTGCGCGAAAAAACTGTACTGATCGGTTCTGTTGCCCGGTGGCGCTGCGCTTACCGGGCCTACAAAGCACGACTCGTAGGCCGGGTAAGGCGTAGCCGCCACCCGGCTTTTTTATGCGCGCACGCTTTTTTTATTCCACTACGTTATAGCCAATCTTTTTTTATTCTTTAATCCTCGATTCGCTTTCTGGCACGCTGCATTCATCAAAACACTACACAAGAGAGCTGGGCGATGAATAAATGGGGCGTGGGTTTAACATTATTGCTGGCATCGACCAGCGTTCTGGCTAAGGATATCCAGTTACTGAACGTGTCATACGACCCGACGCGTGAACTGTACGAGCAATACAACAAAGCGTTTGCGGCACACTGGAAACAGGAAACCGGCGACAACGTGGTGGTTCGTCAGTCGCATGGCGGCTCCGGCAAGCAGGCGACGTCCGTGATAAACGGTATTGAAGCCGACGTGGTGACCCTGGCGCTGGCCTACGATGTCGACGCGATCGCCGAGCGCGGCCGCATCGACAAAAACTGGATCAAACGCCTGCCGGATAACTCCGCACCCTACACCTCGACCATCGTCTTCCTGGTGCGTAAAGGAAACCCGAAACAAATTAAAGACTGGAACGATCTGATCAAACCGGGCGTTTCTGTGATTACCCCGAACCCGAAAAGCTCCGGCGGCGCTCGCTGGAACTACCTTGGCGCGTGGGGTTATGCACTGCATCACAACAATGGCGACCAGGCCAAAGCGCAGGAATTCGTGAAGGCGCTGTATAAAAACGTTGAGGTGCTGGACTCCGGCGCGCGTGGCGCCACCAACACCTTCGTTGAGCGCGGGATTGGCGACGTGCTGATTGCCTGGGAAAACGAAGCCCTGCTGGCCACCCACGAGCTGGGCAAAGACAAATTTGAGATCGTGACCCCGAGCGAATCGATTCTGGCTGAGCCGACCGTTTCCGTGGTCGATAAAGTGGTTGAGAAGAAAGATACCAAAGCGGTGGCGGAAGCCTACCTGAAGTATCTGTACTCGCCAGAAGGCCAGGAAATTGCGGCGAAAAACTTCTATCGTCCACGCGATGCGGCGGTCGCCAAGAAATACGAAGGGGAGTTCCCAAAACTGAAGCTATTCACTATTGACGATGTGTTCGGCGGCTGGACCAAAGCGCAGAAAGAGCACTTCTCTAACGGTGGCACTTTCGACCAGATCAGCCAGCGCTAACCATTAGCCTGTGACACGGTGACCCGGCGTGAGAAATCCGCCGGGTTTTTTATTTGGTCATCATTTTGCGTTACTCTTTTGCCTCTATTGAAAACAGGGAACGCGTTGTGAAAAAAATTATCTTATTGCTCCTCATTGTCATCGCCCTTGCCGCTGGCGGCGTGTACTGGATGAAGGCGGGTAATCCGAATGCGTTGCGACATATCGTTCTCGACCAGTGCGTGCCGAATCAGATCCAGAACCGTAACCCGGCACCGTGTGCGCAGGTGAAAACGGATGCAGGCTATGTGGTATTTAAAGATCGCAACGGGCCGCTGCAATACCTGCTGATGCCGACATATCGCATCAACGGCACCGAGAGCCCGCTGCTGACCGAAGCTCATACGCCGAACTTTTTCTGGCTGGCGTGGCAGTCGCGCAGCTTTATGACCCTGAAGCATGGATCCGAGGTGCCTGACAGCGCCATTTCGCTGACGATTAACTCGCCGACTGGCCGCACGCAGAACCATTTTCATATTCATATCTCCTGCCTGCGCCCGGACGTGCGCGAGAAGCTCAACGCGGTACAGGGAGAAATCAGCACCCAGTGGCTGCCTCTTCCGGGGGGGCTGGAAGGACATGAATATCTTGCTCGCCGCGTGACGGAGAATGAACTGGTCCAGCGCAGCCCGTTTATGATGCTGGCGGAAGAGCTGCCGGAAGCGCGCGACCATATGGGGCGTTTCGCGCTGGCAATGGCGCAGCAGTCGGACGGCTCTTTTGTTTTGCTTGCGACAGAGCGTAACCTGCTCACGTTTAACCGCGCGTCTGCGGAGGAACTGCAGGATCATCAATGCACTATCCTGAAGTAACCCCACCATAAATCGCGTTTACTCGGGCTGCCTGTCACCGTAGACTTGCTGAAAAATTCTACAGGAGACAGGTATGTCGCTCTGGTTAACGTATCCTCTGCTGCTGCCCTCACTGATCGTTGGCGTCACCATCGTGCTGTGGGCGACGTCGCTATTGCCGGAATTTATCACCGCGCTGCTGTTCTTCACGGCGGCGATGACCGCCAGAATCGCCCCGCCGGAGGTCATCTTCGGCGGTTTTGCCTCGTCTGCTTTCTGGCTGGTATTCAGCGGCTTTGTGCTTGGCGTGGCGATCCGTAAAACCGGACTGGCGGACAGGGCCGCCCGGGCGCTGTCGGCAAAACTCACCGACTCCTGGGTGTTGATGGTGGCGAGCGTGGTGCTGCTAAGCTACGCGCTGGCGTTTGTGATGCCGTCGAACATGGGACGTATTGCGCTGCTGATGCCGATTGTCGCGGCGATGGCAAAACGCGCCGGTATCGCCGACGGCTCCCGCGCCTGGTTCGGACTGGCGCTGGCGGTGGGGTTCGGGACTTTCCAGCTTTCGGCAACGATCCTGCCTGCTAACGTCCCTAACCTGGTGATGAGCGGTGCGGCGGAAGGCTCGTACGGCATCCATCTGAACTATGTCCCGTATCTGCTGCTGCACACGCCGGTGCTCGGTATTCTCAAAGGCCTGATTCTGATTGGCCTCATCTGCTGGCTATTTCCCGGCAGCCCAAAACCGCCGAAGGAACAGGCGCCGTCTGATCCTATGGGGCGGGATGAAAAGCGTCTTGCCTGGCTGCTGGCGGTGGTGCTGGGGATGTGGGTCACGGAGAGCTGGCACGGCGTGGGGCCGGCGTGGACGGGGCTGGCGGCGTCGGTCATCGTTATGCTGCCGCGCATTGGCTTTATCACCGGGGAAGAGTTTTCTGCGGGGGTGAACATGCGCACCTGTATTTACGTCGCGGGCATTCTTGGGCTGGCGATTGTCGTGACGCAAACCGGTATCGGAACGGCCGTGGGCGAGGCGTTGCTTCGCATTATGCCGCTGGATGCAGACAGACCGTTCACCAGTTTCCTGGCGCTGACCGGTATTACCACGGCGCTCAACTTCATTATGACCGCCAACGGCGTTCCGGCGCTGTACACCACCCTGGCGCAGAGTTTTTCGGACGCGACCGGTTTTCCGCTGCTGTCGGTGATCATGATTCAGGTGCTGGGCTATTCTACGCCACTGCTGCCGTATCAGGCGTCGCCGATTGTGGTGGCGATGGGGTTAGGAAAGGTGCCTGCAAGGGCGGGGATGGTGCTCTGTCTGGCGCTGGCTATCGCAACGTATCTGGTGCTGCTGCCGCTGGATTATCTGTGGTTTAGTTTGCTGGGGAAAGTGTAGTTCGGTGCGAGGTGTTTCCCCTCACCCCAACCCTCTCCCAAAGGGAGAGGGAGGAGAAGAGCGGCGGGTAAGCGCAAGCGCCACCCGCCACAAAGGCAATTACGCCTGTTTAGCCGCTTCTGCTGCCTTAACGATCACCGCGAAAGCGTCAGCTTTCAGGGATGCACCGCCAACCAGCGCGCCATCGATGTCTGGCTGGGTGAACAGCTCAGCAGCGTTGGAGGCGTTTACGGAACCGCCGTACTGGATAATCACTTGCTCAGCGACCTTCGCGTCGGCTTTAGCAATGTGGTCACGAATGAATTTGTGAACCGCCTGAGCTTGCGCAGGGGTTGCAGATTTGCCGGTACCGATCGCCCAGACTGGCTCGTATGCGATTACTGCGCCTTCGAACGCTGCCGCGCCCTGGGTTTTCAGCACTGCGTCGATCTGACGTGCGCACACTTCTTCGGTTTTGCCCGCTTCGTTTTCCGCTTCGGTTTCACCGATGCACAGAACCGGAATCAGACCCTGCTCTTTCAGCACGGCAAATTTCTTCGCGATGAACTCGTCGGATTCTTTGTGATAGGTGCGACGCTCGGAGTGGCCGATGATGATGTATTTCGCGCCGATATCTTTCAGCATTTCAGCGGAGGTTTCACCGGTGAACGCGCCAGACAGGTTAACGTCAACGTTCTGCGCGCCCAGAATGATGTGGCTGCCGTCAGCGGCGTGTTTAGCCAGATCCAGGTACATATCCGGCGGAGCGATAGCAACCGCGCAGCCCGTCACGCCAGCCAGCTCTTTACGCAGGTTCGCAACCAGTTCGTTTACCATGTGGCGGCTGCCGTTCAGTTTCCAGTTACCCATCACTAAAGGATGTCGCATTTCAATTCTCCACGCTAAATAAGCGAATTAAGGAATATGGCCACCCTGTCGGGCAGCATGGTCTGTGAATCAGTATAGAGATTTTCCCTCGAAAGGCTTTGCTTTTTGTCATTAATTCGCCCCGCCGAGGGTGTCAGATAGTGCCAGCTTAATCGGTTCAACAGCGAAGGTCAGTCCTTTTTCGCCGTTGTCCGCCACAACATAGCGGATCGCGCCTTCGGTATCAGCGTAGTAACGCTTGTTTTTCCCGGCGGTAAGGAGTTTTTGCAGCTTTTGCTGACTTTGCTTTTTCGTCAGCGCAGGGGTAAAGGCCTGCAGTACCGCGCTCATGTACTCCAGCGCTTTCGCCTTAGCGGCTTTCTGCTCTGGCCCCTGTATCGGCAGCCAGGTGATTTGCATGCTTTTGATTTTTAACGTACCGCGCTCCAGCGCCGTGGAAGCATACAAATTCTCGTTAATCTTGCTTGCCGCACGGGTCAATGTGGGGGTATCGCGTGAGCCATCAATGGCGCGAAACTCATCCAGCGGCAGCGTGGGGTTGGTCTGATTAAAGGTTTCACGAAACTGGCTGATGGACTGATCGAAGGACGGTGCGCCCGCCAGCAGATAGGGTGCTGTGGTCGGGGCTGTGGTTTCGGCGGCGTGCAGGGGATAACCCGCGCTGAGCAGCGCTAAACACAGGAAAAGAGAACGTGCCGAACTTTTCATCAACATTGCCCCTGGCCGTAAGTGCTCATGATTAAAACGATATCTGGTCGGCTTGTCAAAAGGTCACAACTCCAGGGTAAAATACGCGCTATACGATAATAAGGAACCTTACATGACCATACAGCAGTGGCTGTTTTCATTCAAAGGGCGTATTGGACGCCGTGATTTCTGGATCTGGATGGTGACGTGGGTTGTCGCCATGCTGCTTCTGTTTTTCGTGGCTTACAACGCCTGGCTGAGCACGCAAACGGCGGCCTTCGCGCTGGTCTGCCTGCTATGGCCAACGGCGGCGGTTGTCGTAAAACGGCTGCACGATCGCGGGCGTTCCGGCGCGTGGGCATTTCTGATTATTCTGGCGTGGATGCTGGTGGCGGGAAACTGGGCGATGCTGCCGTCCATCCTGCCGTGGGTTGTGGGCAGGCTGCTGCCGTCGGTCATCTTCGTGATGATGATTGTCGATCTGGGCGCGTTTATTGGCACCCAGAGCGAAAATAAATACGGTAAAGACACCGTCGAGGTGAAATACCGCTGATCACCAGTAGTGTTCGGCGGTCATATGGCCCGGTCGGCGGCGAAGATGTTTCGTCATCTGCCGGGTATCCTTCAGAAGCTGCTGCGTGTCCCGCACCATCTGGGGGTTGCCGCACAGCATGACGTGGCTGGTTTCAGCGTTCAGCGGCAAACCCACCGCGTCTTCCAGGGCTCCACTCTCAATTAGCGCCGGCACGCGGCCGGTAAGCGCTCCTGCTACGGTTTCGCGGCTGACCACCGTCTGAATCTTTAACTTCCCGCCGTACTGCTGTTCAAGCGCCTGCATTTGCGGCAAATAGCTCAGGTCTGCGGCGTAGCGCGCAGCGTGAACCAGCACGATATTTTTAAAGCGCTCCAGGTCTTTGCCGTACTGCAAAATAGAGAGATAAGGGCCGATGGCCGTTCCGGTTGCCAGCATCCAGAGCGTGTCACAGTCAGGGATCTCTTCGAGCACAAAGAAGCCTGCCGCTTCACTCACAATTTGCACCTCGTCGCCGGGCTTAAGGGCGGCAAGGCGCGGGCTGAGCTTACCGTCAGGAACGGTGACCAGATAGAACTCGAGATCCGGGTTATCAGGCGCGTTAACGTAAGAGTAGGCGCGCTGCACGCGCTCGCCGTCGACGTCCAGCCCCAGCTTCGCAAATTGCCCGGCTTTAAACGGGTGAACGGGAGCATGTACGGTGAGACTAAATAGCGCATCGGTCCAGAACTGTACCTTTGTGACTTTACCTGTTACCCAGTCCGCCATGATCTTCTCCTGTGCTGTTTCTCTGTTCTATCTTCCGTACTTGTGGTGATAATTTCCAGCCCGTCAGGGCCGGAAAGCTCTATCGATCAAACGGTTTTACAGAATGTGCGTCTGCACGTCCGGGTCTTTGCGGTCGAGATAGTGGATAGACTGAATGCGGCGAATGGTGCGTGATTTACCGCGGATCAGCAGGGTTTCAGTGGTGGCCATATTGCCCTTGCGGGTGATGCCGTCCAGCAGATCGCCTTTGGTGATGCCGGTCGCCGAGAAGACAACGTTATCGCTACGCGCCATCTCGTCCAGAGCCAGCACTCTATTGGCCTCGATGCCCATCGCTTCGCAGCGCGCCAGCTCGTTTTCCCCAATACGGCGGTTCTCTTCGCTGTCGCCTTTCACCTCATGGCGGGGCAGCAGACGGGCCTGCATATCGCCATCCAGCGCGCGGATCACTGCCGCGGAGACCACACCTTCCGGCGCGCCACCGATGCCGTACAGCACGTCGACTTCGCTGTCCGGCATGCAGGTCAGGATCGAGGCGGCAACGTCACCGTCAGGAATAGCAAACACGCGCACGCCGAGCTTTTGCATCTGCGCGATGGTGGCGTCGTGGCGCGGTTTCGCCAGAATGGTGACGGTGAGTTCGCTAAGGGGTTTGCCCAGGGCTTTGGCGATGTTGTGCAGGTTCTCTTCCAGCGGCAGGCTAAGGTCGATTGCGCCTTTTGCGCCAGGACCGACAATCAGCTTTTCCATGTACATGTCCGGCGCGTTCAGGAAGCAGCCCTTATCGCCGACGGCCAGCACCGCTAACGCATTGGCCTGACCCATCGCCGTCATGCGGGTGCCTTCGATCGGGTCAACCGCGATATCCACGGCATCGCCTTTGCCGGTACCGACTTTTTCACCGATGTAGAGCATCGGCGCTTCGTCGATCTCGCCTTCGCCGATCACGATGGTGCCGTCGATGTTGACCTGGTTAAGTACAATACGCATGGCATGGACGGCAGCGCCGTCTGCGGTATTTTTGTCGCCACGACCCAGCCATTTATAGCCTGCAAGTGCGGCCGCTTCGGTGACGCGGGAAAACTCGATAGCAAGTTCACGTTTCATGAGGTACTCGTGCAATCAAAAGGAATTGCACGAAGTTTATCACAGAGTGGGTAAGGTGCGGTCTGTACTCCCCTCACCCTAACCCTCTCCCCAAAGGGGCGAGGGGACTTAAAACACCCTCTCCCCTTTGGGGAGAGGGTCGGGGTGAGGGGAATTACTCTTCGTGCTCTTCCCACGCCAGGGCGCGTTTCACCGCTTTTTTCCAGCCGCTGTAGCGGAAGTTACGCTCGGTGGTTTCGATGCCCGGGCGGAACTCGCGTTCGATAACCGCTTTTTCCTGCAGCTCGTCCAGGTTCTGCCAGAAGCCTACCGCCAGACCGGCAAGGTACGCCGCGCCCAGCGCCGTGACTTCACGCACTTCAGGGCGCTCAACGCGGGTGCCGAGAATGTCGGACTGGAACTGCATCAGGAAGTTATTCGCTACCGCACCGCCGTCCACGCGCAGGGCGTGCAGACGAATGCCGGAGTCAGCCTGCATCGCTTCCAGCACGTCGCGCGTCTGGTAGGCGATGGATTCCAGAGTAGCGCGAATAATGTGGTTAGAGTTCACACCGCGCGTCAGGCCGAAAATTGCGCCGCGTGCATACGGATCCCAGTACGGTGCGCCCAGACCGGTGAACGCAGGCACCACGTACACGCCGTTGGTGTCTTTCACTTTGGTCGCGAAGTACTCGGAGTCGAACGCATCGCTGATCAGCTTCATCTCGTCGCGCAGCCACTGAATGGATGCACCCGCCATGAACACCGCACCTTCCAGCGCATAGTTCACTTCGCCGCGCGGGCCGCAGGCGATGGTGGTCAACAGGCCGTTTTCTGATTTCACCGCTTTCTCGCCGGTGTTCATCAGCATAAAGCAGCCGGTGCCGTAGGTGTTCTTCGCCATCCCTTCCTTGACGCACAGCTGGCCGAACAGCGCCGCCTGCTGGTCACCGGCGATACCGGCGATAGGAATACGGGTGCCGCCTTTACCGCCGATGTTGGTCTGGCCGTATACTTCTGAAGACTTACGCACTTCAGGCAGCATCGCGCGCGGAATGTCCAGCGCGTCCAGCATCTTGTCATCCCACTCCAGGGTGTTGATGTTGAACAGCATGGTACGCGAGGCGTTGGTGTAGTCGGTCACGTGAACGCGTCCCTGGGTCATCTTCCAGATAAGCCAGGTATCGACGGTACCGAACAGCAGCTCGCCGCGTTTAGCACGCTCGCGTGAACCTTCTACGTAGTCGAGGATCCATTTCACTTTGGTGCCGGAGAAATACGGGTCAACCACCAAACCGGTGGCGCTGCGAACGTACTCTTCCATACCGTCGCGCTTCAGCTGTTCGCAGATCTCGGATGTACGGCGGCACTGCCAGACGATAGCGTTGTAAATGGGCTTACCGGTTTCACGTTCCCAGACAATCGTCGTTTCACGCTGGTTGGTAATACCAATCGCGGCAATCTCGTCGGAACTGATATCGGCTTTCGCCAGCACTTCGACCAGCGTGGAGCTTTGTGACGCCCAAATCTCCATTGGGTCATGTTCTACCCAGCCTGGACGAGGATAAATTTGCTCAAATTCGCGCTGTGACACGCTGACGATGTTCGCGTCATGATCCATTACGACAGCGCGGGAGCTGGTAGTGCCCTGGTCGAGCGCAACGATATATTTTTTTTCGGTCATGGTATGTGTCCCGTAGTCAGATTACAGCGAAGCTTTTTGTTGTGCGGTAGAAGTCGTTTCCTTCTCCTCTTCCACACAGGTGTCGCACGGTAAGTGGCGACCAATTAATTTGCGGTAGCTAAACGCACCCAGCGCAGCCCCCACAACCGGCGCAAACAGCGGTACCAGGAAGTAAGGAATGTCTTTGCCACCGGTGAAGGCGACGTCGCCCCAGCCTGCGATAAAGGCGAAGGCTTTTGGTCCGATATCACGTGCCGGGTTCATCGCGAATCCGGTCAGCGGGCCCATGGATGCGCCAATTACCGCAATCAGCAAACCAATCAGCAGGGGTGCCAGCGGGCCGCGCGGAATGCCGTTTCCGTCGTCGGTCAGCGCCAGGATAACGCCCATCAGAATAGCGGTAATCACCATTTCAACTGCGAACGCCTGCACAAAATTAATATGCGGGTTAGGGTAGGTTGAGAAGATGCCTGCCAGATCCAGACTTTCGACGCTGCCGCGTACCATATGATGCGTCTGTTCGAAGTCGATGAAAAGATTGTAATAAAGCCCGTAAACTAACGCCGCTGCGCAAAACGCGCCGGCAAACTGAGAAAGAATGAAAGGAACAACTTTGCGTCCGTCGAAGCACGCGAACAGCCACAGTGCGATTGTCACCGCCGGGTTAAGATGTGCACCAGAAACCCCTGCAGTCAGGTAGATGGCCATCGCCACGCCCAGACCCCAGATGATACTGATTTCCCACTGACCAAAACTGGCACCCGCCACTTTCAGTGCAGCGACACAGCCCACTCCGAAGAATATCAACAACCCGGTACCAAGGAACTCGGCAATGCACTGGCCTTTTAAGGTTGATGTCTGACTCATAATCGGAATCCTGAAGAAATTGATGTTTATTGTTAGCATGGCCGCCCGTGACAGCCACGATGCCCTGTAGACATAGTGTTAATTTATCGTTAACGAGCAAAAACGAGAAATATCGAAATCAAAATGTGTGGTCTGTGTCAATAAAATGAGCGTTTTCGCGCCATAAAGCACATTTTTGCATCAGTACAGGAATGTGAGCTGAATCATTTCATTAACGAATCAGTTAACAATTTAGGGGTATATGACGCGAACACACCAGGACCAGACCTAAAAGTGTTGCAAACCGCGATCTGCGCGGTGTGTCGCTGGACACAGAGCGCCGCGCTCCATACAATCGACGGTATATGTCGTGCGCGTTTATGTTAAAGCGTCGCCTTGCAATTCAGGAGAGGTAGCATCATGTCTTTAGAAGTGTTTGAGAAACTGGAATCGAAAGTACAGCAGGCGATTGACACCATCACCCTGCTGCAGATGGAAATTGAAGAGCTGAAAGAAAAGAACAACAGCCTGGCGCAGGAAGTTCAGAACGCTCAGCACGGCCGCGAAGAACTGGAGCGCGAAAACAACCAGCTGCGCGAACAGCAGAACGGCTGGCAGGATCGCCTGCAGGCGCTGCTGGGACGTATGGAAGAGGTCTAATTCCCATTGGGATGAACTGAACAGGCCGGGTAAGGCGAAGCCGCCACCCGGCTTTTTTTTTATGGTTTGATGTCAGTCGGCGATCACCATAAAAAAGGCCGCCAAAGGCGGCCTTAACGCTACTTGTCCTGCGCTGTCATAGCAAAAGCAACGAACACATTGGGTTCATCACTCTTTACAACGAGTACGCTGGCGACAATGAACGCGATACATAAATAGCGTTTCATTATGCGGTCCCTGCAGCTAACCGCTCCACCGTTCACCACCGGTGATAAGTCGGTGGACACAAGCCCTGGTATTAGCCTGCTTTACGGTAGTGAATACACCTTTCCCTGGACCGATGCCCATTTGCGAGATGGCGGAAAGGGACGCTTCATCATAATGAGCATCAACCGTGGAGTTAAGGTATTCATAGACAATTAGGATTTTATAAAAGTTCTGAGGGGTTGCCCAAGGCTTGGACGAGAGTATGATGAAACTCCCTGGTGTTAGCCTGCAAAACTTCCCAACGGACCGCGAATCCTGAGGGGACAAAAAACCGCCACATTGCTGTTGGCGGTTTTTTTATGGTTCTCGCTGACTTTTTACTACTCGATATCCAGCGGGTCTTCCGACAGGATAATGCCAGTATTATCGGCGTAGAGATGGTCCCCGGAGAAGAAGGTCACGCCGCCGAAATTGACGCGCACGTCGCTTTCGCCGATGCCGTCACCCGCCGCCCCTACCGGTATGGCCGCGATGGCCTGAATCCCGATATCCAGGTCTTCCAGATCGTCGACCTGACGTACGGAACCATACACCACAAGGCCTTCCCACTCATTCTGAACGGCAATGCCGGCCAGTTCAGCATCAATTAATGCACGGCGCACGGAACCGCCGCCGTCGACCACAAGAACGCGGCCGCGGCCATTCTGTTCGAGCAGATCGTACAGCAACCCGTTGTCCTCGAAACATTTCACCGTGACGATTTGACCGCCAAACGACGACCTCCCACCAAAGTTGGAGAACAGCGGTTCAACGACGTTGACATCTTCCTGGTAGATGTCACAGAGCTCGGAGGTATCGTATTTCATAGGTTTAACGCTCAGTTGCTGCGAATGTGTTCAGTATATCGTGCGAAATGCGTTGTTGGCAAAATCATCAATTGTTAATTGATATTTGTCAGCTAACGCAGCGTCTGGCTTAAAACAATCCCGATGACGAACAACAGGTTAGTCAGCAACGCGCCTTTTACCGTGCGTTCCAGCATCGGCGGCATGGCGGACGGGCTGAGTTCACGCATCACAAAGCGGGCCTGCTTAATCAGCAGCGGCGCGGCAAGCACAAACAGCCAGCCCCACAGGCTCTGCAAGGAAATCAGGTTAAACAGCGCCAGGCAAACCAGCGCGCCAATGAGCAGACAGGCGTGATAGCGGCGCGCATTGACCGGCCCCAGACGAACCGCCAGAGTGTTTTTGCCGTTCTCGCGATCGCTGTCGATGTCGCGCAGGTTGTTGATGTTGAGCACCGCCGTCGCCAGCAGACCGCAGGCGGTCGCGGGCAGGAATAGGGCAGGGATCACCGTATGCGCCTGCAGGTACCAACTTCCCATCACGCTCAGCCAGCCGAAGAACACCAGTACGGAGATATCCCCGAGTCCAATATAACCGTAAGGACGCGTGCCGACGGTGTAGGTGATGGCCGCGATAATGGCCAGTAAACCCAGCACCAGGAAGCCAATGAAATCGCTGGTGGTCTTAGACGCCACCGTCACCAGCGCCAGGCCGGATACGCAGATCAGCACCACGGTGATAATCAGCGCGCGTTTCATCTGCGCCTGGGTAATCACCCCTTTCTGCATTCCGCGCAGTGGCCCTATGCGGTCCGGCTTGTCGCTGCCTTTTACCGCGTCGCCGTAGTCGTTGGCGAGATTGGAGAGGATTTGCAGCAGGCCGGCGGTAATCAGTGCCAGCGCGGCGACCAGCGGATCAAAATAACCCTGCCACCAGGCAAGGGCGGTGCCGACGATAATTGCGGCAAAGGCCAGAGGAAGCGTTTTAGGGCGCAGACTTTCGAGCCACGCCTGAGTACGGCTGATGTCAGTCATAAGTATTTAGCCAATAAAAATGGGGGCATTAGCCCCCATTAAACGTGATGAGAATCCAGTAACCGCGATTATAGGATAAAACGGCTCAGATCTTCATCTGCCACTAACGCATCCAGATGTTTACTCACATATTCTGCGTCAATGGTAACGGTTTGGCCGTTAAGGTCGCTCGCGTCATAAGAGATATCTTCTACCAGGCGTTCCAGCACGGTATGCAGGCGACGCGCACCGATGTTCTCGGTGGTTTCGTTGACCTGCCATGCGGCTTGGGCAATACGCTTGATACCGTCTTCGGTGAACTCGAGGTTCACGCCTTCGGTCGCCATCAGCGCTTTGTACTGTACGGTAGCAGAGGCGTTTGGCTCGGTCAGGATACGTTCGAAATCTTCGGTAGTAAGCGCCTGCAGCTCAACGCGGATAGGCAGACGCCCCTGCAGTTCGGGGATCAGATCCGACGGGCTGGCAACCTGGAACGCCCCTGAAGCGATAAACAGGATGTGGTCCGTTTTCACCATGCCGTGCTTGGTGGAGACTGTGCAGCCTTCAACCAGCGGCAGCAGGTCGCGCTGAACGCCTTCGCGGGACACGTCCGGGCCGGAGCTGTTGCCGCCGCGCTTACAAATTTTGTCGATTTCGTCGATAAACACGATACCGTGCTGCTCAACCGCGTCGATAGCGTCCTGCTTCAGCTCTTCCGGGTTTACCAGCTTCGCCGCTTCTTCTTCAATCAGCAGCTTCATCGCGTCTTTGATTTTCAGCTTACGCGCTTTCTGCTTCTGGCCGCCCAGGTTCTGGAACATGGACTGCAGCTGGCTAGTCATCTCTTCCATGCCCGGAGGCGCCATGATTTCCACACCCATTGGCGCGGCAGCGAGATCGATCTCAATCTCTTTGTCGTCCAGCTGGCCTTCACGCAGTTTTTTGCGGAATGCCTGGCGCGCCGCGGATGGTTCCGCCTGCTGCTCTGCCTGGCCCCAGTTGTTTTTTGCCGGTGGGATCAGCACGTCGAGAATGCGCTCTTCGGCCATCTCTTCCGCGCGATAGCGGTTTTTCTCGATCGCCTGGACGCGCACCATCTTGATCGCCGAGTCGGTCAGATCGCGGATGATGGAGTCCACTTCTTTACCCACATAGCCCACTTCGGTGAACTTGGTGGCTTCAACTTTGATGAACGGCGCGTTAGCCAGCTTCGCCAGACGACGGGCGATTTCGGTTTTACCGACGCCGGTCGGGCCGATCATCAGAATGTTTTTCGGCGTCACTTCGTGGCGCAGCTCTTCATCAAGCTGCATACGACGCCAGCGGTTACGCAGGGCGATAGCCACGGAACGCTTGGCGTTATCCTGGCCGATAATGTGTTTGTTCAGTTCGCTGACAATTTCGCGTGGGGTCATTTCAGACATGGGAGATCCTTACGCTTTGGAGGTCAATTCTTCGATGGTGTGGTTGTGGTTGGTATAAATGCAGATATCACCTGCAATATCCAACGCCTTCACCGCGATATCACGCGCGTTCATGTCGGTATTCTCCAACAGCGCGCGGGCTGCAGCCTGGGCATAAGGGCCGCCAGAGCCGATGGCAATCAGGTCATTTTCCGGCTGAATGACGTCACCGTTACCGGTGATGATCAGCGAGGCGGTTTCATCGGCCACTGCCAGCAGCGCTTCGAGCTTGCGCAGCATGCGGTCGGTACGCCAGTCTTTCGCCAGCTCAACGGCAGCTTTCACCAGATGACCCTGGTGCATTTCCAGTTTGCGTTCAAACAGTTCAAACAGCGTAAAGGCGTCCGCCGTGCCGCCAGCAAAACCGGCGATCACTTTGTCGTTGTAGAGGCGGCGCACTTTCTTCACGTTGCCTTTCATGACGGTATTACCCAGCGTGGCCTGGCCATCACCGGCGATTACCACATGGCCGTTACGGCGTACACTTACTATTGTTGTCACGAGCAGACCCCCTGGTTACAGAATCGGGAAACAGAAGCCCTGAGCCTGTGCTCAGGGCTGAATTAAATGATAGATGGGGGGGATTTTGGGGGTTTCAACCCCCGGAGGCGAGTCGAATGCAGTTTGTATGGCCGGCGATTTTCAAACGAGAAATGGTGCCATCGGCATTTTCTTTGCCTTTGACCGGACCAATCACCACGCGATTCCAGCCGTTATTGGTGGTAATACGCGAATCAAACCCTTCAAAGGCCAGCTGCGCACGTACCGTTTCCGCCTGCTCCGCGCCTTTGAACGAACCGCACTGTACCATCCAGCGACGCTCGTCTTTTTTCTCAGCCGTCTGCTTCGGCGCTTCGGTCTCTTTGGTCACCGGCGCGGCCTGCTGAGTTTTCGGCTGCTGCGCGGTGGTATGCGCTGGCGTCTGGAGCAGATCCTGATACGGCTGAGCCGCCTGTTTCTGCGGCTGCGTTTTCGGCTGCTGCTGGACTGGCTGAGACTGCGCCGTACGCGTCGGCTGCTGGTATGGCTGTTCCGTTACCCGCGGCTGTGCTTTCGGCTGCTGCACCGGCTGGGTTTGCGCCCACTGCTGCTGTTGCTGCTGCTGGATCTGCTGTTGCGCCTGACGTCGCTGCAGCGTTTGCTGGCGCTGTGCCGGCGTCTGCTCATTCCACGGTACTTCGTTCAGCTGCGTAGGCTGCTGGCGCATATCGGCCTGCATTTGGGCCAGCAGCTGTCGCTGTTCATCCGTCAGCTGATTCGCATTCTGCACTTCACCACCCGCAGAAGGTTCGGTTGGCGCACGCACCCCGGGCTGACGGCTTTCCAGCTCTTTGATATAGCGCCAGCGCTCTTCAGGCTTCGGAGGAAGGCCATTTCCGGCAACTTTACTGGCCTGAAGCGCCTCAGACTCTTCTTTTTTATGGTGCGTGATGAAGTACAGGCCACCAATAAAGGCGACGACTACAGCCGCAGCAATAGCGACCATTGCTGGCGAGACAGCAGGCAGGTTACGTTGCTTTTTCCTTGAGCTACTCTTTTTGCGTCGCGAAGGTGCCGGCTGGCCGCGACGTACATAATCTCGTTGTGCCACTATCGTTTCGCTGTATTTATTCGTTCGTCAGTCCGCCATGTTACTTAAGCGGCGGGGCTTTGACCAGATAAGGGTATCCGAAAGACGTTTACTTTAAGTCAATGCCTGGGTAGTGCCGCGGACAATCAGTTCACAGTCCAGCAACCGCGAGCCGCTGCTAACTGTTTGACCGTGAAGCTGATCCAGCAGAAGGAGCATCGCTTCGCGGCCGATTTGGTAGCGCGGCTGAGCGACCGTTGAGAGCGGCGGATCGCAAAATTCTGAAAGCGAAATATTGTCGAATCCGATGATCGATAAATCTTTCGGTATGCGAAGGCCGCGGCGTTTGGCGTACGACAATGCGCCCAGCGCCATCACGTCGCTGTGACAAAATACGGCGGTTGGCGGCTCAGGCAGGTCCAGAAGTTTCTCCAGAGCTTGTCCACCCGCGGCGAAGGTAAAATCACCGCGCGCAATATAGTGCGGATCGACGGTGACGCCGGTACGGCGCAGCGCCTGCACGTAGCCCTGTAAGCGATAGTGACACAGCGGCATCTCTTCAGGCCCGGCAATACAGCCAATACGCTTATGCCCCAGCTCCTGGAGATAGTTTACGGCGTTGAACGCGGCGGTGAGGTTATCAATGTGGACCGTCGGCAGCTCCAGCTCCGGCGCAAACTCGTTGGCCATGACCATCGGCGGTAAATTACGCTGCTCTTCAATGCTGGCATCAAACGGCAGGCGGGAGCCAAGCAGCAGCATGCCGTCGATCTGCTTGGTGATAATGAGATCGATGAAGGTTTTTTCCTGCTGGTTCTGATGAGCGCAGTCGCCAATCAGCACCAGGTAACCCTGTTCTGCTGCGGTGACTTCAATACCGCGGATAATCTCGCTGAAGAAGGGGTCGCAGATATCCGGCACAATCACCAGAATGGTGCGCGACTCATTGCGTTTGACGTTACGCCCCATCGCCTGTGGGAAATAGCCCACTTCAAGCGCAGCCTGCTCTACCCGGTTACGGGTCGCCTGGGAGACTTTATCCGGGTTCATTAATGCGCGGGATACCGTTGCCGTAGAGACTTGTGCTTTCTGGGCAACGTCTTTCATGGTCGCCGGTGCAACCTCTTTCCTGGACTTCAACGTCTTCTCCTCGCCTGAACACCGAACTTCTGACATCACCATTTTTACAGATAGTTAATGGAATCGGTTACAGAATTTTCATAAAAAGTGTGAGGAGCGTTAAATTTTTCGATCCGTCTTCAGCCTTCGATGGGATCGACGTCCAGTACCCACTTCACTTTTCGCGCTTCCGGCAGCGTGTTGATGAGCGCCAGCGTGCCGCTGACGATATGCTGCAGGCGAACACGTGAGGGGTGCTGAAGTAAGATTTGCCAGCGGAAACGTCCGCCGCGCTTTGGCGCGAGTGCCGGCACCGGGCCCAGGATCCACAGCTGATTATCCACCAGCGGGCTGGCCTGCAGGAGGTTTCTCAGCTGCTGCAGGAAAAGCGGCGCCTGCTGGTTATTGTGATCTTCCGCGCGGATGATGACGTGGCTGGTCCACGGCGGCAGCTGCATGGTCTGGCGTTCGGCCAGCGCCTGCTCGGCAAAAGCGTCATAGCCTTTATGCAGCAGGGTTTGCAGCAGCGGATGCTCAGGGTGGTGCGTTTGCAACACCACTTCGCCCTGTTTACCGGCGCGACCGGCACGCCCTGCCACCTGGGTATAAAGCTGGGCGAAGCGCTCGGCTGAGCGGAAATCTGCCGAGAACAGCGCGCCGTCCACGTCCAGCAGGGCGACCAGCGTCACGTCCGGGAAGTGGTGGCCTTTGGCCAGCATCTGGGTGCCAATCAGGATGCGCGCGCCGCCGCGATGCACTTCCGCCAGCTGCTGTTCCAGCGCGCCCTTGCGGCTGGTGGTGTCCCGGTCGATACGCGAAATAGGCACGTCCGGGAAGAAAGGGCCAAGCGCCTGTTCCAGCTGTTCCGTCCCCAGACCGACCGGCACGATATGCGTTGAGCCACACGACGGGCACTGGCGCGGCACCGGGCGCTGGCTGTCGCAGTGGTGGCAGCGCAAATGCCGCTGGGCCTGGTGGAAGGTATAGTAGTGGTCGCAGCGCGGACACTCGGCAATCCAGCCGCAGTCGTGGCACAACAGGGCGGGCGCGAAGCCTCGTCGGTTGAGGAACAGAATGACCTGATTGCCCGCCTGCAAATGCTGGCGCATACGGGTAATCAATGCAGGCGCTAGCCCGGCCTGAACCTGCTGACCTTTCAGATCCAGCACGTGCTGAATGGCCGGACGGGCATTCCCCGCCCGACGCGTCAGGCGCAGCATGTGGTACTTACGCTGGCGCACGTTGTGCAGCGTTTCGAGCGCCGGCGTGGCGGAGCCGAGAATAATGGGAATTTGCTCGCTGTGCGCGCGATAGACCGCCAGATCGCGGGCGTGATAGCGCCAGCCCTCCTGCTGTTTATAGGAGCTGTCGTGTTCTTCGTCGATCACGATAACGCCAAGATTTTTAAATGGCGTAAACAGCGACGAGCGGGTGCCGATCACAATCGCCGCTTCGCCGTTTTTGGCTTTCAGCCAGGCGCTGAGGCGTTCGCTGTCGTTCAGGCCGGAGTGCAGCACCTCAACCGGCGCGTTAAAGCGCTCGCGGAATCGGGCGATGGTTTGCGGCGTCAGGCCAATTTCCGGCACCATCACCAGCGCCTGTTTGCCCTGAGCCAGCACGTTTTCCAGCACGCTCAGGTAGACTTCGGTCTTGCCGGAACCGGTGACCCCCGCCAGCAGCCAGGCAGAGAAATGATCGGAGGCGCTATGAATCGCGCCCACGGCGGTGGCCTGCTCGGTATTCAGACGCAGGCGATCCCCTGAAACGGAGAAACTCTCCCGCCAGTCGTAAAGAGCGGGAGCTTCGCTGGCCAGTTCGCTCAGCCCTTTCTTTCTTAAGGCCTGTAGCGCCGTTTCGCTGACCTCAAGCTCGTCGACCTGATGTCGCCAGATTTTTCCCTGACGCAGCGCCGCCAGCGCCTGCTGCTGTTTCTGCGATCGCTTCAGGCTGTTGATATCCACCGCCTGGCCCTGCTCGGTGGCAAACCAGTACCACATCGGCGCATGGCTGGCGCTCTTGCCCTGGCGCAGCATAATTGGCAGGGCATGGAACAGGACGTCGCCAATCGGGTGATGATAATAATCTGCCGCCCACAGCAGCAGTCGCCAGGTGCTGGTGGAGTAAACGGGCTCGCTGTCCAGCACCTCAACGACCGACTTCAGTTCATTGAGCGGCAGTTCACTTTGATCGCTGACGGAGACAACAATCCCCACGCGCTGCTGTTTGCCAAACGGCACGGTCACGCGGCAACCCGCTTTGGCGCTCATGCTGTCGGGCAGCAGATAGTCAAAGGTGCGGGGAAGCGGAACGGGCAGGGCAACGTGAGCGACGGGCATCGAATCTTCCTGACTTGAAAAGTGGCGCGTTAGTATACACATTAGTAAAAGCGGCGTGCGGATCAGTTTGCATACGTTGGTCAAATTCTGTATGATTCGCCGCCTTTGGTGTACTTTACGCCAAAGAACTTACAATCAACATCGCGTGGTGTCTGGCGTTAGGGCTGGAAGAGCGACGCGGCCTTAACTGAGGTTCTCCCATGAAAAAAGATATTCACCCGAAATACGAAATGATTACTGCAAACTGTTCTTGCGGTAACTCTATCCAGATCCGCTCTACCGTGGGTCACGATCTGAACCTGGACGTGTGCGGCAAATGCCACCCGTTCTACACTGGTAAGCAGCGTGACGTTGCAACCGGTGGCCGTGTTGACCGCTTCAACAAGCGTTTCAGCATCCCGGGCGCTAAATAAGTTTCCCGAAAAAAAGGCACCGCAAGGTGCCTTTTTTGTATCCGCTTCTCAGTATTCCCACGTATCCGGGTCAATACCCAGTTCACGCATGATCACCTTCGCCTCTTCCGGGATTTCATCACTGCGCTCTTTGCGCAGATCTTCATCGTTCGGCAACGGTTGACCGGTAAACGCATGCAGAAACGCTTCGCACAGCAGTTCGCTGTTGGTCGCGTGGCGCAGGTTATTCACCTGACGACGCGTACGTTCATCGGTGAGGATCTTCAACACCTTCAGAGGAATGGAAACCGTAATTTTCTTTACTTGCTCACTCTTCTTACCGTGCTCAGCGTATGGGCTGATATATTCGCCGCTCCATTCAGCCATGAGATACCTTTAATCCTCTCAGTCATTTATTTAAAGGTGCAAAACCTGTAACCACCCGTTTTGAACCGCAATCTTGTCTAGTTTACCGTAGAGACGATACCGTGGCACGGATATTGCCGCTGCAGCGTGCACTAAAGCATATAATTTTAACGGCTATTTGCGCATTGCTCAATCTATACGCAAAGAAGTTTAGATGTCCAGATGTATTGACGTCCATACTTTCAATGTTTACTCTGGTGCCTGACTTTTCACCTCATTCGCCAGGAAGCCCTCACCATGACGCGTAAACAGGCCACTATTGCAGTGCGTAGCGGATTAAATGATGACGAGCAGTACGGCTGCGTTGTCCCGCCGATTCATCTTTCCAGTACCTATAATTTCACCGGATTTAATGAACCCCGCGCGCATGATTATTCGCGTCGTGGCAACCCTACGCGTGACGTGACCCAGCGCGCGCTGGCCGAGCTGGAAGGTGGCGCAGGTGCAGTATTAACCAATACGGGGATGTCTGCCATTCACCTGGTGACCACGGTGTTCCTGAAACCGGGCGATCTGCTGGTTGCGCCGCACGACTGCTACGGCGGCAGCTATCGCCTGTTTGACAGCCTGGCGAAACGCGGCTGCTATCGCGTCCTGTTTGTCGATCAAAACGATGAACAGGCGCTGAAACAGGCCCTGGCAGAGAAGCCGAAGCTGGTTCTGGTGGAAAGTCCAAGCAATCCATTGTTGCGCGTTGTCGATATTGCGAAAATTTGTCAGCTCGCAAGGGATGCGGGAGCGATAAGTGTAGTGGATAATACGTTCCTCAGTCCGGCCCTTCAGAACCCACTCGCACTGGGTGCCGATCTGGTATTGCATTCATGCACTAAATATCTGAACGGCCATTCTGATGTGGTGGCGGGCGTGGTGATTGCCAAAGATCCCGACGTTGTCACCGAACTGGCATGGTGGGCCAATAATATTGGCGTCACCGCGGGGGCCTTCGACAGCTATCTGCTGTTGCGCGGCATCCGCACGCTGTCGCCGCGCATGGACGTGGCGCAGCGCAATGCCCAGGCGATTGTCGATTTCCTGAAAACCCAGGCGCTGGTGAAAAAGCTTTATCACCCGTCGCTGCCGGAAAATCAGGGGCATGAGATTGCCGCGCGTCAGCAGAAAGGGTTTGGCGCGATGTTAAGTTTTGAACTGGACGGTGACGAGCAAACGCTGCGTCGCTTCCTGGGCGGGCTGTCATTGTTTACGCTGGCGGAATCCTTAGGTGGGGTTGAAAGCTTGATCTCCCACGCCGCAACCATGACGCACGCAGGTATGGCACCGGAAGCTCGTGCCGCCGCCGGAATTTCTGAGACGCTGCTGCGTATCTCAACCGGCATTGAAGATTCTGAAGATTTAATTGCCGATCTGGAAAATGCCTTCCGGATCGCAGCCAAGGGGTAATCATGAGTGTGATAGCGCAGGCAGGGGCGAAGGGTCGTCAACTGCACAAGTTTGGTGGTAGTAGTCTTGCTGATGTGAAATGTTACCTGCGCGTTGCAGGGATCATGACGGAATATTCACAGCCGGGTGACATGATGGTTGTCTCGGCGGCGGGCAGCACCACCAACCAGTTGATTAGCTGGCTGAAACTGAGCCAGACCGATCGCCTTTCTGCGCATCAGGTGCAACAGTCCTTACGCCGTTACCAGAGCGAGCTGATTGCCGGCCTGCTGCCTGCGGACGTGGCGGACGGGCTGATCAGCGCCTTTACGCATGACCTTGAGCGTCTGGCTGCCCTGCTGGACAGCGGAATTACCGACGCGGTGTATGCCGAAGTGGTGGGCCACGGTGAAGTGTGGTCCGCGCGCCTGATGGCCGCCGTGCTGCAACACCTGGGCGTGGAAGCGGCCTGGCTCGACGCGCGTGATTTCCTGCGCGCCGAACGCGCCGCGCAGCCGCAGGTGGATGAAGGGTTGTCCTACCCGCTGCTGCAACAGCTGCTGGTACAGCACCCGGGCAAACGTATTGTTGTCACCGGCTTTATCAGCCGCAGCAACGCGGGCGAAACCGTGCTGCTGGGCCGTAACGGTTCGGACTACTCGGCAACGCAGATTGGTGCCCTGGCGGGCGTGTCCCGCGTCACCATCTGGAGCGACGTGGCCGGTGTGTACAGCGCGGACCCGCGTAAAGTAAAAGATGCCTGCCTGCTGCCGCTGCTGCGTCTCGACGAAGCCAGCGAGCTGGCGCGTCTGGCCGCGCCGGTACTGCACGCGCGCACGCTGCAGCCGGTTTCCGGCAGCGATATCGACCTCCAGCTGCGCTGCAGTTACACCCCGGATCAAGGTTCCACGCGCATTGAGCGCGTACTGGCGTCCGGTACCGGGGCGCGTATTGTCACCAGCCACGACGACATCTGCCTGATTGAGTTCCAGGTGCCTGCGGGCCAGGACTTCAAGCTGGCGCATAAAGATATCGACACGATCCTCAAACGCGCCCAGGTGCGTCCGCTGGCCGTTGGCGTGCATAACGATCGCCAGCTGCTGCAGTTCTGCTATACCGCGGAAGTGGCGGACAGCGCGCTGAAAATTCTGGATGAAGCGGGCCTGCCGGGCGAGCTTCGCCTGCGTCAGGGGCTGGCGCTGGTGGCGATGGTGGGCGCGGGCGTCACCCGTAACCCGCTGCACTGCCACCGCTTCTGGCAGCAGCTGAAAGGCCAGCCGGTGGAATTCACCTGGCAGTCGGAAGAGGGCATCAGCCTGGTCGCCGTCCTGCGTAAAGGCCCAACCGAGAGCCTGATTCAGGGTCTGCACACCTCCCTGTTCCGCGCGGAAAAGCGCATCGGCCTGGTGCTGTTCGGGAAAGGCAACATCGGTTCCCGCTGGCTGGAACTGTTTGCCCGCGAACAGGTGACGCTCTCGGCGCGTACCGGATTCGAATTCATTCTCGCGGGCGTTGTGGACAGCCGCCGCAGCCTCCTGAACTACGAAGGGCTGGACGCCAGCCGCGCGCTTGCGTTCTTTAATGATGAAGCGGTAGAGCAGGATGAAGAGTCGCTGTTCCTCTGGATGCGCGCACACCCGTATGACGATCTGGTGGTGCTGGACGTTACCGCCAGCGAACAGCTTGCGGATCAGTATCTGGATTTCGCCAGCCACGGTTTCCACGTCATCAGTGCGAACAAGCTGGCGGGGGCAAGCAGCACCGATAAATACCGCCAGATCCACGATGCGTTTGAAAAAACAGGGCGCCACTGGCTCTATAACGCCACCGTTGGGGCTGGCCTGCCGGTTAACCACACCGTGCGTGACCTGATTGAAAGCGGCGACAGCATTCTGGCGCTGAGCGGTATCTTCTCCGGCACGCTCTCCTGGCTGTTCCTGCAGTTTGACGGCACCGTACCGTTCACTGACCTGGTGGATCAGGCGTGGCAGCAGGGCTTAACCGAGCCCGATCCGCGCGTTGACCTTTCCGGCAAAGACGTGATGCGTAAGCTGGTGATCCTGGCGCGTGAAGCCGGTTATGACATCGAACCGGACGCCGTACGCGTCGAATCGCTGGTGCCTGCCGGCTGTGAAGAAGGTTCTGTGGATCATTTCTTTGAAAATGGTGAAGAGCTTAACGAGCAGATGGTACAGCGTCTGGAAGCGGCGAACGAGATGGGGCTGGTACTGCGCTACGTGGCGCGTTTCGAGGCCAACGGAAAAGCGCGAGTCGGCGTCGAGGCGGTGCGTCCTGAACATCCGCTGGCGGCGCTGCTGCCGTGCGATAACGTCTTCGCCATCGAAAGCCGCTGGTACCGCGATAACCCGCTGGTGATCCGCGGCCCTGGCGCGGGTCGTGATGTCACCGCTGGAGCCATTCAGTCCGACATCAACCGTCTGGCTAAGCTGCTGTAAAGCCTGAATTTCCCTCTCCCTGTGGGAGAGGGTTAGGGTGAGGGCATCAGACCGCACTCACCCTCATCCTGAATTTCCCTCATATTCCCTGAGCAAACCTCACCGTTATTGTTGATTATTTATGTTGACGTCCCTCCGCTTTTCCGTCATTTTTACATCTGGACGTCTAAACGTATAGAAGTTCACAACACAACAAATAACGACATGCGATTGATAGAGGTAAGGTATGAGCTTTTTTCACGCCAACCAGCGGGAAGCACTGAATCAGAGCCTGGCCGAAGTAAACGGCCAGATTAACGTCTCTTTTGAATTTTTCCCGCCGCGCACCAGTGAAATGGAGCAAACCCTGTGGAGCTCTATCGATCGTCTCAGCAGCCTGAAGCCGAAGTTCGTCTCCGTGACTTACGGTGCTAACTCCGGCGAGCGTGACCGTACGCACAGCATCATTAAAGGCATCAAAGATCGTACCGGTCTGGAAGCGGCGCCGCATCTCACCTGTATCGACGCCACCCGCGACGAGCTGCGGGCCATCGCTCAGGATTACTGGAATAACGGCATTCGTCATATCGTCGCTCTGCGCGGTGACCTGCCGCCGGGCAGCGGTAAGCCGGACATGTATGCCGCCGATCTGGTCGCGCTGCTGAAAGAGGTGGCTGATTTTGATATCTCCGTTGCCGCTTATCCTGAGGTGCATCCGGAAGCGAAAAGCGCCCAGGCCGATCTGCTGAACCTCAGGCGTAAAGTGGACGCCGGCGCGAACCGCGCCATTACCCAGTTCTTCTTCGATGTGGAAAGCTACCTGCGTTTCCGTGACCGCTGCGTCTCCGCGGGCATCGACGTTGAAATTATCCCGGGTATTCTGCCGGTCTCTAACTTCAAACAGGCGAAGAAGTTCGCCGATATGACCAATGTCCGCATTCCGCTGTGGATGTCCAAAATGTACGAAGGGCTGGACGATGACCCGGAAACCCGCAAGCTGGTGGGGGCGAATATCGCGATGGACATGGTGAAAATTTTAAGCCGTGAAGGGGTGAAAGATTTCCACTTCTATACGCTGAACCGCGCGGAGATGAGCTACGCCATTTGCCATACGCTGGGCGTTCGTCCGGCGTAATAAGCACAAAGCCCTCGTATTATGAGGGCTTTTTAGTTACGCGAATAGTTAAAAGGTATTAGCTATCGAATCTGTGGATTAATTCAACTATAACTTATTGCTAGTGGTGTATATCGTAACGGTAACACTGTAAAAGGGAGCATAGCGATGAGCACGTCAGACGAGACCAATAAAGCGGCATCGGTCGGCAAATGCCCGTTCCACCAGGGCGGAGTCGATCACAGCGCGGGAGCAGGTACAGGCAGCCGCGACTGGTGGCCAAAACAACTCCGCATCGATCTTCTTAACCAACATTCCAATCGTTCGAACCCGCTGGGTGAAGACTTCGACTACCGCAAAGAATTCAGCAAACTTGATTACTCCGCCCTTAAAGGCGACCTCAAAGCCCTTTTAACCGACTCTCAACCGTGGTGGCCTGCCGACTGGGGCAGCTATGCGGGCCTGTTTATCCGTATGGCCTGGCACGGCGCGGGGACCTATCGCTCCGTTGACGGGCGCGGTGGCGCAGGCCGCGGTCAACAGCGCTTTGCGCCGCTGAACTCCTGGCCGGATAACGTGAGCCTGGATAAGGCGCGCCGTCTGCTGTGGCCAATCAAGCAAAAATACGGCCAAAAAATTTCCTGGGCCGACCTGTTTATCCTCGCGGGTAACGTGGCGCTGGAGAACTCCGGCTTCCGTACGTTTGGTTTCGGTGCCGGGCGTGAAGACGTCTGGGAACCAGACCTGGACGTGAACTGGGGCGATGAAAAAGCCTGGCTAACCCACCGTGACCCGGAGGCGCTGGCGAAGCGACCGCTGGCCGCCACCGAAATGGGCCTGATTTATGTGAACCCGGAAGGGCCAAACGCCAGCGGTGAACCTCTGTCTGCTGCGGCGGCCATTCGTGCCACCTTCGGCAACATGGGGATGAACGACGAAGAGACCGTTGCGCTGATCGCGGGCGGCCACACCCTCGGCAAAACCCACGGCGCGGGTGAAGCCACGCACGTCGGCACCGACCCGGAAGCCTCGCCGATTGAAGCGCAGGGCCTGGGCTGGGCCAGCACGCACGGCACGGGAATTGGCGCAGATGCCATTACCTCCGGTCTGGAAGTCATCTGGTCGCAAACCCCGACCCAGTGGAGCAACTACTTCTTCGAAAACCTGTTCAAATACGAATGGGTGCAGACCCGCAGCCCGGCGGGGGCGATTCAGTTTGAAGCCGTGGATGCGCCGGAAATCATGCCCGATCCGTTCGACCCGTCGAAAAAACGCAAACCTACCATGCTGGTCACCGACCTGACGCTGCGTTTTGACCCGGAATTCGAGAAAATTTCCCGCCGCTTCCTGAACGATCCGCAGGCCTTCAACGAAGCCTTCGCGCGCGCGTGGTACAAGCTGACCCACCGCGATATGGGGCCAAAATCGCGTTACCTTGGCCCGGAAGTGCCGAAAGAAGATCTGATCTGGCAGGACCCGCTGCCGCAGGCGGTGTTCAATCCGTCGAAAGAAGACATTGAAAGCCTGAAGGCGGAAATCGCTGCCTCTGGCCTCTCGGTGAGCGAACTGGTTTCCGTTGCGTGGGCGTCAGCGTCGACCTTCCGCGGTGGCGACAAGCGCGGCGGCGCCAACGGCGCGCGTCTGGCGCTGGCTCCTCAGCGCGACTGGGATGTGAACGCCGCAGCGGTTCGCGCGTTGCCGGCTCTGGAAGCTATCCAGCGCACCACCAACAAAGCCTCTCTGGCCGATATCATCGTGCTGGCGGGCGTCGTGGGCGTTGAGCAGGCGGCGAAAGCGGCAGGCGTTTACGTCAACGTTCCGTTTACGCCAGGGCGCGTGGATGCGCGTCAGGATCAGACGGATATCGAGATGTTTAACCTGCTCGAACCCATTGCCGACGGCTTCCGCAACTACCGTGCGCAGGTGGATGTGTCCACCACTGAGTCACTGCTGATCGACAAATCCCAGCAGCTGACGCTGACCGCGCCTGAGCTGACGGTGCTGATCGGTGGCCTGCGCGTGCTGGGTGCAAACTTTGATGGCAGCAAGAATGGCGTGTTTACCGACCGCGAGGGCGTGCTGAGCAACGATTTCTTCGTGAATCTGCTGGACATGAACACCCAGTGGAAGGCAACCGACGAATCTAATGAACTGTTTGCCGGAAGCGATCGCGCCAGCGGTGAAGTGAAATACACCGCCACCCGCGCCGATCTGGTCTTCGGTTCTAACGCCGTCCTGCGCGCGCTGGCAGAGGTTTATGCCAGCAGCGATGCCAGCGAGAAGTTCGTCCGCGACTTCGTTGCCGCATGGGCGAAGGTAATGGATCTGGATCGGTTCGACCTGCAGTAACCCTTGTGCCGGGTGGCGCTAACGCTTACCCGGCCTACGGGCAAAAAAATCCCCGCTGATGCGGGGATTTTTATTCACGCTATTTACTCCCACTCCTGCAGGAACCGCTGCCCATACTGGTCGGCCACCAGCAGCGCCGCATATACCTGATCCGGCGTTACGCCGCCGGGCATGTTGTGGATAGTTTCCCCTTCGGCACAGGAGGCTTCTGCGATCAAACGCATTTTGGCCGGAATATCCTCTTTGATATTTAGCTGTGCCAGCGTGATCGGCAGCCCAACGCTGTGACAAAGCGCGGCGACGGTCTCTATTTCTTCTACCGGCGCGTTTTCCAGCACCAGCTGCGTGAGCGTACCAAACGCCACTTTTTCACCGTGATAGAAGTGGTGCGCGTCCGGTACCGCCGTCATTCCGTTATGAATAGCGTGTGCTGCCGCCAGCCCGCCGCTTTCAAAGCCTACGCCGCTGAGATAGGTGTTGGCTTCGATAATGCGTTCCAGCGCCGGTGTAACCACATGCTGTTCCGCGGCCAGCATGGCTTTTTCACCCTCTTCAACCAGCGTGTTGTAGCACAGCTCGGCCAGCGCGAGTGCAGCCTGCGTACATTTGCCTCCCGCCATGGTGGTTGCGCCGCTGCGCGAGCAGGCGCGTGCTTCAAACCACGTCGCCAGCGCATCGCCAATCCCGGCGGCCAGCAGGCGTGCCGGCGCGCCCACGACTACTTTGGTATCGACGATAACCATGTTTGGGTTGTGCGGCAGCATCAGGTAGCGATCGAACTCACCGCTGTCAGTGTAAATGACCGAAAGGGCGCTGCACGGCGCATCGGTGGAGGCGATTGTTGGCGCAATGGCGACCGGCACGTCCATAAAATGGGCCAGCGCTTTAGCGGTATCCAGCGTTTTACCACCGCCGATACCCAGCACCGCCAGGCAGTCGGCGCTGTCTGCCAGCTTTTTCAGCCGGTCGATTTCATTTTGTGAACATTCGCCGCCAAACGGCGCTATTTCGGCGTGCAGTTCGGCTTTTTTAAAACTCTGGCGCAGGGTCTCTTCGGCAAAACCCAGCACAAATTTATCGCCGACGACCAGCCAGCGATTGGCCAGGGGTTTCAGATAGTCGCCGAGACGGGTAAGCACATCAGCGCCCTGGATATATTTTCCCGGCGATTGAATGATACGGTCCATAACAGTTCTCCCTTAGAGGTTGAGGTTACCAAACGCGTTTTTCCAGTCCTGCTCGAACTTCTCTATGGCTGACTCTACCGCTGGCGTGCCGAGCATTTGTTGCGCTACGTCTAAGGGAAGCGTGATTGCCTCGCATCCCGCCAGCAGGCAGTCCAGCGCCTGCCGCGGCGTTTTGAAGCTGGCGGCCAGCACTTTGCTGTCCGGCGCGTGCAGTTCCAGCAGGGATTGCAGCTCCTGGACCATGCGAATGCCGTCACCGCCCTGCGCGTCAATGCGGTTTACATACGGCGCGACATATTTCGCGCCTGCCAGCGCGGCGAGCAGGCCCTGTGCCGCGCTGTAAACGGCGGTCCCCAGCGTGGTAACCCCCTCTTTTTTCAATGCCTTAATCGCGATGAGCCCCTGAGCCGTCACCGGGATTTTCACCACGATGCCCGGGACGGCGTTACTCAGGCGTTTGGCCTCCGCCACCATCCCTTCGGCATCGCGGCTCATGGTTTGAGCAAACAGCGTGCCTTCCGGCCCGATGGCTTTTTGCAGACGCGGCAGCACGTCCCAGATGGATTCACGGCTGGCGGCAACGATGCTCGGATTGGTAGTGACGCCCGCAATGGGGAAGATCCGCGCCAGGCGTTCAACTTCCGCCACGTTGGCGGTATCCAGGTACAGTTCCATTATTTTTCCTTAAGTCAGAAAGGTTGAACAAAGGATAAGGCGCGGGCAGGCAGGGCGGATACAGGCCAATTTTGCCAAATACTGGACAAATGTAATGTCCTTAGCGAAGTGCGAGAGCGATCACAATGCTATTTTTTGGCGGTCAGCTCGCTGTGATACTGGCGACGATATTCGGAAGGAGAGCGTTCGGTGTGCTTACGAAAGAGACGGCAGAAGTAATTGCTGTCTGTAAACCCACAGCGTGCGGCGATATCTTTGATTTTAAGATCGTAGCCTTTGAGCAGCTGGCGCGCGTGTTCGAGCCGCGTTTGCGTCAGGTATTCGTTGAACCCCACGTTGCCAATCTTCTGAAAGAGGTGGGAAAGGTAGTTCGGCGAGACGTAGAACGCCTGCGCGACGGATTCACGGGTTAACGCCGAAGCGTGATGTTCTTCGATGAAGCGGCGAATGGCCTCAAACAGGGCGCGGCTGCGGCTGGCGGTGTGGATATCGCTGCCAAGCAGATCCCGGCAGTGGCTGAGCAAGCTTAATACCACCAGTATCGCGGTCTCTTGCTCATCCGGCTGCATCTGTAATTCGGTTAGCGTCTGCAGAAGAAAAGCACCCGTTCGCGGACCGCGGCGGGCAACCTGGAGCTGCTGCACAAGCGTATTGTCATGCTGTAACTCGATAGTCAGCAGCTGCTTACCGAAATGTATGCTCAGGGCATTAGACGATGGATGCGTTAAGTGTCCAAAGGATGAAAATATCGCCTCACAGGGGGCATCAAGGGTAATGACGAGGCAGGGAGATGTTCGGGAATGCTGTTCAGACAGCGCTGAGAAATGAATCTGGCCCAGCGGTAGCGTGCGGTTTACCAGGTCTGCCAAAATTCGGGTGATATCGGAATGCATGAGAAGACTACCGAAATGTGCCGGGTGGCGCTAACGCTTACCCGGCCTACCAGTCACAGGTCCGGGCAAGCGCGGCGCCGCCGGGCATAGAGTATTAGCCGGTGTTACGCATTCCCGCAGCAACGCCCGCAATCGTCACCATCAGCGCCTGTTCAACGCGCGGATCCGGCTCTTTACCTTCTTCTTCCGCCAGACGCGAACGGTGCAGCAGCTCTGCCTGCAGGACGTTCAGCGGGTCGGTGTAGATGTTACGCAGCTGAATAGACTCGGCAATCCACGGCAGGTCCGCCATCAGATGTGAGTCGTTGGCGATGTCCAGTACCACTTTGATGTCGCCTTCCAGCAGTTCGCGCAGCTCTTTACCCAGCGCCCACAGCGCTGGTTTCACCAGACGCTGGTCGTAGTATTCCGCCAGCCACAGGTCAGCTTTCGAGAAGACCATCTCCAGCATGCCCAGACGGGTAGAGAAGAACGGCCAGTCGCGGCACATGGTTTCCAGTTCGTTCTGTTTACCGTCTTCCACCACTTTTTGCAGCGCGGCACCGGCACCCAGCCAGGCGGGCAGCATCAAACGGTTCTGCGTCCAGGCGAAGATCCACGGGATCGCGCGCAGAGACTCTACGCCACCGGTCGGGCGACGCTTCGCAGGACGTGAGCCCAGCGGCAGTTTACCCAGCTCCTGCTCAGGCGTTGCCGAGCGGAAGTAAGGAACGAAATCTTTGTTTTCACGCACGTAGCCGCGGTACAGATCGCAGGAGATATCAGACAGCTCGTCCATGATATGGCACCAGGATGCTTTCGGCTCCGGCGGTGGCAGCAGGTTTGCTTCCAGGATAGCGCTGGTGTAGAGCGACAGGCTGCTGATGGTCACTTCCGGCAGACCGTACTTGAAGCGGATCATCTCGCCCTGCTCGGTGACGCGCAGGCCGCCTTTCAGGCTTCCCGGCGGCTGTGAAAGCAGCGCTGCGTGTGCAGGCGCGCCGCCACGGCCAATCGAGCCACCGCGTCCGTGGAACAGGGTCAGCTCAATACCGGCTTTCTCGCAGGTTTTGATCAGTGCGTCCTGCGCCTGATACTGCGCCCAGGATGCCGCCATCACGCCCGCATCTTTCGCGGAGTCAGAATAGCCAATCATCACCATCTGTTTGCCCTGAATAAAGCCGCGGTACCAGTCGATATTCAGCAGCTGGGTCATGACGTCGTTGGCGTTGTTCAGGTCGTCGAGGGTCTCAAACAGCGGGGCGACCGGCAGAGCGTAGTCGATTCCTGCTTCTTTCAGCAGAAGGTGAACGCCCAGCACGTCTGACGGGGTCTTCGCCATGGAGATCACATAGGCGGCCACCGATCCTTTCGGTGCGTCCACGATCGCTTTACAGGTGTTGAGCACCTCGCGGGTTTCGTTGCTTGGCTCCCAGTTGCGCGGCAGCAGAGGGCGCTTCGAGTTCAGCTCGCGGATCAGGAAGGCCTGTTTGTCGGCTTCGGACCAGCTTTCATAGTCGCCGATGCCGAGATAGCGGGTCAGTTCGCCCAGCGCTTCGGTATGACGGGTACTTTCCTGACGCACGTCGATACGCACCAGCGGCACGCCGAAACACTTCACGCGGCGCAGGGTGTCGAGCAGTTCGCCGTTAGCGATGATGCCCATCCCGCAGGCCTGCAGTGATTTATAACAGGCATACAGCGGCTCCCAGAGCTGTTCGTTCTGGCTGAGCAGACCCTCTGGTTTTGGCAGGCGCTGACCTTTCAGACGCGCTTCCAGCCAGGCCTGAGTGGCCATCAGCTGACCACGCAGTTTCTTCATCAGGAAACGGTACGGCTCGCTGGCGCCTTCTTCTCCGGCCAGCGCGCGCAGTTCCGGTGTCGCTTCAACCATCGACAGCTCGGAGATCAGCACCTGAATGTCTTTCAGGAACAGGTCGGTCGCTTTCCAGCGGCTCAGCAGCAGGACGTGACGGGTGATTTCCGCGGTCACGTTCGGGTTACCGTCGCGGTCGCCGCCCATCCAGGAGGTGAAGCGGACCGGAACGAAGTCGACCGGCAGGCGGTAGCCGAGGTTCTCTTCCAGCTGTTCGTTCAGCTCGCGCAGGTAGTTAGGCACCCCTTCCCACAGGCTGTTTTCCACCACCGCAAAGCCCCATTTGGCTTCGTCGACCGGGCTTGGACGATGCTTACGAATTTCATCGGTGTGCCAGGACTGGGCAATCAGCTGGCGCAGACGGCGCATCAGCTGGTTACGTTCGTAGTCGGCAATGTCTTTGTTATCCAACTGCTTCAGACAGTTGTTCACTTCCACCATTTTGTGGATCAGGGTGCGACGGGTAATTTCAGTGGGGTGTGCGGTCAGCACCAGCTCCAGCGAAAGCGATTCCACCGCTTTTTTGATGGTGGCTTCGTTGAGGTCTGGCTGGTCTTTCAGTTTACGAAGGGTGCGAGCAATGACTTCCGGGTTGCTTGCCGCTTCGCCGTTTGGCGAAATGCTGTGGTATTGCTCAGCGGTGTTAGCCAGGTTCAGGAACTGGCTGAATGCGCGTGCAACGGGCAGCAGCTCATCGTTAGAGAGGTTCTGCAAGGTGGTGAGCAGCTCCTGACGACTGGCCTCGTTACCGGCACGGGAAGATTTAGACAGCTTGCGGATGGTTTCAACGCGGTCGAGGATGTTCTCCCCCAACGCGTCTTTGATGGTATCTCCAAGCACTTTGCCGAGCATACTGACATTACTACGCAACGCGGAATATTGTTCGTTCATAAAAACCCAGTCACCCCATCATTTTTGTTTATGCCCAGGCGAAAATCATCTGGACATTATTTTGTCATCTCCCTTTATAAAGCCACGTAAAACCCCCGTCGTCAATTGCTGCGAAAACGGTTCAGCAAACGAATAAATGCGGGCAATTTACGAAATTTAATTCGCATTGCGTCAGATAAGAGATGCTTATGGGAATGTGACGGAGATCATGCGATTTGTTGGCCTCACCCTGACCCTCTCCCACTGGGAGAGGGGACTCTTCGGTGCGGTTTTAATGCCAGCAGAAGTGATGCACAACCTGGGTAATCAGTTCGCGGGTTGGCTTGATGAAGCGGGTTTCCAGATATTCATCAGGCTGGTGGGCCTGGTTGATGGAGCCGGGGCCCAGGACCAGCGTAGGGCAAAGCGTCTGAATAAACGGCGCTTCGGTGCAGTAGTTCACCACGTCGGTTTTCTCACCGAGCAGCTTTTCCACCACCTCAACCAGCTGATGATCCGGCGGGCATTCGTAACCCGGGATCGGCGGATGCAGTTCGGAGACCGTCAGGCGGCCCGGCCAGCGCTCGCTCACCGGAGCCAGCGCCTCATTCAGCAGGCCGTCGAGATCGCTCAGCGTCATGCCCGGCAGCGGGCGGATGTCCATATGCAGTTCGCAGCAGGCGCAGATACGGTTGGAGGCATCGCCGCCATGCAGGCTGCCGAGGTTCAGCGTCGGATACGGCACGGTGAACGCGTCGTAGTGGTAGCGCTCTTTCAGATCGTCGCGCAGGGTCATGATGCGGCCGATGGCGTCATGCATCAGCTCGATGGCGTTCACGCCGCGCGCCGGGTCGCTGGAGTGGCCGGACTGACCCAGCACGCGCACGGCCGTAGAGATATGGCCTTTATGCGCGCGGATCGGCTGCAGAGACGTCGGCTCGCCGATGATCGCGCAATCCGGGCGAATCGACGTGTTTTCAGAGAAGTAGCGCGCGCCCGCCATGCTGGTTTCTTCGTCGGCGGTCGCCAGAATGTAGAGCGGTTTTTTCAGCTTCGTCACGTCCACGTCACGCAGCGCGTCGAGGATAAAGGCGAAGAAGCCTTTCATGTCGGCGGTGCCCAGGCCATAGAGCTTGTTGTCGTGCTCGGTCAGGGTGAACGGATCGCGCGTCCAGCGGCCATCGTCAAACGGCACGGTGTCGGTATGGCCGGCCAGCAGCAGGCCGCCCGCACCGGTTCCGGTGCTGGCGAGCAGGTTAAATTTGTGGCGTGTTCCGGGAACGGGCTGAACCTCAACGTTAAACCCAAGATCGCTAAACCAACCCGCCAGCAGATTGATTAAAGACTCATTGCTCTGATCCAGCGCTTCTTCCGTTGCGCTGATGGACGGAGTGGCAATCAGGGCGCGGTAGATCTCGATAAATGGCGGTAAGTTCATTTTCATTGTTGACACACCTTAGGTCGTGATAGTATCAATATTCATGCAATAAATGTGAATAAAAATACATTAACGTTGAGCATAAAGGAACCCGATGTTGAATACGCTGATTGTAGGCGCTAGCGGTTATGCGGGCGCAGAGCTTGTAAGCTACGTGAATCGCCATCCACATATGACCATAACCGCTTTGACCGTGTCAGCGCAAAGCAATGATGCAGGAAAGTTAATTTCCGATTTGCATCCGCAGCTTAAGGGTCTTGTCGATCTGCCGCTGCAGCCTATGTCTGACATCAGCGAGTTTACCGACGGCGTCGACGTGGTGTTTTTAGCCACCGCGCACGAGGTCAGCCACGACCTGGCGCCGCAGTTCCTGGCGGCTGGCTGCGTGGTCTTCGACCTTTCCGGCGCGTTCCGCGTGAACGACGGTGCGTTTTACGAAAAATATTACGGTTTCACCCATCAGCATCCGGATCTGCTGGAAAAAGCGGTGTACGGCCTGGCGGAGTGGAGCGCAGATAAACTGAAAGAAGCGGACCTGATTGCCGTTCCGGGCTGCTACCCGACGGCGGCGCAGCTTTCCCTGAAGCCGCTGATCGACGCAGGCCTGCTGGATCTGAGCCAGTGGCCGGTGATCAACGCCACCAGCGGCGTGAGCGGTGCAGGACGCAAGGCGGCGATTTCCAACAGCTTCTGCGAAGTGAGCCTTCAGCCGTATGGCGTGTTTAACCACCGTCATCATCCTGAAATCACGACGCATCTGGGCGCGGACGTCATTTTCACCCCGCATCTGGGCAGCTTCCCGCGCGGGATCCTCGAAACCATTACCTGCCGCCTGAAGCCGGGCGTGACCAAAGAGCAGGTGAACGAGGCCTTCACGCAGGCGTATGCGGATAAACCGCTGGTGCGCCTGTACGATAAAGGCGTGCCGGCGCTGAAAAACGTGGTCGGCCTGCCGTTCTGCGACATCGGCTTTGCCGTGCAGGGCGAGCATCTCATCGTTGCCGCCGCAGAAGATAACTTACTCAAAGGCGCTGCCGCACAGGCAATGCAGTGTGCAAATATTCGTTTCGGTTTCCCGGAAACGCAGGCTCTTATTTAAGGTGTGATGATGAACCCATTAATTATCAAACTCGGTGGTGTACTGCTGGACAGCGAAGAAGCGCTGGAGCGTCTGTTTACCGCGCTGGTGAACTATCGCGAATCACACCAGCGTCCGCTGGTGATTGTCCACGGCGGCGGCTGCGTGGTGGATGAGCTGATGAAAGGGCTCAACCTGCCGGTGAAAAAGAAGAACGGCCTGCGCGTCACGCCTGCTGACCAGATTGACATCATTACCGGTGCGCTGGCGGGTACGGCGAACAAAACGCTGCTGGCGTGGGCGAAGAAACACCACATCGCGTCCGTCGGCCTCTGTCTGGGCGATGGCGACAGCGTAAAAGTGACCCAGCTCGACGAAGAGCTCGGCCACGTTGGACTGGCGCAGCCGGGTTCGCCTAAGCTGATTAACACGCTGCTGGAAGGGGGTTTCCTGCCGGTGGTGAGCTCTATCGGCGTGACCGAAGAGGGCGAGCTGATGAACGTCAACGCTGACCAGGCGGCGACGGCACTGGCGGCAACGCTGGGCGCGGATCTGATCCTGCTCTCCGACGTGAGCGGCATTCTGGACGGCAAAGGCCAGCGCATTGCGGAAATGACGGCTGAGAAAGCCGAGCAGCTGATTACCCAGGGCATTATTACCGACGGCATGATCGTCAAAGTGAACGCCGCGCTGGATGCCGCACGCACGCTGGGCCGCCCGGTGGATATCGCCTCCTGGCGTCACGCGGAACAACTGCCGGCGCTGTTTAACGGCACGCCGATTGGCACGCGTATTCTGGCGTAATCGATTTAATGTTTTGTAGGCCCGGTAAGCGTAGCGCCACCGGGCAATGAAATTCAAAGATATTTAAGGAAGCATGTTATGGCACTTTGGGGTGGGCGTTTTACACAGGCAGCGGATCAGCGGTTCAAACAGTTCAACGACTCTTTGCGCTTCGACTACCGCCTGGCCGAACAGGATATTGTCGGCTCTGTGGCCTGGTCCAAAGCGCTGGTGACGGTGGGCGTACTGACCGCAGACGAACAATTACGGCTGGAAGAAGCGCTGAACAATCTGCTGGAAGAGGTACGTCTTAACCCGCAGCAGATCCTCGAAAGCGATGCTGAAGATATTCACAGCTGGGTGGAAGGCAAGCTTATCGACAAAGTCGGCCAGCTGGGTAAAAAGCTGCATACCGGCCGCAGTCGTAACGACCAGGTCGCCACCGATCTGAAGCTGTGGTGCAAAGATACCGTTGGCGAACTGCTGGCGGCTAACCGTCAGCTGCAGAGCGCGCTGGTGGAGACCGCGCAGAACAACCAGGACGCGGTGATGCCGGGTTATACCCACCTGCAGCGCGCCCAACCGGTGACCTTCGCGCACTGGTGTCTGGCCTACGTCGAGATGCTGGCGCGTGACGAAAGCCGTCTGCAGGATACCCTGAAGCGTCTGGACGTCAGCCCGCTGGGCAGCGGCGCGCTGGCCGGTACGGCGTATGAAATCGACCGTGAACAGCTGGCAGGCTGGCTGGGCTTTGCTTCCGCCACCCGTAACAGCCTGGACAGCGTGTCCGACCGCGACCACGTGCTGGAGCTGCTCTCCAATGCCTCTATCGGAATGGTGCATCTGTCGCGCTTTGCCGAAGACCTGATTTTCTTTAACTCTGGCGAAGCGGGCTTCGTCGAGCTGTCTGACCGCGTGACCTCAGGCTCATCCCTGATGCCGCAGAAGAAAAACCCGGACGCGCTGGAGCTGATCCGCGGTAAATGTGGCCGCGTGCAGGGCGCGTTGACCGGCATGATGATGACCCTGAAAGGGCTGCCGCTGGCGTATAACAAAGACATGCAGGAAGACAAAGAAGGGCTGTTCGACGCGCTCGACACCTGGCTGGACTGTCTGCATATGGGTGCCCTGGTGCTGGACGGCATTCAGGTGAAACGTCCGCGCTGCCAGGAAGCGGCGCAGCAGGGCTATGCGAACTCTACCGAACTGGCGGATTATCTGGTGGCGAAAGGCGTACCGTTCCGTGAAGCGCACCATATTGTGGGTGAAGCGGTGGTGGAAGCCATTCGTCAGGGTAAACCGCTGGAAAATCTGGCGCTGGCCGACCTGCAGAAGTTCAGCGCGATTATCGGGGATGATGTGTATCCGATCCTTGCGCTGCAGTCCTGTCTGGATAAACGTGCCGCGAAAGGCGGCGTGTCGCCTAAGCAGGTGGCGCAGGCGATAGCGGATGCGAAAAACCGGTTGGTTTAAACCGTGCGGGCTGGTGCCCTCACCCCGGCCCTCTCCCACGGGGAGAGGGAGCAAAACGAAGCCTGGCTTAGCGCTGGGCTTTTTTACGCAAAAAAAAGCGGACCACGGGGTCCGCAAAAGTTCACGTTGGCTTTAGTTGTTCGAGTTTTGAGAGAAACTCGCTGACGGTGCGGGGACGTCAAGGGTCAAACACGTGCCGCCTCGTCTATGTGGTGTATTATTCAACAGAATGCTTGATAGGGATAATCGTTCGTTGCTATGCTATCTATCGCCATGAACTATCGTGGCGACGGAGGATGAATAATGAATATTCGTGATCTTGAATACCTGGTAGCGTTAGCCGAGCATCGTCACTTTCGCCGCGCGGCAGATTCCTGCCACGTCAGCCAGCCCACGCTGAGCGGTCAGATCCGCAAGCTGGAAGACGAGCTGGGCGTGATGCTGCTGGAGCGCACCAGTCGTAAGGTTCTGTTCACACAGGCAGGTCTGCTGCTGGTGGATCAGGCGCGCACCGTGCTGCGCGAGGTCAAAGTGCTCAAGGAAATGGCAAGCCAGCAGGGGGAGGCGATGTCCGGCCCGCTGCATATCGGCCTGATCCCAACCGTTGGCCCGTACCTGTTGCCGCACATCATTCCGATGCTGCACCAGACGTTCCCGAAACTCGAAATGTACCTGCATGAAGCGCAAACCCATCAGCTGCTGGCGCAGTTAGACAGCGGCAAGCTCGACTGCGCCATTCTGGCGCTGGTGAAAGAGAGTGAAGCCTTTATTGAAGTGCCGCTGTTCGATGAGCCGATGATGCTGGCGATCTATGAAGATCACCCGTGGGCGAACCGCGATCGCGTACCGATGGCCGATCTGGCCGGTGAAAAGCTGCTGATGCTGGAAGATGGCCACTGCCTGCGCGATCAGGCGATGGGCTTTTGCTTCGAAGCGGGTGCGGATGAGGATACCCATTTCCGCGCAACCAGCCTGGAAACGCTGCGTAATATGGTCGCGGCGGGAAGCGGTATTACGCTGCTGCCTGCGCTGGCCGTGCCGCGCGAGCGTAAACGTGATGGCGTGGTTTATCTGCCGTGCATTAAGCCGGAGCCGCGTCGCACTATCGGCCTGGTGTATCGTCCGGGCTCACCGCTGCGCAGCCGCTATGAGCAGCTGGCAGAGGCCATCCGTGGTTCGATGGATGGCCATTTTGACAGCGCGTTAAAACAGGCGGTTTAAGCCGTTCAGCGCGGCTACCCGATAGGCTTCCGCCATGGTCGGGTAGTTAAAGGTGGTGTTAACGAAGTACTCAATGGTGTTACCACCGCCTTTCTGCTCCATTATCGCCTGGCCGATATGAATGATTTCCGCCGCGCGTTCACCAAAGCAGTGAATGCCGAGGATCTCTTTGGTCTCGCGGTGGAACAGGATCTTCAGCGTTCCCACGCTCATCCCCACGATTTGCGCCCGCGCCAGATGTTTAAACTGCGCGCGACCCACCTCGTAAGGCACCTTCATTGACGTCAGCTGCTGCTCGGTTTTCCCGACTGAACTGATTTCCGGGATGGTATAGATCCCCGTCGGAATATCTTCGATCAGGTGCGCCGTCGCTTCGCCTTTTACCAGCGCCTGTGCGGCGATGCGTCCCTGGTCGTAAGCGGCTGAGGCCAGGCTTGGGTAGCCAATCACGTCGCCGACCGCGTAAACGTGCGGCAGGGCGGTCTGATACATGCTGTTGACCTTCAGCTGACCGCGACTGTCGGTTTCAAGCCCGATATTTTCCAGCTGCAGTGAATCGGTGTTGCCGGTACGACCGTTGGCGTACAGCAGGCAGTCTGCTTTCAGCTTCTTACCAGACTTCAGGTGCATGATCACCCCGTCGTCGCAGCCTTCGATCTTCTCGTACTCTTCGTTGTGGCGAATCACCACGCCGCTGTTCCAGAAGTGGTAGGAGAGAGAGTCCGACATCTCCTGATCCAGGAACGCCAGCAGGCGGTCACGGGTGTTGATCAGGTCAACTTTGACGTCCATTCCGCGGAAGATCGACGCATATTCGCAACCAATGACCCCTGCACCATAGATAATGACGTGGCGAGGCTCATGGTGCAGGCTCAGAATCGAGTCGCTGTCGTAGACGCGCGGATGCGAGAAGTCCACGTCGGCCGGATGGTAAGGGCGTGAGCCGCAGGCGATCACAAATTTTTCAGCCGTGATGGTTTCAACCGAACCGTCGTGGCATTCGAGTGCCAGGGTGTGTTCATCCACAAAATGCGCGTTGCCCTGCAAAATTTCACAGTGGTTACGCTCATAAAATCCCTGACGCATGCGTGTCTGCTGGTTAATAACGGTATCCGCGTGATTCAGGATGTCAGCAAAGGATGAACGAAGAAGTCGGGAGTGGTCGCTGTAAAGAGGGTTCTGGTTAAATTCGATAATGCGGCTAACGGCGTGGCGGAGGGCTTTCGAAGGGATGGTGCCCCAGTGGGTGCAACCGCCGCCGACATTATGGTAGCGCTCGATGACCGCTACTCTGGCTCCCTGTTTCACCAGACCCATAGCAGCACCTTCGCCGCCGGGGCCGGAACCAATAACTATTGCGTCGTAATCGTAGGAATGTGGCATGGTAAGGCTTACCTGTTCTTATACATAAAAGCAACAGAATCATAACATCATTGCCAGAGTAACCCAATTATCGTTGTGCTTTTTTCGGGCAGTGGAGCACAAACCGCACGTAAACAATCATTCACAAAGCCAGGCAAACAGATTAATTTTATTCTCTGGTATAGTGCCATCAGGCCTTTGGAAGGATTCAACTATCGTGATGGGCGTAAGAGCACAACAAAAAGAGAAAACCCGGCGTTCGCTGGTGGAAGCCGCATTCAGTCAACTGAGTGCTGAGCGGAGTTTTGCCAGTTTGAGCCTGCGCGAAGTCGCACGCGAGGCCGGGATAGCGCCAACGTCCTTCTATCGTCATTTCCGTGATGTGGATGAACTGGGCCTGACTATGGTCGACGAGAGCGGTCTGATGCTGCGCCAGCTGATGCGCCAGGCGCGTCAGCGTATCGCCAAAGGGGGCAGCGTGATCCGCACCTCCGTATCGACCTTTATGGAATTTATCGGCAATAACCCCAACGCGTTTCGTCTGCTTCTGCGCGAGCGTTCGGGCACATCGGCGGCGTTTCGTGCCGCCGTCGCGCGTGAAATTCAGCACTTCATCGCGGAACTTGCCGACTATCTTGAACTCGAAAACCATATGCCGCGTGCGTTTACTGAAGCACAGGCCGAGGCGATGGTGACGATTGTTTTCAGCGCGGGTGCCGAAGCGCTGGATGTCAGCATTGAACAACGCAAACAGCTCGAAGAGCGACTGGTATTGCAGCTCAGGATGATCTCCAAAGGCGCGTACTACTGGTATCGCCGTGAACAAGAGAAACTGGCACATCAAACCGAAGAGTGAAGGTGAGTAATGAAACAGTCAGGTCAGGATAAAGGGACGCTGTTGCTGGCATTGATCGCTGGCTTATCCATTAATGGTACGTTTGCCGCTATTTTTAGCTCAATTGTTCCATTTTCGATTTTCCCGCTTATAGCGCTGGTGCTGACGGTTTACTGCCTGCATCAACGTTACCTGAACCGCACCATGCCGGTGGGGTTACCGGGGCTGGCCGCTGCCTGCTTTATTCTGGGCGTATTGCTGTATAGCACGGTGGTTCGCGCGGAGTATCCGGATATCGGCTCTAACTTCTTCCCTGCGGTACTGTCTGTGGCGCTGGTGTTCTGGATTGGCTCGCGCATGCGTAGCCGTAAGAGCCAGTTACCGGAGTAATGAATTATTTGTAGGGCAGGTAAGCGAAGCGCCACCTGCCAAAAACGCCGGATGGCGCTACGCTTATCCGGCCTACAGATCACCGTGCGGTAAGTAAAACGCCGCACTCCATATGGTGCGTATACGGGAACTGATCGAACAGCGCCAGACGTTCAACCTTGTGCGTTTGGCCTAATGTTTCGAGGTTCTTGCACAGCGTCTCCGGGTTACAGGAGATGTACAAAATACGCGGGTACGCCTGAACCATCTTCTCGGTTTCGCTGTCCAGGCCACTGCGCGGCGGGTCGACAAAAATCGTCTCACACTGGTAGCTTTTCAAATCGATCCCTTCCAGGCGGTTAAACTGGCGTACGCCGTTCATGGCCTGCGTGAATTCTTCCGCGGCCATACGAACGATCTGCACGTTATCGATATGGTTAGCAGCGATGTTGTACTGCGCGGCAGCCACCGACGGCTTGGCGATTTCCGTTGCCAGAACGCGATCGAAATTACGCGCCAGCGCCAGCGAGAAGTTGCCGTTACCGCAGTAGAGCTCAAGCAGATCGCCCGTTGACCCTTCCGTCGCCTTCAGCGCCCACTCCAGCATCTGCACGTTCATCGCAGCGTTTGGCTGGGTAAAGCTGTTCTCGACCTGACGATACACCATCTCTTTACCTGCCACCGGCAGGCGCTCGTCGATGTAGTCCTGATCCAGCATGATTTTGGTTTTTGTCGCGCGGCCAATCAGGTGAACGTTGATGTTCTGCGCGCGCAGCGCATCGCGCAGCGCTTCTGCCTGCTCGCGCCACTCGTCATTGAGCGCTTTGTGGTACAGCAGGGAGACAATCGCCTGATTGCTTTGCGTGGTCAGGTAGTCAATCTGGAACAGCTTGTTACGCAGTACCGGATTGTTGCGCACGCCGTCCATTATCAGCGTCATCAATTGGTTAATGAGCTCGCTCGCCGCCGGAAAGCTGTCCACGCGAATACGGGATTTCGTCTGCTGATCGAAAATGATGTGGTACAGGTCGTCGCCGTCGTGCCAGATGCGGAACTCGGCGCGCATGCGGTAGTGGCTGACGGGAGAGCGGAACACCTCGGGAACGGGCGCGTTGAAAGGCGTCATCATACTTTGCAGGCGGACGACTTTCTCTGCCAGCTGCGCGTCGTACTGTTCTGTCGGGAGGTGTTCTGGGGTCATGATGCGTCCTGAGTGATAAAGAATTACGCGGGGATTGTAGGCATTGTTCAGGGGATGTCCAGATTTAATGGGCAATAGCTGTCTGGACATCCATACGTGTCTAATTGTAGCATTCTGTTTCCGGTCTCCTGAGAGTGAAAAGGGAATCCAGTGTAAATCTGGAGCTGACGCGCAGCGGTAAAGTCTGGCGGGATGAGCGTTGTAGACACTGTGAAAATGGGAAGTCTTCATCCTTATATAGCCACCTAGCCCGAAGACCTGCCGGGATCACGTCGCATTTGGTTTCATCATCGCGTGCTATCGATGAGGCCTGCGGCATCCTTCTTATATTGTGGATGCTTTAACAATGATTAAAAAAGTATCGCTGTTGACGGCGTTGTCCGTCACGGCATTTTCGGGCTGGGCGCAGGATAGCGCCGACTCGTTGGTGGTGACGGCAAATCGTTTTGAACAACCTGAAAAAGCTATTCTGGCTGCAACCTCCGTTGTTACGCGTGCCGATATTGACCGTTGGCAATCAACCTCAGTCCTTGATGTTATGCGTCGCCTGCCCGGCGTGGATACGGCGCAAAATGGCGGGATGGGGCAACTCTCTTCTCTCTTTATACGTGGCACCAACTCCAGCCATGTCCTGATCCTTGTTGATGGGATCCGCCTTAACCAGGCGGGCGTTACGGGGTCGTCCGATCTCAGCCAGTTCCCGATCTCCCTGGTGCAGCGTATCGAATATGTTCGTGGACCGCGTTCGGCGGTATACGGCTCGGACGCGATTGGCGGAGTCGTAAACATTATTACCACTCGCGCGAAGGACGGTACCACGCTGAATGCAGGTGTAGGGTCGCATGGTTACCAGAATTATGGCGGCAGTACTCAGCAAACATTGGGCGACAGCACGCGCGTCACGCTTGCGGGTGATTACACCTATACCAAAGGGTTTGATGTGGTTGCGGACGGCAACAATGGTGGCCTTGCCCAGACCGATCGCGACGGCTTTATGAATAAAACGCTCTATGGTGCACTGGATCACGCATTCTCGGAGCAGTGGAGCGGATTTGTTCGCGGCTTTGGCTACAGCAACCGTACTGCCTACGACGGTTACTACAGTTCATTTACCCCTGACGTACTGGTCGATACCCGCCAGCTCTATAGTCAGACCTGGGATGCAGGATTGCGCTTCAACGATGACATCTTCCATTCACAGCTGCTCACCAGCTATAGCCACAGCAAGGACTATAACTACGACCCAAATTTGGGCCGCTACGATTCGACAGCCACACTGGATGAAATCAAGCAGTACAACGTCCAGTGGCTGAACTCCGTTGATGTTGGCCATGGAAACATTGGCGCGGGCGTTGACTGGCAGAAGCAGAGCACCGAGCCGGGTACAAACTACGTGACCAACGGCTACGACCTGCGTAACACCGGCGTTTACCTGACCGGGTTGCAGCAGTTTGGTGACTTCACTCTGGAAGGAGCGGTTCGCAGCGATGACAACTCTCAGTTCGGTCGCCATGGCACCTGGCAAAGTAGTGCGGCCTGGGAGTTCGTGGAGGGTTACCGCTTCGTTGCTTCTTATGGTACGGCCTATAAAGCACCGAATCTGGGTCAACTCTATGGTTTCTATGGCAATGACCATCTTGATCCCGAAGAGAGCAAGCAGTGGGAAGGTGCGTTTGAAGGCCTGACGGCCGGCGTGAGCTGGCGCGTCTCCGGCTACCGTAATGACGTCGATAATCTCATCGACTTCGATAATAACCTTCAGCAATATTACAACGTCGGTAAAGCGCGCATTAAAGGTGTGGAAGCGACAGCATCGTTTGATACGGGTCCGTTGACGCATACTGTAGGCTACGACTATGTGGATGCCCGCAATGCCGCAACCAACGAACTTCTGGACCGTCGTGCTAAGCAGCAGGTGAAATATCAGCTCGACACGCAGATCTATGATTTCGACTGGAGCCTGACTTATCACTATCTCGGTACGCGTTACGACACTGACTTTGGTGCTTATCCGTCTGAGAAAGTAAAAATGGGCGGTGTTAGCCTGTGGGATGTCGCAGTTTCGTATCCTGTCACCTCACATCTCACAGTTCGTGGTAAAATAGCCAACCTGTTCGATAAAGATTACGAGACAGTTTATGGCTACCAAACTGCAGGACGGGAATACACCTTGTCTGGCAGCTACACCTTCTAATCCGCGTCCCACCGTGCTGGTGTTTGATTCCGGCGTCGGTGGGCTTTCGGTCTATGATGAGATTCGGCATCTCCTGCCGGATCTCCATTACATCTACGCCTTCGATAACGTCGCTTTCCCGTATGGGGAAAAGAGCGAAGATTTTATTGTTGAGCGTGTGGTTGAAATCGTCACCGCGGTACAAAAGCGCTATCCCCTTGCGCTGGCCGTCATCGCCTGTAATACGGCGAGCACCGTTTCTCTTCCCGCCCTGCGTGAAAAATTCCAGTTCCCGGTTGTGGGCGTCGTTCCTGCAATAAAGCCAGCCGCGCGCCTGACGGCGAACGGCATTGTGGGTCTGCTGGCAACGCGAGGCACGGTAAAGCGTCCTTATACCCGCGAACTGATCGACCGTTTTGCCAACGAATGCCAGATTGCGATGCTGGGTTCGGCTGAGCTGGTGGAGATGGCTGAAGCGAAGCTGCATGGAAAGGCGGTATCACTCGACGAGCTGCGTCGTATTCTCCGTCCGTGGCTGCGCATGCCTGAACCCCCGGATACCGTTGTGCTGGGCTGCACCCACTTCCCGCTATTACAGGAAGAGCTATTAGAGGTATTGCCGGAGGGGACGCGCCTGGTGGATTCCGGTGCGGCTATCGCTCGTCGTACGGCCTGGCTGCTGGAACATGAAGCGCCGGATGCGAAATCTACCGATGCGAATATCGCGTTTTGTATGGCCATCACGAAAGAGACTGAGCAACTTTTACCCGTTTTACGCCGTTATGGCTTTGAAACGCTCGAAAAACTGGCGCTGTAGCACGGTTTTGAGCAAAAAAGAGACGGTTGAAAGTTTTTTTTAAAAGAGGGGTTGTCAACGTCTGAGAACTCCCTATAATGCGCCTCCACTGACACGGAACAACGGCTTACAGGCCGCCGGGTTAGCGGGGTTCAGAGATGAACGCCGGCAGAGAAAAGCAAAAATAATCGCTTGACTCTGAATGAGGAAAACGTAATATACGGGACCTCGCAACGGTGAGCTTAACGCCGCGTTGCAACTGCTCTTTAACAATTTATCAGACAATCTGTGTGGGCACTCAAAGTGACATGGATT
>NZ_JASEYI010000022.1:0-81648 GCF_035064085.1 Enterobacter sp. R-1.6.2
TAGTTCAGTCGGTTAGAATACCTGCCTGTCACGCAGGGGGTCGCGGGTTCGAGTCCCGTCCGTTCCGCCACTTATTAAGACATTAAGCCTGCCTTGTTGGCAGGCTTAATGGCAAAAAACTTTAGGGGCGTAGCTCAGTTGGTAGAGCACCGGTCTCCAAAACCGGGTGTCGCGAGTTCGAGTCTCTCCGCCCCTGCCATATAGAATCCTTTGCTTCGGCAAAGGATTTTTTTTGCCTGAAACACGGCAGATAATTCTCTTCTTAATTTCAGCCAGCATCCCTGCTGGCTGATGCATCAATCCATTACATTGATTTTTAACAGATCTTTTATCTGTGATTGCTTATCACTGTTTTGCAGCCAAATTGCATACAGCGGCCTGGTAAGCGTGGTGGAATCCATCACGGTGTGCAGCCCTGCTTTAGCGTCTGCCCAGCGAACAGGTAACCAGGTACAACCTTTCAGCAGGGGCAGCTGCTGACAGGCGATCTCTGCCGAGCTGGTCGTTAACTGCGGAACATCATCAGGTGCAATCAGTCCCGTCTCGTGCTGCTGAAAATCCGGTCCCCATTCCAGGCGTAAATAGGTCAGGTCTGCCTTCATCATCGAAGGTTCGGACGCATAAAGTGCCAGGCCAAACTGGCCCACAATCTGGCTGCTAAATTCGTCCATCTTGGGGGCTTCGGTTGTGATCAGAAGATCAAGCTGGCGTTCATGAAGTTGCTTAACCAGCGACTGCCGTTGCGCAATCCTGGCTTCAAATTGCAGGTGGCCATGTGAATGATACAGCCGGGTAAGCCACTGACTTAGCATGCATTCCCACAGAGAAGCGCTGGCTCCTATCGAGAACTCATTATGCCTCGAAGTATGTGCCACCTCTTTACGTGCCGCCTGCCAGGTATTCATGAGCGTTTCTGCGTACGGCAGCAGTTTCTCACCGGCAGGCGTTAAGCGAATATTGTTGCGATGGCGGGTAAAAAGATTCACACCCAGTTGATTTTCCAGCTGTCGAATACGAAAACTGACTGCTGACTGCGTCAGGTAAAGGGCTTCAGCTGCTCGCCCAAAGTGACGTGTTCTGCTCACTTCAAGGAAAGTTTTAAGCAATTCCGTATCCACATCTTTCTCCGCAAAATTATTTGTCGTTATGATTTAAATGTTTTGTTTTACACTCTGTCAAGCGTAACTAATACTCCGCGCCATAAATAGCTCGGCCAAAGAATTAGGAGCGTGTAGGATGGCGGAAAGCTTTACGACGACTAATCGTTTTTTCGACAATAAACATTATCCGCGCGGGTTCTCTCGTCACGGCGATTTCACCATCAAAGAAGCTCAACTGCTTGAGCGCCATGGTTATGCCTTTAACGAGCTGGATCTGGGTAAGCGTGAACCTGCAACCGAAGACGAAAAACAGTTTGTTTCTGTTTGCCGTGGTGAGCGTGAGCCGGAGTCTGAAGCTGAACGCGTATGGATCAAGTACATGGCGCGCATTAAGCGTCCTAAGCGCTTCCATACGTTGTCTGGCGGCAAGCCGCAGATGGAAGGTGCAGAAGACTACACCGAGTCTGATGACTAAAATGAAGAGAAGGGGCTACGGCCCCTTTTTTTATGCCAGCAATTTCTGCAAATGCAGCAGCAAACGATCGATAGCGCGGTAGCTCAGCGCCTCCTGCAAATGTTTCCTCTCAATGTCATTGCACCCCTCTACGTCAGCAATGGTTCTGGCCACCTTCAGCAAACGCTGCCACGCACGTATGGACAGCCCGAACCGCGTCAACGTCTCCTCCAGCCATCCCGCATCTTCGACGTTAAGAGAACAAAACTGCCGGATCCCGGCATTATCCAGCCGGGCATTCAGCCTGTTTTGACGAGCGTACTGCCGCGTCTGGGCTGCAATCACCCGTTCGCGTACCTCCGCTGAGCTTTCACCCGTTATGCCCGTTTGCCTGAGGAGACCCGGCGGGGGAAGGGGGATTTCGAGGGATAAATCGAAACGGTCGAGGAACGGGCCGGATAACTTACCCAGATAGCGCAACGTCTGCTCTGGCGTACAGCGGTTATGGTTGCCCTGGTAGTGACCCGTCGGGCTGGGATTCATCGCCGCGATTAACTGAAACTGCGCGGGATAGCTTATTTTCGCTCGTGCGCGTGAGATATGTATCTCACCGGATTCAATGGGCTCTCTCAGTGCATCCAGCACGCGGCGCTCAAACTCAGGCAGCTCATCGAGAAACAGAATGCCATTGTGTGCCAGCGAGATCTCACCCGGCCCGGGGATAGACCCGCCGCCAACCATTGCCGTCAGTGAAGCGCTATGATGCGGCGAACGAAAAGGACGGCGGCGCCACTGTTTTTGCAACGACGTCGAACTGATAAGGCTATATATGGCGGCACTTTCCAGCGCTTCATGATTATTGAGCGGTGGAAGTAACCCACTCAACCTGCTTGCCAGCATGGTTTTACCCGTACCTGGCGGGCCAATTAACAGAAGATTGTGTCCACCTGCCGCCGTAATCTCCAGCGCCCGTTTCCCTTGCTCCTGTCCCATAATCTCGCTGAGATCCTCTGGTGTATCCGCTATAACATCATCACACTCCTCCGGCTCGGACAGTTCATGCCGCCCTTCCAGCCAGGCACAAACTTCCTGTAAATGCCCGGCGATGAGACACCCCTTCTCGGCGATAAGACTCACTTCTGATGCGTTTTCATTGGCGACAATGATTTGCCGCCCTGCTCGTATGGCTTCAAGGGCTCCCGATATCGCACCGGGAACGCCTCTTAACGCGCCTGTGAGCGCGAGTTCGCCAACGAACTCATACGAGCCTAGCCGTGTCGTATTAAGCTGCTCAGAAGCCGCGAGAAGGGCAATTGCGATAGGTAAATCGTATCGTCCCCCCTCTTTAGGCAGATCGGCGGGGGCAAGGTTGATAGTGATCTTCTTCGCGGGGAAGGTATAACCGCTATTTATTATTGCGCTGCGAACGCGATCCCTGGCCTCTTTAACCGTCGTTTCAGGTAACCCGACAAGCGTGAGTCCGGGTAGCCCATTGCTCAAATGAACCTCGACGGAAATAAGCGGTGCCTTTACCCCGAGAGCCGCACGCGTATAAACAACTGACAGTGACATTTGCACTACCTCCTGGTGTGACTATGCCAGCGCCTGTTTTGTCTGTTTAGCGTCATTTTGCGAATTTACGCCGCCTGTTCAGAGATTTTAAACACACAATGAAACCCTTGCATAACCGTGGAAGCCTTCTCGTAGAATGTAAAAAGCCCCGTTTTGACGCTAAGACCGACAGTAAAAAAATGAAAAATATTCATTTTCTAATTTCCGTATATAAAACAACGGTTTTAAGAAATATGATTCGCGGCCTAATCAAATCCGTCATAAATAAATCTTGTGTTTGATTTAAAAACTGTGATAACTCTTTAGGTATTCCTTCGAACAAGATGCAAAAAGAACTGAAAATGACAGCCCTTCTACGAGTGATTAGCCTGGTCGTGATTAGCGTGGTGGTGATTATTATCCCACCGTGCGGGGCTGCACTTGGACGAGGAAAGGCTTAGAAATCAAGCCTTAACGAACTAAGACCCCCGCACCGAAAGGTCCGGGGGTTTTTTTATGACTAAAAAACGTAAATGAGGAGCAGAGAATGACGACTAGCACAAAATTCTGTTTCTCCCGATTTATGACGGGGAACTAACTATGAATGGGGCACAGTGGGTAGTACATGCGTTGCGCGCGCAGGGAGTCGAAACCGTATTCGGTTATCCGGGTGGCGCAATTATGCCGATTTACGATGCACTGTATGACGGCGGCGTGGAACATCTCTTGTGCCGACACGAGCAGGGCGCAGCGATGGCAGCCATCGGTTATGCCCGCGCGACCGGTAAAACCGGCGTGTGTATGGCGACTTCAGGCCCGGGCGCAACGAACCTGATCACCGGCCTGGCTGACGCGCTGCTGGATTCCGTTCCCGTCGTCGCCATCACCGGGCAGGTGGCGTCTCCGTTCATCGGTACCGATGCTTTCCAGGAAGTTGACGTCCTCGGTTTATCGCTGGCCTGCACCAAACACAGCTTCCTCGTCCAGTCTCTGGAAGAGCTGCCGCGCGTAATGGCAGAAGCGTTCGACGTGGCAAACTCCGGTCGTCCCGGTCCGGTTCTGGTTGATATCCCGAAAGATATCCAGGTGGCTCTCGGCGATCTGGAACCGCACTTCTCTACCGTTGAAAGCGACGATGCGTTTCCGGAAGCGGAAGTTGAAGAGGCCCGTCAGATGCTGGCCCAGGCGAAACAGCCGATGCTGTACGTCGGCGGTGGCGTAGGCATGGCGCAGGCCGTTCCAGCCCTGCGCGAATTTATCGCAACAACGCAGATGCCAGCGACCTGCACGCTGAAAGGTCTCGGTGCAGTCGACGCGGACTACCCCTACTATCTGGGCATGCTGGGGATGCACGGCACCAAAGCGTCAAACCTGGCGGTGCAGGAGTGCGATCTGCTCATCGCCGTAGGTGCCCGTTTTGACGACCGCGTCACCGGCAAGCTGAATACCTTTGCGCCGAACGCCAAAGTCATCCATATGGATATCGACCCGGCGGAGATGAACAAGCTGCGTCAGGCGCATGTCGCCTTGCAGGGCGATCTCAACGCGCTGTTACCGGCATTGCAGCAGCCGCTGGATATCAACGCATGGCGTCAGCACACCGCTGATATGCGCGCCGAGCACGCCTGGCGTTACGACCACCCCGGCGAGGCCATCTACGCGCCGCTGCTGTTGAAGCAGTTGTCCGACCGTAAACCGGCTGACAGCGTCGTCACCACCGACGTAGGCCAGCACCAAATGTGGTCCGCGCAGCACATGACCTACACCCGTCCGGAAAACTTCATCACCTCCAGCGGGTTAGGGACGATGGGCTTCGGTCTGCCGGCAGCCGTTGGCGCGCAGGTTGCCCGCCCGAACGACACCGTTATCTGTATCTCCGGTGACGGCTCCTTCATGATGAACGTTCAGGAGCTCGGCACCGTTAAGCGCAAGCAGTTGCCGCTGAAGATCGTGTTGCTCGACAACCAGCGTTTAGGAATGGTTCGCCAGTGGCAACAGCTGTTCTTCCAGGAGCGCTACAGCGAAACGACTCTCACCGATAACCCCGATTTCCTCACCCTGGCCAGCGCCTTCGGCATCCCTGGTCAGCACATCACCCGTAAAGATCAGGTTGAAGCGGCGCTCGACACCATGCTGAACAGCGATGGGCCTTACCTGCTTCATGTCTCAATCGACGAACTCGAGAACGTCTGGCCGTTGGTACCGCCTGGTGCCAGCAACTCACAAATGATGGAGAAATTATCATGATGCAGCATCAGGTCGCCGTACAGGCTCGCTTCAACCCGGAAACCTTAGAACGCGTTTTGCGTGTGGTGCGTCATCGTGGTTTTCAGATTTGCTCTATGAATATGGAGACGGCCACTGACGCCCGGAATATCAGTATCGAATTAACCGTTGCCAGCCCGCGGTCGGTCGACTTACTGTTTAGTCAGTTATCAAAGCTGGTAGACGTTGCCCATGTTGCCATCTGCCAGAGCACAACCACATCACAACAAATCCGCGCTTAAGCGTGACAGGACGAAAAAATGACGACAAAAAAAGCTGATTACATTTGGTTCAACGGTGAGATGGTTCGCTGGGAGGACGCGAAGGTCCACGTGATGTCCCACGCGCTGCACTACGGTACCTCCGTATTTGAAGGCATCCGCTGCTACGATTCTCACAAAGGGCCAGTGGTGTTCCGCCATCGCGAACACATGCAGCGTCTGCATGACTCAGCCAAAATTTATCGTTTCCCGGTTTCTCAAAGCGTCGATGAGCTGATGGAAGCCTGCCGCGACGTTATCCGTAAAAACAACCTGACCAGCGCCTATATTCGTCCGCTGGTGTTTGTGGGCGATGTCGGTATGGGCGTGAACCCGCCAGCCGGCTATACCACAGATGTGATCATTGCCGCGTTCCCATGGGGTGCCTACCTGGGTGCAGAAGCCCTGGAGCAGGGGATCGACGCAATGGTCTCTTCCTGGAACCGCGTGGCGCCAAACACCATCCCGACCGCCGCGAAAGCAGGCGGTAACTACCTCTCTTCTCTGTTGGTCGGTAGCGAAGCGCGCCGCCACGGCTATCAGGAAGGTATCGCCCTCGACGTAAATGGCTACATCTCAGAAGGTGCGGGTGAAAACCTGTTTGAAGTGAAAGACGGCATTCTGTTCACGCCGCCGTTCACCTCGTCCGCGCTGCCGGGCATCACCCGTGACGCCATCATCAAGCTGGCGAAAGATCTGGGTATCGAAGTGCGCGAGCAGGTACTGTCCCGCGAATCCCTGTATCTGGCCGATGAAGTGTTTATGTCCGGTACGGCGGCTGAAATCACGCCGGTACGCAGCGTGGACGGTATCCAGGTGGGCGAAGGCCGCTGCGGTCCGGTCACCAAACGTATTCAGCAAGCGTTCTTCGGCCTCTTCACCGGCGAGACAGAAGATAAATACGGCTGGTTGGATCAGGTTAATCACTAAGCATAAATTTGGGACGGCACGCACCGTCCCATTAAATAGTCAGACGGGAGTCAATAAAGCATGCCTAAGTATCGTTCAGCCACCACCACCCACGGCCGTAATATGGCGGGAGCCCGCGCGCTGTGGCGCGCCACCGGAATGACCGACGCCGATTTCGGCAAGCCGATTATCGCCGTGGTGAACTCCTTCACCCAGTTTGTACCGGGCCACGTGCACCTGCGCGATCTCGGTAAGCTGGTTGCCGAGCAAATCGAAGCCTCCGGCGGCGTGGCAAAAGAGTTCAACACCATTGCGGTGGATGACGGTATCGCGATGGGGCACGGGGGCATGCTTTATTCACTGCCGTCGCGCGAGCTGATCGCCGACTCCGTAGAATATATGGTTAACGCCCACTGCGCCGATGCGATGGTCTGCATCTCCAACTGCGACAAAATCACCCCGGGGATGCTGATGGCCTCCCTGCGCCTGAACATTCCGGTGATCTTCGTCTCCGGCGGCCCGATGGAAGCGGGGAAAACCAAGCTCTCCGACAAAATCATCAAGCTCGACCTGGTCGATGCGATGATCCAGGGCGCGGACCCGAAAGTCTCTGACGAGCAGAGCGACCAGGTGGAACGCTCCGCGTGTCCGACCTGCGGCTCCTGTTCCGGGATGTTCACCGCTAACTCCATGAACTGCCTGACCGAAGCGCTGGGCCTCTCTCAGCCGGGCAACGGCTCGCTGCTGGCGACCCACGCCGACCGTAAGCAGTTGTTCCTCAACGCCGGTAAGCGCATCGTTGAGCTGACCAAACGCTACTACGAGCAGGACGACGCCAGCGCGCTGCCGCGCAACATCGCCAGCAAAGCCGCGTTCGAAAACGCCATGACGCTGGATATCGCCATGGGCGGCTCCACCAACACCGTTCTGCACCTGCTGGCCGCCGCGCAGGAAGCCGAAATCGACTTTACCATGAGCGACATCGATAAGCTGTCCCGCAAAGTCCCGCAGCTGTGTAAAGTCGCGCCGAGTACCCAGAAGTACCATATGGAGGACGTACACCGCGCGGGCGGCGTGCTGGGCATTTTGGGCGAGCTGGATCGCGCCGGGCTGCTGAACCGTGACGTGAAAAACGTGCTTGGCCTGACGCTGCCTGAGTCGCTGGACCAGTACGACGTCATGCTGACCAAAGACGACGCGGTGAAAAAGATGTTCCGCGCCGGCCCTGCAGGGATTCGCACCACCCAGGCGTTCTCGCAGGATTGCCGCTGGGACACTCTGGACGATGACCGCGCCGAAGGCTGCATCCGCTCGCTGGAACATGCCTACAGCAAAGACGGCGGTCTGGCCGTGCTGTACGGTAACTTCGCGGAAAACGGCTGCATCGTGAAAACCGCAGGCGTGGACGACAGCATCCTGAAATTCACCGGTCCGGCGAAGGTATACGAAAGCCAGGATGAAGCGGTAGACGCCATCCTCGGCGGCAAAGTGGTGGAAGGCGACGTGGTTGTCATTCGCTACGAAGGGCCGAAAGGCGGTCCCGGCATGCAGGAGATGCTCTACCCAACCACCTTCCTGAAATCTATGGGACTCGGTAAAGCGTGTGCGCTGATCACCGACGGGCGTTTCTCCGGCGGCACCTCCGGCCTCTCTATCGGCCACGTTTCCCCGGAAGCGGCAAGCGGCGGCAACATCGCCATCATCGAAGACGGCGACCTGATCGAAATCGACATTCCGAATCGCGGCATTCAGCTGAAGCTGAGCGACCAGGAAATTGCGGCCCGTCGTGAAGCGCAGGAAGCCCGCGGCGACAAAGCCTGGACGCCGAAAGACCGCCAGCGTGAAGTCTCCTTCGCCCTGCGCGCCTACGCGAGCCTTGCCACCAGTGCAGATAAAGGCGCGGTGCGCGATAAATCTAAACTTGGGGGCTAATGATGGCCGAGTCACAACCCTTATCCGCCGCCCCTGAGGGGGCGGAATACCTGAGAGCGGTGCTACGCGCGCCGGTCTATGAAGCCGTGCAGGTCACGCCCCTGCAGAAAATGGAAAAACTCTCTTCGCGCCTCGACAACGTCATTCTGGTCAAGCGCGAAGACCGTCAGCCGGTGCACAGCTTCAAGCTGCGCGGCGCCTACGCGATGATGGCCGGGCTGACCGACGAGCAGAAAGCGCGCGGCGTGATTACCGCGTCGGCGGGCAACCACGCCCAGGGCGTGGCGTTCTCGTCTGCCCGTCTGGGGCTGAAAGCGCTGATCGTGATGCCGGTTGCTACCGCAGATATCAAAGTCGATGCGGTCCGCGGTTTCGGCGGCGAGGTGCTGCTCCACGGTGCCAACTTTGACGAAGCCAAAGCCAAAGCGATCGAGCTGGCGCAGCAGCAGGGCTTTACCTGGGTGCCGCCGTTCGATCATCCGATGGTGATTGCCGGGCAGGGCACGCTGGCGCTGGAACTGCTGCAGCAGGATGCCCATCTCGACCGCGTCTTCGTCCCGGTAGGCGGCGGTGGCCTGGCCGCAGGCGTGGCGGTGCTGATCAAACAGCTGATGCCGCAGATCAAAGTCATTGCCGTTGAAGCGGAAGACTCTGCCTGCCTGAAAGCGGCGCTGGATGCCGGGCATCCTGTAGACCTGCCGCGCGTCGGGCTGTTTGCCGAGGGCGTGGCGGTGAAGCGCATTGGGGATGAAACCTTCCGCCTGTGTCAGGAGTATCTCGACGATATCGTCACGGTTGATAGCGACGCCATCTGCGCGGCGATGAAGGATCTGTTCGAGGATGTGCGTGCGGTGGCGGAACCGTCAGGCGCGCTGGCGCTGGCGGGGATGAAAAAATACATCGCGCAGCACAACATTCGCGGCGAGCGCCTGGCGCACGTGCTGTCTGGAGCGAACGTGAACTTCCACGGTCTGCGCTACGTTTCCGAGCGCTGCGAGCTGGGTGAACAGCGGGAAGCGCTGCTGGCGGTGACGATTCCTGAAGAGAAGGGCAGCTTCCTGAAGTTCTGCCAGCTGCTGGGTGGCCGTTCGGTGACGGAGTTCAACTACCGTTTTGCCGATGCCAAAGACGCCTGCATTTTTGTCGGCGTGCGTCTGAGCCGCGGCGTGGAGGAGCGCAAAGAGATCCTCAGCCTGCTGCATGAGGGCGGCTACAGCGTGGTCGATCTCTCTGACGACGAGATGGCGAAGCTGCACGTGCGCTACATGGTCGGCGGGCGTCCATCGAAGCCGCTCAGGGAACGTCTGTTCAGCTTCGAGTTCCCGGAATCGCCGGGCGCGTTGCTCAAGTTCCTGCACACGCTGGGCACGCACTGGAACATCTCTCTGTTCCACTACCGCAGCCACGGCACCGACTATGGCCGCGTGCTGGCGGCGTTCGAACTGGGCGAGCACGAGCCGGATTTCGAAACGCGGCTGAACGAGCTGGGCTATGAGTGTCACGACGAAACCCATAACCCGGCCTTCCGCTTCTTCCTGGCAGGCTAAGGGCTGAGCTGCGTGTAGGCCGGGTAAGCGCAGCGCCACCCGGCTTTAGTGGTTTGGCAATATCTGCCAGAACGCATCAATAAGCGGCTCATGCAGCCGCTTTTTTTGTGCGCACACGCCAAGCTCAAACGGCGTCTTCTCGTCGCTGCGCTCCAGAATCATCACGCGATTGCGCACCGGTTCCGGGCTGTTCTCCAGCACCACTTCCGGCAGAAGCGCCACGCCGCAGCCCAGCGCTACCATCGACACCATCGCCTCATGGCCGCTAACCGTGGCGTAAATCGACGGGTTGCTGATCTTCTGACGACGGAACCACAGCTCTATGCGGCGGCGCACCGGCCCCTGATCGGCCATGATAAACGGCACCGTCGACCAGTCCGGTTTTTCCACCGACACCTGGTTACGCACCGGGCAGGGCAGCGCCGGGGCAATCAGTACCACCGCCAGATTCTCCAGCATTGAGAATGCCACCGCGCCCGGCAGGGTTTCGGGTTTCCCTGCTATGGCGAGATCCGCTTCGCCCGTCACCACTTTTTCCATTGCGTCGGAGGCGTCGCCGGTGGTGAGCTTAATTTCAACCGACGGATGCGCCGCGCGGAAGCGGTCAAGGATGGGCGGCAGATGGCTATAGGCGGCGGTCACGGAGCAGAAAATATGCAGCTCGCCGGAAAGCGACGGCCCCTGCTGGTCAATTGAGTGTCGCAGCTGCTGGTACTGTAGCAGCGTCTGCTGGGCAAAAATGCGCAGTTCTTCACCCGCTTCCGTGAGGGTGACGGTGCGGTTATCGCGCACGAACAGCGGCTGGCCGAGGTCCTCCTCAAGGCGCTGGATCTGGCGTGAAAGCGTGGAGGGGCTAACGTGCATCGCCCGGGCGCTGCGGCCAAAATGGCGGCTTTCCGCCAGGTGCAGGAACATTTTCAGATCGCGTAAATCCACCGATTCCACTCCCTCTTTTTACATTGCAAAAATTGCAATATGACGTTGTGAATATATCAATTTCCGCAATAAATTTCCTGTTGTAATGTGGGTACATTCTCGCTGAAACGCGAACCGAACAATAAGACACACAACATCACGAGGTATCACCCATGGCTAACTACTTTAATACACTGAACTTGCGCCAGCAGCTGGCGCAGCTGGGCAAATGCCGCTTCATGGCGCGCGATGAATTTGCCGATGGCGCGAGCTACCTTCAGGGTAAAAAAGTGGTCATCGTCGGCTGTGGCGCACAGGGTCTGAACCAGGGCCTGAACATGCGTGACTCCGGTCTGGATATCTCCTACGCCCTGCGCAAAGAAGCAATTGCCGAGAAGCGTGCTTCCTGGCGCAAAGCGACCGAAAACGGCTTCAAAGTGGGCACCTACGAAGAGCTGATCCCGCAGGCGGATCTGGTGGTTAACCTGACCCCGGACAAACAGCACTCTGACGTTGTGCGTTCCGTACAGCCGCTGATGAAAGACGGCGCCGCGCTGGGTTACTCCCACGGCTTCAACATCGTTGAAGTGGGCGAGCAGATCCGTAAAGACATCACCGTGGTGATGGTGGCGCCGAAATGTCCGGGTACGGAAGTACGCGAAGAGTACAAACGTGGCTTCGGCGTGCCGACCCTGATCGCGGTTCACCCGGAAAACGATCCGAAAGGCGAAGGCATGGCGATTGCCAAAGCGTGGGCAGCGGCGACCGGCGGCCACCGTGCGGGCGTGCTGGAATCTTCCTTCGTTGCCGAAGTGAAATCTGACCTGATGGGTGAGCAGACCATTCTGTGCGGCATGCTGCAGGCCGGTTCTCTGCTGTGCTTTGACAAGCTGGTGGAAGAAGGTACCGACCCGGCCTACGCGGAAAAACTGATTCAGTTCGGCTGGGAAACCATCACCGAAGCGCTGAAGCAGGGCGGTATTACGCTGATGATGGACCGTCTGTCCAACCCGGCAAAACTGCGTGCTTACGCGCTGTCTGAACAGCTGAAAACCATCATGGCACCGCTGTTCCAGAAACATATGGACGACATCATCTCCGGCGAATTCTCTTCCGGCATGATGGCGGACTGGGCGAACGACGATAAAAACCTGCTGACCTGGCGTGAAGAGACCGGTAAAACCGCGTTCGAAACCGCGCCACAGTACGAAGGTAAAATCGGCGAGCAGGAGTACTTCGATAAAGGCGTACTGATGATCGCCATGGTGAAAGCAGGCGTTGAGCTGGCGTTCGAAACCATGGTGGATTCCGGCATCATCGAAGAGTCCGCGTACTACGAATCTCTGCACGAGCTGCCGCTGATCGCGAATACCATCGCCCGTAAGCGTCTGTACGAAATGAACGTGGTGATCTCTGATACCGCAGAATACGGTAACTACCTGTTCTCTTACGCCTGCGTACCGCTGCTGAAAGAGTTTATGACCACTCTGCAGACGGGCGATCTGGGTAAAGCGATTGCGGAAGGTGCCGTGGATAACGCGCAGCTGCGTGATGTGAACGAAGCGATTCGCAGCCACCAGATCGAGAAAGTGGGTCACAAACTGCGTGGCTACATGACCGATATGAAGCGTATCGCGGTAGCGGGTTAACACCTGGTGCGGGCTGATGCCCTCACCCCGCCCCTCTCCCACTGGGAGAGGGTGAAACATTCAAGGCCTTCTCTTAGAGAAGGCCTTGCTGTTTATTTCCGATACAGTACTTTAATAATGTGGTAGCCGAACTGCGTGTGCAGCGGGCCGGTTGGCTCCAGCACCGGGCAGGAGAACACCACTTTATCAAACGCCGGAACCATCTGGCCCTGGCGGAACTCACCCAGATCGCCGCCGCGTTTGCCTGACGGGCAGATGGAGTGCTTCTTCGCCAGCTTGCCGAAGTCGGCACCGTTTTTAATCTGCTCCAGAAGATCTAAAGCCAGTTTCTCTTCTTTAACGAGGATGTGCACTGCTGCTGCTGTTTTTGCCATGATCGTGCCTTGAATAGGTTGAAATAAATCGGGGCGCAATATACCACGCGTCAGCGGCGATAAAGCACCTTAATGATATGGTAGCCAAATTTGGTTTTTACCGGGCCGTAGGGCTTCAGAAGCGGGCAGCTAAAGACCGCCCGATCGAACGGGCCGACCATCGCACCTTGTTGAAACTCGCCGAGATCCCCGCCATTGCGCCCGGACGGGCATTTAGAGTAGCGCTTCGCCAGATGATCAAAGCTGATGCCGCGCTCCAGCTTGACCAGGATCTCCTGAGCCAGTTTCTCTTCTTTTACCAGAATATGCAGGGCTGCTGCGGTCTTTTTCATGGTTCTGCTCTACGGGTTAAACGCGATTTCTCCACTTTATCATTAGCCGGTAAATCTGCGCCCGGCTTTCTGCTACAATCCACACCCCGTTCGAAGATTGAGCAACACTCCCATGCGTTTAAACCCTGGACAACAACAAGCGGTCGAATTCGTTACTGGACCATGCCTGGTGCTGGCAGGGGCCGGTTCGGGTAAAACCCGCGTGATCACCAACAAAATCGCCCATTTGATCCACAACTGCGGATATCAGGCGCGACACATTGCGGCGGTCACCTTTACCAATAAAGCGGCGCGCGAGATGAAAGAGCGCGTCGGCCAGACGCTGGGCCGTAAAGAAGCGCGTGGCCTGATGATCTCCACCTTCCACACGCTGGGGCTGGATATCATCAAACGCGAGTATGCGGCGCTGGGAATGAAGTCCAACTTCTCGCTTTTTGACGATACCGATCAGGTGGCGCTGCTCAAAGAGCTCACCGAGGGGCTGATCGAAGATGATAAAGTGCTGTTGCAGCAGCTGATCTCGACGATCTCGAACTGGAAAAACGATCTGATGACGCCGGCCCAGGCCGCGGCGATCGCCAAAGGCGAACGGGATCGGATTTTCGCCCACTGCTACGGTCTGTACGATGCGCATATGAAAGCGTGTAACGTGCTGGACTTTGACGATCTGATCCTGCTGCCCACGCTGCTGCTGCAGCGCAATGAAGAGGTGCGCGAGCGCTGGCAGAATAAAATCCGCTACCTGCTGGTGGATGAATATCAGGACACCAACACCAGCCAGTACGAGCTGGTGAAGCTGCTGGTGGGGCAGCGCGCGCGTTTCACCGTGGTAGGCGATGACGACCAGTCAATTTACTCCTGGCGCGGTGCACGCCCACAAAACCTGGTGCTGCTGAGCAAAGATTTCCCTGCCCTGCAGGTGATTAAGCTGGAGCAGAACTACCGCTCCTCCGGGCGTATCCTGAAGGCGGCAAACATCCTGATTGCCAATAACCCGCACGTGTTTGAGAAGCGTCTCTTCTCCGAACTGGGCTACGGCACGGAGCTGAAAGTGCTCAGCGCCAACAATGAGGATCATGAAGCGGAGCGCGTGACGGGCGAACTCATCGCTCACCACTTCGTCAACAAAACCGAATATAAGGATTACGCGATCCTCTATCGCGGCAATCACCAGTCGCGCGTCTTTGAAAAGATGCTGATGCAGAACCGCATTCCGTACAAAATTTCGGGCGGCACGTCGTTCTTCTCACGGCCAGAAATCAAAGATCTGCTGGCCTATCTGCGGGTGCTAACTAACCCGGATGACGACAGCGCGTTTCTGCGCATCGTGAATACGCCTAAACGCGAGATTGGTCCGGCGACGCTGCAAAAGCTCGGCGAGTGGGCGATGACCCGCAACAAAAGTATGTTTACCGCCAGCTTCGACATGGGGCTGAGCCAGACGTTAACCGGACGCGGGTATGACTCGTTAACCCGCTTCACCCACTGGCTTGGCGAAGTGCAGCGTCTCGCGGAGCGCGAGCCGGTGGCGGCAGTGCGCGATCTCATTCACGGCATCGACTATGAGTCCTGGCTGTATGAAACCTCAGCCAGCCCGAAGGCGGCTGAGATGCGCATGAAAAACGTTAACCAGCTCTTCAGCTGGATGACCGAAATGCTGGAGGGCTCTGAAATCGACGAGCCGATGACCCTGACGCAGGTGGTCACTCGCTTTACCCTGCGCGACATGATGGAGCGCGGCGAGAGCGAAGAAGAGGCCGATCAGGTTCAGCTGATGACGCTGCATGCGTCAAAAGGGCTGGAGTTCCCGTATGTGTATCTGGTCGGCATGGAAGAGGGATTGTTGCCGCACCAGAGCAGCATTGATGAAGACAATGTCGACGAGGAGCGCCGTCTGGCCTACGTGGGGATCACCCGCGCGCAGAAAGAGCTGACGTTTACGCTGTGTAAAGAGCGCCGCCAGTACGGTGAACTGGTTCGCCCGGAGCCGAGTCGTTTCCTGCTGGAACTGCCGCAGGATGACCTGATCTGGGAACAGGAGCGCAAAGTGATTACCGCAGAAGAGCGGATGCACAAGGGTCAGGCTAACGTGGCAAACATCCGCGCCATGCTGGCAAAAGCCAAAGAGAAAGGATGAGTTCGAAGGGGTTGTAGGCCGGGTAAGGCGAAGCCGCCACCCGGTACTGTTCAGCGTATTACTTTACCTCAAGCACCCAGTGCACGTAGCTCTGCCACTGGCACTCCTGCTCGATCATCTCTGCCCCTAACGGGTGACGATCAATCCAGTTCTCCGGCAGCGTCAGCGAAAGCTTCTCGTCATCGGCCACCAGATTAATGGCCGGCAGCAAATCATCGCGGCGGCGGCTGGCAAACAGGATCGCCAGACGCAGCAGGCGGCACAGATGCTCGGCCACGCGGGGCGGTACGGCGTTTTGCTGATGCAAAGAGGAGAGATCGACGGCGTTGGTCTGGTTCAGCAGCAGCGTGGCCAGCAATTTTTTCTGCGCAGGCGTATAGCCCGGTAAATCCAGGTTTCGCACCAGATACGCTGCATGAGCAGGTGCCTGCTTAAAATCAATGCTCAGCCCCACTTCATGTAACGCACAGGCGCTCAGCAGTAAATCCCGGCTCAGATGGTCAAGATCCCAGACGTTAGCAACCTGATCGGCGAAGCGTGACGCCAGCTGCGATACGCGTCCTGCCTGATCGATATCAACCAGAAAACGACGCTGAACGTTGCGCAGGGTACGGCTGCGGATATCCTGATCGACCGACAGATGTAACATCCCGTAGACCAGACCTTCGCGCAGCGCGCCGCCGGCCAGGGTCATACACTGGATGTTCAGCTCAGTGAAAATGGCGATAAGAATAGCCAGCCCGCTCGGGAAGACCAGCGCGCGTTCCAGCGTCAGGCCTTCAATTTCCAGCTCTTCCAGGCGTCCGCACTGAATAGCGCGCTGTTTCAGCTGCTGAAGTTTGGCAAGCGTAATCCGCTCGTCCATTCCCTGCGCCATCATGATTTCCTGCAGAGCCTGCACGGTACCCGAGGCACCCACGCAGACTTTCCAGCCGTGATAGCGCAGCTCGTCCATCACCGGGCGTAATACCTCGCGCGCGGCGTTTTCTGCCTCGTCGAAGTTCTCTTTCGCCAGGTTCCGATCGGTAAAGTAGCGCTCAAGCCAGGTCACGCAGCCCATCGACAGGCTGAACAGCGACGTTGCCTGCGCGCCGGTGCCGGTCACAAGCTCGGTACTGGCACCGCCGATATCCACCACCAGACGGCGATCGTCACCTCCCGTGGTGTGCGCAACGCCCTGGTAAATCAGGCGAGCCTCTTCTTCACCGCTGATAACCTGTACCGGACAACCCAGAATTTCCTGCGCTCTGGCGATGAAATCCACGGCGTTGACCGCCAGGCGGAGTGTCGCAGTGGCGACCACGGTGATTTGGGCGTGCGGGATATCCTGCAGACGTTCGGCAAAGAGCCGCAGACACTGCCAGCCACGTTCCATGGCTTCAGGGGAGAGGTGATTATCGCTGCTCAGGCCCGCCGCGAGGCGGACCTTGCGCTTGATGCGCGTCAGCGTTTGTATGCTTCCCGCCACCTCGCGCACAACCAGCATATGAAAACTATTCGAACCGAGATCAATTGCCGCATAAAGCGAGGTGGAGCTGAGCATATTTTCTTAACCTGAACGACGACGATTACGCGGCGCGCCACCTGAACGACGCGGACCATTGCCGGAGCGTGGGCGGGTTAGACGCTTAGGCGGCGGCAGTTCGCTTAACAGCGCTTCCGGATTGTATTTGCTCTGCGGAATAGAGTGACCGATATACGTCTCAATGGCTGGAAGATTCAGCGCATACTCTTCACACGCAAGGCTAATCGAGTGACCGCTTGCGCCCGCACGACCGGTACGACCGATACGGTGTACGTAGTCTTCGCAGTCGTCTGGCAGATCGTAGTTAAAGACGTGCGTCACGGCCGGAATGTGCAGACCACGAGCAGCAACGTCGGTTGCGACCAGAATATCGAGATCGCCACGGGTAAACTCTTCAAGAATACGCAGGCGTTTTTTCTGCGCCACGTCGCCGGTCAGCAGACCAACACGGTGACCGTCTGCAGCCAGATGGCCCCAGATGTCTTCACAACGGTGTTTGGTGTTCGCGAAGATAATGGCGCGATCTGGCCACTCTTCTTCAATCAGCGTTTGCAGCAGACGCATTTTCTCTTCATTGGAAGGGTAGAAGAGCTCTTCTTTAATGCGGTGACCCGTTTTCTGCTCCGGTTCCACTTCTACATATTCGGCGTTGTTCATCTGTTCGAACGCCAGCTCGCGTACGCGATAAGAAAGGGTAGCGGAGAACAGCATGTTCAGACGCTGATTGGCCGGCGGCATGCGGCGGAACAGCCAGCGAATGTCTTTAATGAAGCCCAGATCGTACATGCGGTCAGCTTCATCGAGCACCACAACCTGGATTGCGCCGAGGTTAATGTGGTTCTGTTTGGCGTAATCGATAAGACGGCCGGTGGTACCGATCAGGATATCCACACCGCTTTCCAGCACTTTCAGCTGCTTATCGTAGCCGTCGCCGCCATAGGCCAGGCCAAGCTTCAGTCCGGTAGACTGCGCCAGGGGTTCAGCGTCTGCGTGGATCTGTACCGCCAGTTCTCGCGTCGGGGCCATAATTAGCGCGCGCGGCTGGTTAACTTTGCGGTCTGCAATCGCTGGGTGAGAAAGTAAATAATGAAACGTTGACGTTAAAAACGCCATCGTTTTGCCGGTACCGGTTTGCGCCTGCCCGGCAACATCGCGACCGGCCAGCGTCAGCGGCAGCGCGAGGGCCTGAATGGGCGTGCAGTTATGAAACCCTTTATTTTCAAGGGCTTCAATCACCTTCGGGTGCAGCGCGAAGTCGGAAAACTTCTGTTCTGTTAAATGTGTTTTGCTCATAGTGTGGTAGAATATCAGCTTACTATTGCTTTACGAAAGCGTATCCGGTGAAATAAAGTCAACCTTTAGTTGGTTAATGCGACATCAACACGTCGTTGGTGGAGACAAAACCAACGTACCAGGCTTATTCCTGTGGAGTTATATATGAGCGATAAAATTATTCACCTGACTGACGACAGTTTTGACACGGACGTACTTAAGGCTGACGGGCTGATCCTCGTCGATTTCTGGGCTGAATGGTGTGGTCCTTGCAAAATGATCGCCCCGATTCTGGATGAGATCGCTGACGAATATCAGGGCAAACTGACCGTTGCCAAGCTGAACATCGACCAGAACCCGGGCACCGCACCAAAATACGGTATCCGTGGCATCCCAACCCTTCTGCTGTTCAAAAACGGCGAAGTGGCAGCGACCAAAGTGGGCGCACTGTCCAAAGGTCAACTGAAAGAGTTCCTGGACGCTAACCTGGCGTAAGGTTTCTCCGCTGTGCGTTCAGGGCTCCCGGCTAAATGATGTGGAACTCTGGACGCCCGGCTGAAGTCGTGCTAAGTTAGCTATGACTTCGTTTTAAACATATCTTGTTGTTTGAATCTTGTTTTACCCGATACTTCCCGTTGTTAACATGAACAGTGCGTGAAGTGGCTAAATTCCGGGCTTGTCACTCAATCCGTCTTGTCGTTTCAGTTCTGCGTTCTTTCCCTGTGACCAGACAGCGAACAGACATGAGTTGATGGCCGCTAAACAGGCATGGATGACCCTGCCATACCATTCACAACATTAAGTTCGAGAATCACCCCGAGTTTAAGAACCCACACCATTATGAATCTTACCGAATTAAAGAATACGCCGGTTTCTGAGCTGATCACTCTCGGCGAAAATATGGGCCTGGAAAACCAGGCCCGTATGCGCAAGCAGGACATCATTTTCGCCATCCTGAAGCAGCACGCTAAGAGTGGCGAAGATATCTTTGGCGACGGTGTGCTGGAGATATTGCAAGACGGATTTGGTTTCCTCCGCTCTGCAGACAGCTCCTACCTCGCCGGCCCTGACGACATCTATGTATCCCCCAGCCAAATCCGCCGTTTCAACCTCCGCACTGGTGACACCATTTCAGGTAAGATTCGTCCTCCTAAAGAGGGTGAACGCTACTTTGCGCTGTTGAAAGTCAATGAAGTTAACTTCGACAAACCGGAAAACTCGCGTAATAAGATCCTCTTTGAGAACTTAACGCCGCTGCACGCGAACTCTCGCCTGCGCATGGAGCGTGGTAACGGTTCAACTGAAGACTTAACCGCGCGTGTTCTGGATCTGGCATCACCAATTGGTCGCGGCCAGCGTGGTCTGATTGTGGCACCGCCGAAGGCGGGTAAAACCATGCTGCTGCAGAACATCGCGCAGAGCATTGCCTATAACCACCCAGACTGCGTGCTGATGGTGCTGCTGATTGACGAACGTCCGGAAGAAGTGACCGAGATGCAGCGTCTGGTTAAAGGTGAAGTGGTTGCTTCTACCTTCGACGAACCGGCATCTCGCCACGTTCAGGTTGCGGAAATGGTTATCGAGAAGGCGAAACGCCTGGTTGAGCACAAGAAAGACGTGATCATCCTGCTTGACTCCATCACCCGTCTGGCGCGTGCCTATAACACCGTCGTTCCTGCGTCAGGTAAAGTACTGACCGGTGGTGTGGATGCTAACGCCCTGCATCGCCCGAAACGCTTCTTCGGTGCCGCACGTAACGTGGAAGAGGGCGGCAGCCTGACCATCATCGCGACGGCGCTGATCGATACCGGTTCTAAAATGGACGAAGTAATTTACGAAGAATTTAAAGGTACAGGTAACATGGAACTGCATCTTTCTCGTAAAATCGCTGAAAAACGCGTCTTCCCGGCTATCGACTACAACCGTTCCGGTACCCGTAAAGAAGAGCTGCTCACCACGCAGGAAGAGCTGCAGAAAATGTGGATCCTGCGCAAAATCATCCATCCAATGGGTGAAATTGACGCGATGGAGTTCCTCATTAACAAACTGGCGATGACCAAAACCAACGACGATTTCTTCGACATGATGAAACGCTCGTAACGCAAATAAAGCCAGCGAACGCCACGTTTTTACGTGGCGTTTTTCTTTTATGGACTATACGCTAGTACCATCTACTCCCAATTTTGACCGGTCGGTGCGACAATAGGGTCGTTTGTGCAGCTAAAGAAATAATTGATTGAAAAATATACAAAGGGAGTAGTCAGAAGCCATCTTTATTACTTCTGAGGCTGTGGCTTCATGGTTATACTTCCGGGACTAACATTTGTTGAGAGCAATCCATTGTGAATCTATTCACCGCCGTTACTGAACTGATCAGTATTTTTTTATTCACAACCTGTTTTTTGTTCATTGCGCGCAAGGTGGCAAAACGAATAGGGTTGGTGGATAAGCCAAATTTTCGTAAACGCCATCAGGGACTTATTCCTTTAGTCGGCGGGATTTCTGTTTACGCAGGGATTTGCTTCACGTTTGGTATTGCCGATTATTATATCCCGCATGCCGCCCTCTACATTGCCTGCGCCGGTGTTCTGGTGTTAGTCGGGGCCCTTGATGACCGGTTCGATATTGCGGTGAAAATACGCGCTACCGTTCAGGCGGCGATTGGCGTGGTGATGATGGTAGTGGGCGGACTGTATCTGCGAAGCCTAGGCTATGTATTTGGCCCCTGGGAGCTAGTCCTGGGTCCATTTGGCTTCTTCCTGACACTCTTTGCCGTCTGGGCGGCAATCAATGCTTTCAACATGGTGGATGGCATTGACGGCCTGCTCGGTGGGTTGTCATCCGTCTCGTTCGCCGCTATCGGCATTATTTTATGGTTTGATGGTCAGTACAGTCTGGCAATGTGGTGTTTTGCCATGATTGCCGCCATTCTGCCTTATATCCTCTTAAATCTCGGTGTGCTGGGCCGTCGCTATAAAGTCTTTATGGGAGACGCGGGCAGTACGCTGATTGGTTTTACGGTTATCTGGATCCTGCTTGAAACCACACAGGGCCAAACCCATCCGATAAGTCCCGTAACCGCGCTGTGGATTATTGCCATTCCATTAATGGATATGGTGGCGATTATGTATCGCCGCCTGCGCAAAGGGATGAGTCCTTTCTCTCCTGACCGCCAACATATTCATCATCTCATCATGCGTGCGGGTTTTACTTCTCGTCAGGCGTTTGTGCTGATTACTCTGGCCGCCGCTATTTTGGCCGCGATTGGTGTAGCTGCAGAATATTCTCATATTATTCCTGAGTGGGTTATGTTGGCATTATTCTTGCTGGCATTTTTCCTGTACGGCTACTGCATTAAACGCGCATGGAAAGTGGCGCGATTTATTAAACGTCTTAAACGCAGGATGCGTCGTAACAGTGGCAAAAACACAACATTAACTAAGTAAAACCGGGACTATGATGACTCAACCGTTGGCGGGAGCGAAATCAGTGGTAACTGAGAATGAACTGGATATTCGGGGTTTGTTTCGCGTGTTATGGGCAGGCAAACTTTGGATTGCGGGGATCGCGCTGGGGTTTGCACTGTTAGCGCTGGCCTATACGTTCTTTGCAAAACAAGAGTGGAGCGCCACGGCAATCACAGACAAGCCAACGGTTAACATGCTCGGGGGATACTATTCCCAGCAGCAATTCCTGCGTAACCTGGACATCAAAGCCAGTCTTGCAACGCCAGACCAGGCTTCCGTTATGGATGAAGCCTATAAAGAGTTTGTGATGCAGCTGGCTTCGTGGGATACCCGACGCGATTTCTGGTCCCAGACGGATTACTACAAGCAGCGTCGGGTTGATAATACAAAAGCCGACGCCGCCCTGCTGGACGATCTGATTAACAATATTCAGTTTATGCCGGGCGACGCGCTGCGTAACGTGAATGACAGCGTCAAGCTGATTGCAGAAACCGCGCCGGATGCCAACAACCTGTTGCGTCAGTACGTCGCGTTTGCCAGCCAGCGTGCCGCAAGCCATCTTAACGAAGAGCTTAAAGGTGCCTGGGCGGCTCGTACCATCCAGATGAAAGCCCAGGTGAAACGTCAGGAAGAGGTGGCGAATACCATTTTCGGTCGCCGTGTGCATAACATTGAGCAGGCGCTGAAAATTGCGGAACAGCGCAATATTTCCCGTACTGAGACTGACGTGCCGGCCGATGAGCTGCCTGATTCAGAGATGTTCCTCCTTGGTCGCCCTATGTTGCAGGCGCGTCTGGAAAACCTCCAGGCCGTCGGTCCTGATTTTGACCTCGATTACGATCAAAATCGCGCGATGCTCAATACGCTTAATGTCGGTCCATCTCTGGACCCGCGTTTTCAGACCTATCGTTATTTGCGAACGCCTGAAGAACCTGTAAAACGCGATAGTCCGCGTCGTGCATTCCTGATGATTATGTGGGGGATTGTAGGCGCACTGACGGGCGCTGGCGTGGCGTTAACGCGTCGTCGCAAAAACTAAGAACGCCGTCTACGATGAAGGCTGCGGCCTTCATCGCCTAATCGAAGAGAATCGATGTGAAAGTACTAACCGTATTTGGCACCAGGCCGGAGGCCATTAAGATGGCACCTCTGGTTCATGCGCTGGCCTGCGATCCTGATATTGAAGCGAAAGTGTGCGTCACTGCCCAACACCGTGAGATGCTCGATCAGGTTTTAACGCTCTTCTCCATCGTCCCGGATTACGACCTTAATATTATGAAACCGGGGCAAGGATTAACGGAAATAACCTGTCGCATTCTGCAAGAGCTAAAGCCGATCCTGGAGTCATTCAAGCCTGACGTGGTGCTGGTTCACGGTGACACCACCACAACCGTGGCGACAAGCCTGGCCGCGTTTTACCAGCGAATTCCCGTGGGGCATGTGGAGGCGGGTCTGCGTACCGGCAATCTTTATTCGCCGTGGCCGGAGGAGGCCAACCGCACGTTAACGGGTCATCTGGCGATGTACCACTTTGCGCCAACGGAAAACTCGCGTCAGAACCTGCTGCGTGAAAATATCGCCGATAACAAAATCTTTGTGACCGGCAATACGGTCATTGACGCGTTAATCTGGGTACGTGACCGCGTCCTGGCAAACAGCGATCTTCAAAAAGAGCTCGCTGCCCGCTATCCGTTCCTTCACAACGGCAAAAAAACCATTCTGGTTACTGGCCACCGTCGCGAAAGCTTTGGCCGGGGTTTCGAGCAAATCTGTCACGCGCTGGCTGAAATCGCCGCGCAGAACGACGATGTGCAAATTGTCTATCCAGTACACCTTAACCCTAACGTCAGCGAGCCGGTTAACCGGATCCTGGGCCATGTCGACAATGTCCTTCTGATTGAACCTCAGGACTACATGCCGTTTGTCTGGCTGATGAACCACGCCTGGCTGATCCTCACCGATTCCGGCGGCATTCAGGAAGAAGCGCCATCCCTCGGCAAACCGGTGCTGGTGATGCGTGAAACGACCGAACGTCCGGAAGCCGTCAAAGCCGGTACGGTGCGGCTGGTCGGCACCAACGCGCAGCTCATCGTCGAAGAGGTCACGCGCCTGCTGCATGACGATGAAGCGTATCAGGCGATGAGCCGGGCCCATAATCCGTACGGAGACGGGCAGGCTTGTGGCCGTATTTTGCAAGCACTTAAACACAATCGGGTATCGCTATGAGTTTTACTACCATCTCTGTCATCGGTCTTGGCTACATTGGCTTGCCTACTGCGGCCGCGTTCGCCTCTCGTCAGAAACAGGTTGTCGGTGTGGATATCAACGCACGGGCGGTAGAAACCATTAACCGTGGCGAGATTCATATTGTGGAGCCCGATCTTGACCGCGTGGTGAAAGAGGCGGTGGAGGGGGGCTTCCTGCGTGCCAGCACGACGCCAGTTGAAGCGGATGCCTACCTGATTGCCGTCCCCACTCCATTTAAAGGCGACCACGAGCCCGACATGGCGTTCGTCGAGGCGGCGGCAAAATCCATCGCGCCTGTGCTGAAGAAAGGGGCGCTGGTGATCCTGGAATCAACATCTCCGGTCGGCGCTACCGAGCAGATGGCACAGTGGCTGGCCGACGCGCGCCCTGATTTAAGCTTCCCGCAGCAGGCGGGGGAGCAGGCGGATATCAACATCGCCTACTGTCCGGAGCGCGTGCTGCCGGGCCAGGTCATGGTCGAACTGATTAAAAACGACCGCGTCATTGGCGGAATGACGCCCGTCTGTTCCGAACGTGCCAGCGCGCTGTACAAGATTTTCCTGGAAGGTGAGTGCGTGGTGACCAACTCCCGCACCGCCGAGATGTGCAAGCTGACGGAAAACAGCTTCCGCGACGTCAATATCGCCTTTGCGAACGAACTGTCGCTGATCTGCGCCGATCAGGGGATTAACGTCTGGGAGCTGATTAGTCTGGCGAATCGCCATCCGCGTGTGAACATTCTCCAGCCAGGTCCGGGCGTGGGCGGACACTGTATCGCCGTCGACCCGTGGTTTATCGTGGCGCAAAATCCGGCGCAGGCGCGTCTGATTCGCACCGCGCGTGAAGTGAACGACAGCAAGCCTCACTGGGTGCTCAATCAGGTTAAAGCGACGGTAGCGGATTGTCTGGCAGAGAGCGGCAAGCGCGCCAGCGAGCTGAAAATTGCCTGCTTTGGTCTGGCATTCAAACCCAATATTGACGATCTGCGTGAAAGCCCGGCGATGGAAATTGCCGAGATGATTGCCGAATGGCACAAGGGTGAAACGCTGGTGGTTGAGCCGAATATCCATGAATTACCGGCAAAACTGGCGGGGCACTGCACGCTGACGGCGCTGGACGACGCGCTGACGACGGCGGACGTGCTGGTGCTGCTGGTAGATCATAAAGAGTTTAAAGCGACGTCCGGCGATGCCGTTCGTCAGCAGTATATTGTGGATACCAAAGGTGTCTGGCGTTGAACAGCCTGAATGGGGTGCTCGAGTCCCTGCAGTGGGAGAGTGCCTTTTTCGGCCTGCCGTCGGCCATCGTGCGTCTGCGCGATGATGCGCCGGTGCTGGCTGAACCGGATTTTATCGCCTGGCAACGGGTGCAGGCTAAGATCCCGGCCGAGCGTGCCGATCTGCTTGATGCGCTCCAGCAACACGGCTTTCAGCTGGTTGAAGGTGAGGTAGACCTTTCCATTACCCTTACCCGGCACGATGCGTCCGGCGCGGAAATTGCAACAGAGCAGGACATCCCCGTGCTGCGTCAGATGGCGGCCCAGGCGTTTGCTCAGAGCCGCTTTCGTGCGCCCTGGTATGCGCCTGACGATAGCGGACGTTTCTATGCCCAGTGGATAGAGAATGCGGTCAAAGGCACCTTTGACCACGTCTGCCTGGTTTTCCGTGCAGGGGACGGTCAAATCCAGGGGTTCGTCTCGCTGCGTAAGCTCAACGAGCGCGAGGCGCGTATCGGCTTATTAGCCGGGCGCGGCATGGGTGAGAAACTCATGCAGGCGGCGCTGCACTGGGCGCAGCAGCAACAGCTTGCGACGCTGCGGGTCGCGACCCAACTGGGCAACACCGCCGCGCTTAAACGTTATATTGCGAGTGGTGCCAACATCGACGCCACCGCCTACTGGTTATACAGGTGACAAGATGATTCCATTTAACGCACCACCCGTTGTCGGAACTGAACTCGACTATATGCAGTCTGCCATGGGCAGCGGCAAACTCTGTGGTGACGGCGGTTTTACCCGTCGCTGTCAGCAGTGGATGGAACAGCGTTTTCGCAGCGCCAAAGTGCTGCTGACCCCATCCTGTACGGCATCGCTGGAAATGGCGGCGCTGCTGCTGGATATCCAGCCCGGTGATGAAGTGATTATGCCGAGCTATACCTTCGTTTCCACCGCAAACGCCTTTGTCCTGCGCGGAGCGAAAATCGTCTTTGTGGATATCCGCCCGGACACCATGAACATTGATGAGATGCTGATTGAAGCGGCGATCACCGACAAAACGCGCGCGATCGTGCCGGTTCACTACGCGGGCGTGGCCTGTGAAATGGACACCATCATGGCCATCGCCAAAAAACATAATCTGTTCGTGGTGGAAGATGCCGCGCAGGGCGTGATGTCCACCTACAAGGGACGCGCGCTGGGCACGATCGGCCACATTGGCTGCTTCAGCTTCCACGAAACCAAAAACTACACGGCGGGTGGAGAAGGTGGCGCGACGCTGATTAACGACCGGGCTCTCGTGGAGCGTGCGGAAGTGATCCGCGAAAAAGGCACCAACCGCAGCCAGTTCTTCCGTGGACAGGTAGATAAATACACCTGGCGCGATATCGGCTCCAGCTATCTGATGGCGGATCTGCAGGCGGCGTATCTGTGGGCGCAGCTGGAAGCGGCGGAACGTATCAACCTTCAGCGTCTTTCCCTGTGGCAAACGTATTATGATGCGCTTGAGCCTCTGGCCAAAGCCGGGCGTATTGAGCTGCCGACCATCCCGGCGGATTGCGTCCACAACGCGCATATGTTCTACATCAAGCTGCGCGATAACGACGACCGCAGCGAGCTCATCGCCTGGCTGAAAGAGGCCGAAATTATGGCGGTGTTCCACTACATCCCGCTGCACTCCAGCCCGGCCGGCGAAGCGTTTGGCACGTTTGCGGGTGAAGATCGTTACACCACCAAAGAAAGTGAGCGTTTGCTTCGCCTGCCACTGTTCTACAACCTCGCGCCTGTTAACCAGCGTACGGTGATTAATACCCTTCTGAGTTATTTCGGCTGATATGTCTCTGGCAAAAGCATCGGTGTGGACCGCCGCGTCCACGCTTGTAAAAATTGGCGCCGGGCTGCTGGTCGTCAAGCTGTTGGCCGTCTCATTTGGCCCCTCTGGTGTCGGGCTGGCAGGTAATTTCCGCCAGCTCGTTACCGTCCTTGGCGTGCTGGCCGGTGCCGGTATCTTCAACGGCGTCACCAAATACGTTGCGCAGTATCACGATGATGCGGCTCAGCTGCGTAGAGTGGTGGGTACCTCTTCGGCGATGGTCACGGGTTTTTCGACCCTGATGGCGATTGTCTTTCTGCTGGCGGCGGCGCCCATCAGCCAGGGATTGTTCGGTCATACCCATTATCAGGGGCTGGTGCGTCTGGTCGCGTTGGTTCAGATGGGTATTGCCTGGGCTAACCTGCTGCTGGCGCTGATGAAAGGTTTTCGTGATGCCGCCGGGAACGCGCTTGCCTTAATCCTGGGCAGCGTCATCGGCGTGATTGCCTATTACTTTTGCTATCGCCTGGGCGGCTATGAAGGCGCACTGCTGGGGCTGGCGCTGGTCCCGGCACTGGTTGTTGTACCTGCGGCATTTATGCTGATGCGTCGGGGCGTCATCCCTCTGAGCTACCTGAAACCGCAATGGGACACGATGCTTGCCAGCCAGCTGGGTAAATTTACCCTGATGGCGCTCATCACCTCCGTCACGCTGCCGGTAGCCTACGTGATGATGCGAAATTTGCTGGCGGCGCATTATAGCTGGGATGAAGTGGGGATCTGGCAGGGCGTAAGCAGTATTTCCGACGCCTATCTCCAGTTTATTACGGCTTCCTTTAGCGTTTACCTGCTGCCAACCTTATCGCGTCTGACGTCCAGACAGGATATTACCCGTGAGATTTTCCGATCGCTGCGCTTTGTGCTGCCAGCCGTCGCGGCGGCCAGCTTTACCGTCTGGTTACTGCGCGATGTCGCCATCTGGCTGCTGTTCTCGGCGAAGTTCACCGCCATGCGCGATCTCTTTGCCTGGCAGCTGGTGGGTGATGTACTGAAAGTGGGGGCTTACGTTTTCGGCTATCTGGTGATTGCAAAAGCGTCCCTGCGGCTGTATATCCTGGCGGAAATTAGCCAGTTTGCGTTACTGACAGCATTTTCACACTGGCTGATACCCGCGCACGGTGCGCTGGGGGCGGCTCAGGCCTACATGGCAACCTATATCGTTTATTTCGCCGCCTGTTGCGGCGTATTTTTATTGTGGCGTAAACGCGCATGACTGCACTGATTCACATCCTGGGATCGGATATCCCACACCATAACCAGACCGTTTTGCGGTTCTTCAACGACGAGCTCGCATCGGGTAATCCTGATGCGCGTGAGTTTATGGTTGCAGGTCAGGATAAGGGCCTGAGCGAGGCGTTTCCGGCGCTGACGATTCGCTTCTGGCCGGATAAGGCCGCGCTGGCGAAGGCGGTCGTTGCCAGAGCCAAGGCGGATCGTAAGCAACGTTTCTTTTTCCACGGGCAGTTCAATACTGGCCTGTGGCTGGCGCTGCTTAACGGGGGGATTAAACCCTCCCAGTGCAGCTGGCATATCTGGGGAGCCGATCTCTACGAAGTCTCCCGCGGCTGGAAATTCCGTCTTTTCTATCCGCTGCGCCGCATGGCGCAGGGGCGCGTGGGCTGTGTGTTTGCCACCCGTGGCGATCTCAACTATTTTGCTAAACAGCACCCGAACGTGCGCGGAGAACTGCTCTATTTCCCAACCCGCATGGATCCGGCGCTGAACGCCATGGCGAATGACGCGGTGCGTGAAGGCAAGCTGACGATCCTGGTGGGGAATTCCGGCGATCGCAGTAACGAACACGTCGCGGCGCTCAGGGCGGTGCATCAGCAGTTTGGCGACACGGTGAACGTGGTGGTGCCGATGGGCTATCCTGCCAACAACGACGCCTATATTGCTGAGGTTCGCCAGCAGGGACTTGCGCTGTTTAGTGCAGAAAATCTGCACATCCTCAGCGATAGGCTGGAATTTGATGAGTATCTTGCGCTGCTGAGAAAATGCGATCTTGGCTATTTCATCTTTGCCCGACAGCAGGGAATCGGCACGCTGTGTCTGCTGATTCAGGCGGGTGTACCGTGCGTGCTCAACCGCGACAACCCGTTCTGGCAGGACATGGCCGAGCAGCATATTCCGGTGCTGTTTACCTCAGACACGCTGAATGTCGAGGTGGTACGGGAAGCCCAACGCCAGCTCACGCTGGTGGATAAAAATAGCATCGATTTTTTCAGCCCGAATTACCTCACGCCGTGGCATCGCGCGCTGCGTATCGCTTCAGGAGACAAAGCATGAGTCAGTTGCAATTCAGCGGCTTACTGGTTGTCTGGCTTCTGAGCGCCCTGTTTATCGCCACGCTTACCTGGTTTGAATTCCGCCGGGTGCGGTTCAACTTTAACGTATTCTTCTCGTTACTGTTTCTGCTGACCTTCTTTTTCGGCTTCCCGCTGACCAGCATTCTGGTCTTCCGTTTTGACGTGAGCGTCGCACCGCCGGAAATCCTGCTCCAGGCGCTTCTGGCGGCGACCTGCTTCTATGCCGTCTACTACGTCACCTATAAAACGCGTCTGCGTTCAGCGCAGGCTGCTGTCCCGCGTCGGCCGCTTTTTACCATGAATCGGGTGGAAACCCACCTGACGTGGGTGATGCTGATGACCATCGCCCTGGTCAGCGTCGGTATCTTCTTTATGCATAACGGCTTTCTGCTGTTTAAGCTCCACTCCTACAGCCAGATTTTTTCGGCCGAAGTCTCGGGCGTGGCGCTTAAGCGTTTCTTCTACTTCTTCATCCCGGCGATGCTGGTGGTCTTTTTCCTGCGCCAGGACAGCAAAGCGTGGCTGTTCTTTCTGGTCAGCACCGTCGCGTTTGGCATTCTGACCTACATGATTGTGGGCGGCACGCGCGCGAACATCATCATCGCCTTCGCCATATTCCTGTTTATCGGCATCATCCGCGGCTGGATCTCGCTGTGGATGCTGGTTGCGGCAGGCGTGTTTGGCATTGTCGGGATGTTCTGGCTGGCGCTGAAGCGCTACGGGATGAACGTGGCGGGCGATGAGGCGTTTTACACGTTCCTCTACCTGACGCGTGATACCTTCTCGCCGTGGGAAAACCTGGCATTGCTGCTGCAAAACTACGACAAGATTGATTTCCAGGGGCTGGCGCCGATTGTTCGCGACTTCTACGTCTTTATCCCTTCCTGGCTATGGCCGGACCGGCCCGGCGTGGTGCTTAACACGGCGAATTACTTTACCTGGGAAGTGCTGAACAACCATTCCGGTCTGGCAATCTCGCCAACGCTGATTGGTTCCCTGGTGGTGATGGGGGGGGCGTGGTTCATTCTGCCCGGGGCGGTTGCCGTGGGGCTGATTATCAAGTGGTTCGACTGGCTTTACCTGCGCGGCAACGAAGAGACCAACCGCTATAAAGCCGCCATTTTGCACAGTTTCTGCTTTGGTGCCATTTTCAATATGATCGTTCTGGCGCGCGAAGGGCTGGACTCGTTCGTTTCGCGCGTGGTGTTCTTCATGGTCGTTTTCGGCCTCTGCCTGTTGCTGGCCAAACTGTTGTACTGGCTGTTTGACAGCGCAGGTCTTGTGCACAAGCGCGAGCGGCAGGGCAGCACAACGCTGTCGCAAGTCTGAGTAAGGATAGTAATGACTGATAAAATTTCTGCACCGCGCTACGCGCTACGTGGCCTGCAGCTTATTGGCTGGCGCGACATGCAGCACGCGCTGGACTTTCTGTTCGCCGACGGCCAGATGAAATCCGGTACGCTGGTGGCCATCAACGCGGAAAAAATGCTGGCGGTTGAGGATAATGCGGAAGTCAAAAGCCTGATTGAAGCGGCTGAATTTAAATACGCGGACGGGATCAGCGTGGTCCGCTCTATCCGTAAAAAGTATCCTGACGCTAATGTATCCCGCGTGGCGGGGGCCGATCTCTGGGAGCAGCTTATGGCCCGGGCAGGTGCGCAGGGTACGCCCGTGTTCCTGATTGGCGGAAAGCCGGAGATACTGGCCCAGACGGAGGAGAAACTGCGTCGTCAATGGAATGTTAATATTGTCGGCAGCCAGGATGGTTACTTCAAACCGGAAGATCGACAGGCTCTGTTTGAGCGCGTTCGTGACAGCGGGGCGAAAATTGTCACCGTGGCGATGGGCTCCCCGCGCCAGGAGATCCTGATGCGCGACTGCCGTCTGGTCTGTCCTGATGCCCTCTACATGGGCGTCGGCGGCACGTACGACGTCTTTACTGGCCACGTTAAGCGTGCGCCAAAGGTCTGGCAAAATCTGGGGCTGGAGTGGCTGTACCGCCTGCTATCGCAACCGACGCGCATTAAACGACAGATCCGTCTGCTTCGCTACCTCGCCTGGCATTACACCGGAAAAATGTAATCAAAATGTAGCGCGATATGCTATTCGCGCTGCAACTCGCCTGCAAAACTGCTGATAATCTGTGCAATGCATTCATTTTTTTAATGCATCGTTTGCCATTTGGCAGATTTTAGGAAACCATTCGCTCCGTATTTTAGTACCCCTAAAAAACAATACCCGGTATTAAGCCGGGAAACAGCAAACACAATCGAGGATCTATGGCAGAGAAACAACCGGAGCTACAGCGTGGGCTGGAAGCTCGTCATATTGAACTGATAGCGCTGGGCGGCACTATCGGCGTGGGCCTGTTTATGGGCTCCGCAAGCACGCTCAAATGGGCAGGCCCTTCCGTATTACTGGCGTATATTATCGCCGGGCTGTTTGTTTTCTTCATTATGCGTTCCATGGGCGAAATGCTCTTCCTGGAGCCGGTAACCGGCTCGTTCGCCGTTTACGCGCATCGCTATATGAGCCCGTTCTTCGGCTACCTGACGGCCTGGTCATACTGGTTTATGTGGATGGCGGTGGGCATCTCAGAGATCACCGCGATAGGGGTCTACGTCCAGTTCTGGTTCCCGGACATGGTCCAGTGGATACCCGCGCTCATTGCCGTGGGGCTGGTGGCGCTGGCAAACCTGGCCGCCGTGCGCCTTTACGGTGAAATTGAGTTCTGGTTCGCAATGATCAAAGTCACCACGATTATCGTGATGATTGTCGTCGGCCTGGGCGTGATTTTCTTCGGCTTTGGCAACGGTGGGCACGCTATCGGCTTTGGCAACCTGACCGAAAACGGCGGCTTCTTCGCCGGCGGCTGGAAGGGCTTCCTGACGGCGCTGTGTATCGTTGTGGCCTCGTATCAGGGCGTGGAGCTGATCGGTATTACCGCCGGTGAAGCGAAAAACCCGCAGGTCACGCTGCGTAGCGCGGTGGGCAAAGTGCTGTGGCGTATCCTGATTTTCTATGTGGGCGCGATCTTCGTCATCGTGACCATCTTCCCGTGGAACGAAATTGGCACGACGGGTAGCCCGTTTGTTTTAACCTTCGCCAAAATTGGTATCACGGCGGCGGCGGGTATTATCAACTTTGTGGTCCTGACGGCAGCGCTGTCAGGCTGTAACAGCGGGATGTACAGCTGCGGGCGTATGCTCTATGCGCTTTCGAAGAATAACCAGCTGCCTGCGGCGATGAGTAAAGTCTCACGTGCCGGCGTACCGGTGGCGGGTGTGGCGGTCTCCATCGTAATCCTGCTGATTGGCTCTTGCCTGAATTACATCATTCCTAACCCGCAGCGCGTGTTCGTTTACGTCTACAGCGCCAGCGTACTGCCGGGCATGGTGCCGTGGTTTGTTATCCTCATCAGCCAGCTGCGTTTCCGCCAAGCGCATAAAAAAGCGATTGAAAGCCATCCGTTCCGCTCAATTCTGTTCCCCTATGCGAACTATTTGACGATGGCGTTCCTGATTTGCGTATTAATCGGCATGTACTTTAATGAAGATACCCGCATGTCGCTGTTTGTCGGGATGATCTTCCTGGCGGCTGTAACGGCTGCATATAAGCTTTTTGGCCTTGGTCGCCGCGGCACCACGCAGAAAGTGGAGGAATAAGCGGCAAAATGTGCAAACCATAACCAAACGCGCATTTTTTTCAAAAAAGCACTAGACAGCGGGGACGGAGGTACGTAATATCCAGCCCCGCAACGGCGCTAAGCGCCCGTAGCTCAGCTGGATAGAGCGCTGCCCTCCGGAGGCAGAGGTCTCAGGTTCGAATCCTGTCGGGCGCGCCATTTTAGTCCCGGCGCTAGAGCTGCGGTGGTCTGAGAAGTAGTCAGTACCGCGTGAAAGAATACAGTGGTGGCTATAGCTCAGTTGGTAGAGCCCTGGATTGTGATTCCAGTTGTCGTGGGTTCGAATCCCATTAGCCACCCCATTATTTGAAAGAGTTGTGAATTGCGAAGGTGGCGGAATTGGTAGACGCGCTAGCTTCAGGTGTTAGTGTCCTTTGGATGTGGGGGTTCGAGTCCCCCCCCTCGCACCACGACTTTTTAAATGAATTGAACTAAAAATTCAAAAAGCAGTACATCGGCGAGTAGCGCAGCTTGGTAGCGCAACTGGTTTGGGACCAGTGGGTCGGAGGTTCGAATCCTCTCTCGCCGACCAATTTTGAACCCCGCTTCGGCGGGGTTTTTTGTTTTCTGCGAGTTCTCATCCCTGTAGTCATGCCCCGACAGCGCCCTTTTTCTTTGTCGCAATCCAGCGACATGCAACTCATTGAAAATTAAATAAATAACTATTTATGGGTTTTGCTGTCTCCTCCTGGCGACATATTCCCGCCTTTTCCCGATACGTTGTAGAGCCTAAGACGGTGCCAGGCAGCATAATTTCCTTTTATCTTAAAATGTTGCGTCATGTAAAAGTTCTGGGTGTCATGTTGGCACGTTACGTGCAATAATATGCGTGTAGATGCTCATTCCATCTCTTATGTTCGCCTTAGTGCCTCATAAACTCAGGAATGACGCAGAGCCATTTACGGTGCTTATCGTCCACTGACAGATGTCGCTTCGGCCTCATCAGACACCATGGACACAACGTTGAGTGAAGCACCAAATATGTTGTCTTACAGACCTGTTTTAACGCCTGCTTTTATAGCAGGCGTTTTTTTATGCCTTATTCCCGATACAGGCGCATGATCAGGGCAACCATCAGCAGCGCCGATGCAGAGACAGCATAGAGCGCCTGTACGGAGCCAAACCCTGAAGCTACCGCCGCTGCAATGCCGGTGAAAAGAGAGGCGCTGAGCGTTTGCCAGCGCCAGGCTTTACCGCTGGCCGAAGCGGTTTGCGTGAGAGGAAAACTACTGAGTACCCCAAACGTGCCCGCTGCGAAGAGAACATTCGAGGCCAGATGCGCGATAAAGATCATCCCCAGCGCGCATATCGTCCACCCGGACAAAAAAGGCAGCATGCCATAAGCGGCCAGAAAGATGCTGAGGCAAACGATTATTCGCGGCGTGTAGGCCGCAAAGCGCGTCAGGCTCTCTTTTTTTAGCAGCAGGGGGCCACAAAGCTGCCCCAGACTCCTCGCGAAAAGCAGAGGCAAAGCAAGGCCTGCCGCATCCTGAGGACGGAGCTGCTGGGCCAGTGCCGGAAGAAGCGCCATCGCCGGTGAGCCGACGGCAGCCAGCGCCGGCAGGATGAGCAGGCTGCGTTTTTGCCGAACGGTCAACGCCTGCCAGCGTAATGTTGCAGAAACTCCCCTTTCCATAGCGGTGGGATGTGGTGCCGGAGAAAACCGGCGCCCAGCCAGCCATAGCAGTACTAATGAGCCCAGAAAGCTGGCGGCATCAATGGCCAGCAGGGTAAACACGGATGTCTTCTGAAACAGCACCACGCCGAGTCCGGTCCCTAACAACACCTGAGAAGCAAAAATCACATTTTCCAGACAGGTTGCAGCGGGCAACTCCGCTTCGCTGAGACCGCGCTTAAAGAGCAATGTCAGCGCGGGCCAGCTCATCCCGCTGAGCAGGGCTTCGGTGGATTGCACGGTGAGCAATGCGGCAACGCTGTGGTAACCCACACCAAGCAGGGGAAAGAGCAGGGCGAGCAGGCCCAGCCCCTCGGTCAGTATCAGCAGGGATATCGGCGAAAAGCGTGAGCATAGCTTTTCGCCAAAGATACTGCCGATGAACCCTGGTACCGTAGCGAAAAGAAAAGCGAGTGTGAGCAGAGCGGGCGGGGCTGACCACGCCAGCAGCAAACCGAAGACCACGACCTGGGTTAAGCCATTCCCCAGTGAAGAAAAGATAAAAGCACAGGCAAGCAGGCGCAGCCAGCGGTGGCAGCGCAGCGCCTGGATAAGCGCATACAAAAGCGAGTTCATTGAGATTTCCTTTCAAAAACGATTTAGTCCACGCTGCAAAATGTGCGCGTGTGTGAAAAAAGGTTAATGAAAAGACATCGTTACATTGGCGGATTCGTTTGCGGATGTGGGTGCAAAGAATGTAGCAGGAGAAAGGCGATAAAAAAAGGAGACCCTCTGGCCTCCTTTTTATTTACTGCTGCGTACCGTTATTTTGCAGCGTTAGCAGCAATCCGTCACGCCGCATGGCGGCTGCCTCTTCCGGCTTGTGCTGCTTGTCCAGCGTATCGGCAAGCCACGCGTAGTCAAACGCGTCCGGACGCTGCTTCAGCGCCGCGCGGAAGGCGAGGCTCGCCTCCTGCCATTCTCCGTGCTTCATCAGCGACTGACCGAGCGTGCTCCACAGCAGCGGGCGGTCACCGACGGTTTTAATCTGCTGACGCAGCACTTTTTCGATTTGCTCAGGATTATTGGTTTTCAGACGCGGGATCACCATCACCAGACGATCGTCATACTGGCGCTTCAGGCCATCGAGGAGGATCTCCTGAGCCGTGTCATGATCGTCACATTCAATAAGATGTTCCGCCATGGCGACCTGCAGAGGAACCTGCTGGCGCGTCTTACGGCTCTGATTCTTCCACCACGTTTTCAGACCGTCGCTGCCCAGGTCGGCGCGCGCCTGATCCATCAGGCCAATCCATGCCAGACGCTGAAGCTCATCACGATGTTCATCGTCGCCCACCTCGGCCTTCGCCATCGACGGAATGATGTCCAGCAGCGAGCCCCAGGCGCCGGTACGAATATACGCCTGCTCGGCAAGACGCAGCACTTCCGGATGACGTGGCGCAACTTCCAGCAGGCGATCGATACCGTGACGCGCCGCGTGATTTTCATTGCGCGCCAGCTGCAGGCGAACGCGCGTGATTTCTACAGGAATCGGGTCGCCGTGAGCCAGCTCTGCCGCCCGCTCCAGATGCTGATTGGCGCGGGCTTCGTCACCGCGCTGCTGCGCCGCTTCGGCAGCGAGCAGATAATTCACTACCGGCTGTTCGGCATGGTCGGCGTTTTTCGACATCAGCTTTTCAACCTGCTGATAGTCACCCTCGGCAAGCTTAAGCAGCGCCTGTTCGGTCTGCTTGCGGGCGCGGCGGCGTTTACGACCAACGAACCAGCCGCGCGTGTGGGCACCGGTGCGGAAAATACGGCGCAGGATCCACTCGATCGCAAACAGCACCACCACGCCGAGGATCAGAATGATCGTCAGGCCGGTTACGCTGGTTTCAATGTTGTAGTTATCCGTCTGGATCAGGACGTAACCCTGATGACCCGCAAGCATAGGTCCCAGCACGATCCCGGCGATCAGCAGGATGAAGAGTAAGAGAACTTTTAGCATCATTACTCTCCTTGTGGTGCGCTTTCAGGCGCCGGAGCCGGAGCAGGTGCCGCTCCGTCCGTCGGCTCTGCCGGTACGCCCGGCTGCGCCAGCAGGTTACGTACGCGCGTCTGCATCAGTTTCTCCAGAATCGGCTGGCTGGCCAGCTTATCCGGCACGTTCATGGTGATGTTCTGCTGGCTCAGCTTATCAATGTCTTCGAGGAAGGCGGTGGTCGTCGCATCATCGGTGTTGTAGTAGGCGCGTACCCACGTCGAGACGTTATCCAGCGCCTGTTTGTATGTCTCTTCCTGATGACGCGGCACGGCCTGAGCCGCCACCAGCAGGCGGGAACGAATGTTCTCGCGCAGATAGATATCCTGGTTCGGCGCCAGCAGCGGCACGGCGGTTTCGTCGCGACGGCGGATAGTGATGAAGCTGTCCATAAAGTTCTGCCAGCTTTTCTGCAGGTTTATGCGCCATTCGCTCAGGGAGCTGGAAAGCTCGGTACCGTCGGAATCCATCGGGGAATCGTCGTCGTTGTTATCCGCCAGCTGCAGGTTATCAATCTGATTCGACAGCTGGTTCACCTTGAGGATAATGCCGTCGTAATCCACCTGCGAGACGGCGGAGAGGCTGGCGATGTCCTCGGTGATCGCGCGTCGCGCGGTGATAAGGCTCGGGTCGTTCATGTCTGCCAGGCTCGCATCGGCGCTTTTCAGCAGCGCGGCGGCAGTGGTGACGTCCTGATCGCTCCAGAGCTTACGTCCGGCGAGCTTCACCAGGAAGTCAGCCTGCGAGAGCAGCCAGGTTTTGGCATCGGTACCGGAAATCGTGGCGACTTTCTGCTGCACGTCGCCCAGCTGTTTAGCCAGCTCTTCCTGTTTGCTGTTCGCCTCGGCAAGCGCGGCGGCCTGCTGCTTAATCACCGTTTCGAGCTCGGTTTTCTGCGTCTCCTGCGCTTTTTGCAGGGCAGTGAGCTGATTCACCAGCGCATCGCTGGTGGACGTCTGGTTAGCACCCTGTTGCTTCACCAGGCCGTAAAGGCCAACCCCTGCTGCCAGCGCAATGGCAATGGCAATCGCGCTCAGCGCGAGGCTCGTTTTGTTGCTGCCGTTTTTCTTCTCAGCGGTTTTCTCAGTCGTCTCTGGCTGTGGCGTCGTCTCCACAGTCTCCCTGGTCTCTTCAACCACGGCGGAGGATTTGTCGTGTTCCGTCATTATGGCTTCCCATTTGAGAGTTATTGTAATGCGCGCAGCAGCGCATCGTTGTCGGCGTTATCAGCGATCCGAATATCCTGCCAGCCCAGTTCCCGGGCCTGGTTCGCCAGACGCTCACTGACGACCAGAAGCCGACAGCGGAGTAACCAGTTTTCGCGATACCAAAGCGGTATCAGCGACCAAAGCTGTTGTAACATTTCACCGCTGGTGACCACCAGCGTATTAATGCCGCGCGCGTGCCAGCGCATCGCCTCTTCCGCGCCATCGTAGTGTTTTGCACAGCGCTGATAGCACTCAACGAACGTTACGTCTGCACCGCGTTCACGCAGCGTTTCGCCCAGCAGTTCGCGGCCACCGTTGCCGCGCAAAATGAGCGCACGCTTTCCGGCAATAGTTTGTAATTCAGGTAATTGTAGCAAGACTTCGCTGATTTCCCGATCTAACGGGTAACGAACGTCCGCGCTGCTTACGGTATGCAGCGCCAGTGCCGTTGTGCGGCCAATCGCGAAATAGCGGGGGGCAAGTGACCAGGCTAAACCCTGCTGTTGCAGCTGCGCGTGGGCAAATTCCACGGCATGTTGCGACAGCGCAAACAGCAGGTCGCCTTCCTGAAGGGTATTCATCTGGTCGGCGAGCGCAGAGAGCTCCCGACCGGGGGAGAATTCAATGAGCGGAAAACTCCAGGCCACCTGCCCCAGTGTGCGCAGACGGCTCACTAACTGCTCTCCTGCGGGAGAAGGGCGGGTGACAAGAATACTCATGCAGGGGGCTCTCCATTATAAACGTCAGCCAGAATCTCGCGGGCGCCGTTATCCAGCAGCTCTTCCGCCAGCGACACGCCAAGCTGCTCGGCATCTTGCGCTTTACCGCGACGTTCGCCGCGTACCATCTGGGAACCGTCCGGAGCGCCCACCAGCGCGCGCAGCCACAGTTCACCTTCTGTTAATTCAGCATAGCTGCCAATCGGTACCTGACATCCTCCTTCGAGGCGGGTATTCATCGCACGCTCGGCTTTTACGCGGATAGCGGTCTCGTCATGGTTCAGCGGTGCGAGCAGTTCGCGGGTACGCGCATCGTCCAGACGGCACTCGATGCCGACGGCACCCTGGCCCACGGCCGGCAGCGACAGCTCTGGCGGCAACGCCACGCGAATGCGCGACTCCAGCCCCAGACGCTTCAGGCCGGCAACGGCGAGGATAATGGCATCGTAATCGCCGTTATCCAGCTTGCCCAGACGCGTGCCGACGTTACCGCGCAGCGAGCGAATGATCAGGTCAGGACGGCGCTCTGCCAGCTGACACTGACGGCGTAAACTGGACGTGCCAACCACGCTACCCTCCGGCAGCGCGTCGAGCGAGTCAAAGTGGTTAGAGACAAACGCATCGCGCGGATCTTCGCGCTCGCAGATGGTCACCAGCCCCAGCCCTTCCGGGAACTCGACGGGCACGTCTTTCATTGAATGTACGGCGATATCGGCGCGGTTCTCAAGTAATGCCAGTTCCAGTTCTTTGACAAACAGGCCTTTGCCGCCCACTTTCGCCAGGGGCGTATCGAGGATCACGTCACCGCGCGTGACCATCGGCACCAGCTCGACGCGCAATCCACTGTGGCAGGCTTCAAGGCGCTGCTTCACATAATGTGCCTGCCAGAGCGCGAGGGGGCTTTGGCGTGTGGCAATTCTCAAAACATTGTCTAACATGCTTGTTACCGTCATTATCAATCGCTAACCATCCTAACATTGTTGACTCTGGGATGGCAGTTTTACGGTTGATGAAGCGTGAGAGGGACAAGGCGGCGTATTCGTCAGCCATAGCCGTATTCAGGAATTTACACGTACAGAACGGTGCTACACTTGTATGTAGCGCATCTTTCTTTACGGTCAACCGGCAAGGTGTTAAATTGATCACGTTTTAGACCATTTTTTCGTCGCTACCACCAAAAATGATAAGGGCGAAAAAGGGTAACGGTTATCTTATTTGAAATACTGCGGGTCCGCTGTTATTCGTGTTTTGAATAGCTTGCGACACCCGGAAACATCAGGCGATACGTCTTGTACCTCTATATTGAGACTCTGAAACAGAGACTGGATGCCATTAATCAACTGCGTGTGGATCGCGCGCTTGCTGCCATGGGCCCTGCTTTCCAGCAGGTATACAGTCTGCTGCCGACATTATTGCACTATCACCATCCGCTGATGCCTGGCTACCTTGACGGTAACGTTCCCCAGGGCATTTGCCTTTTCACGCCTGATGAAACCCAACAGCATTACCTGAACGAGCTGGAACTCTACCGCGGCATGCCGCCACAGGAGTCTCCAAAAGGTGAACTGCCGATTACCGGCGTTTACTCTATGGGGAGCACCTCATCGGTAGGGCAAAGCTGTTCTTCGGACCTGGACATCTGGGTCTGCCATCAGTCCTGGCTCGATAACGACGAGCGTCAGCTGCTGCAACGCAAGTGCAGCCTGCTGGAGAGCTGGGCGGCCTCGCTCGGCGTGGAAGTAAGTTTCTTCCTGATTGATGAAAACCGTTTCCGCCATAATGAAAGCGGCAGTCTGGGTGGTGAGGACTGCGGCTCGACCCAGCACATCTTATTGCTGGATGAATTTTACCGTACTGCTGTGCGTCTGGCCGGGAAGCGTATTCTGTGGAATATGGTCCCTTGCGAAGAAGAAGAGCATTACGATGACTACGTCATGTCGCTTTACGCGCAGGGCGTACTGACGCCAAACGAATGGCTGGATCTTGGCGGTCTGAGCTCTCTGTCAGCAGAAGAGTATTTTGGCGCAAGCCTCTGGCAGCTCTATAAAAGTATCGACTCACCGTACAAAGCGGTGCTGAAAACGCTGCTGCTGGAAGCCTATTCCTGGGAATACCCTACGCCGCGCCTGCTGGCGAAAGATATCAAGCAGCGTCTGCACGACGGGGAGATCGTCTCCTTCGGGCTGGACGCCTACTGCATGATGCTGGAGCGCGTGACCGAATACCTGAAAGCTATTGATGACACCACGCGTCTTGACCTGGTGCGTCGATGTTTCTATCTCAAAGTCTGTGAGAAATTGAGTCGCGAGCGCGCCTGCGTGGGCTGGCGTCGTGAAGTGGTCAGTCAGTTAGTGAAAGAGTGGGGATGGGACGAAGCACGTCTGTCCATGCTCGACAACCGGGCCAACTGGAAAATCGATCAGGTGCGTGAAGCGCACAACGAACTGCTCGATGCGATGATGCAAAGCTACCGTAACCTGATCCGCTTTGCGCGCCGTAACAACCTCAGCGTTTCCGCCAGTCCGCAGGACATCGGGGTATTGACCCGTAAGCTGTACGCCGCGTTTGAAGCGCTGCCGGGTAAAGTCACCCTGGTTAACCCGCAGATTTCGCCAGACCTGTCAGAACCGAACCTGACCTTTATCTACGTGCCGCCGGGCCGCGCAAACCGCACCGGGTGGTATCTGTATAACCGTGCGCCAAGCATGGACTCAATCATCAGCCATCAGCCGCTGGAGTATAACCGCTACCTGAACAAGCTGGTGGCCTGGGCCTGGTTTAACGGCCTGCTGACCTCGCGCACGCGCCTGTTTATCAAAGGTAACGAGGTGGTAGATCTCGCTAAGCTGCAGGAGATGGTCGCGGATGTGTCCCACCACTTCCCGCTGCGTCTGCCTGCCCCAACGCCGAAAGCGCTCTACAGCCCGTGCGAAATTCGCCATCTGGCGATTATCGTCAACCTGGAATACGACCCGACGGCGGCCTTCCGCAATCAGGTGGTTCATTTTGACTTCCGCAAGCTGGACGTCTTCAGCTTTGGCGAGCAGCAAAACTGCCTGGTGGGCAGCGTCGATCTGCTGTACCGCAACTCGTGGAACGAAGTGCGTACCCTGCATTTCAACGGCGAGCAGGCGATGATCGAAGCGCTGAAAACGATTCTCGGCAAGATGCACCAGGATGCCGCACCGCCGGACAGCGTTGAGGTGTTCTGCTACAGCCAGCACCTGCGCGGTTTAATTCGTACCCGCGTGCAGCAGCTGGTTTCTGAGTGTATCGAACTGCGTCTCTCCAGCACCCGCCAGGAAACCGGACGCTTTAAAGCGCTACGCGTCTCCGGCCAGACCTGGGGGCTGTTCTTCGAACGTCTGAACGTGTCGGTACAGAAGCTGGAAAACGCCATCGAGTTCTACGGCGCGATTTCGCACAACAAGCTGCATGGCCTGTCGGTGCAGGTGGAAACCAACCACGTTAAGCTCCCGCAGGTGGTGGACGGATTCGCCAGCGAAGGGATTATTCAGTTCTTCTTTGAAGAGTCGGGCGACGATGCCGGGTTCAACATCTACATTCTGGATGAAACCAACCGCGCCGAGGTGTATCACCACTGTGAAGGCAGTAAAGAGGAGCTGGTGCGCGACGTCAGCCGCTTCTACTCCTCTTCGCACGACCGTTTCACCTATGGCTCAAGCTTTATCAACTTTAACCTGCCGCAGTTCTACCAGATTGTGAACGTCGACGGTCGTACGCAGGTGATCCCGTTCCGCACCCAGGCCGTAACGCCTGCCGCGCCTGCCAATCAGGACACCGCGCCGCTGTTGCAGCAGTATTTCTCCTGAGCCTTTTCGCTCGCCCAGTGGCGGCTACGCCTTACCGGGCCTACAACAGCTCGAACCCGTTGGCCGGGTAAGCGCAGCGCCACCCGGCAACAAAACTATCTGAAACTCACAGCCTCACCCGCCTGCGCGGTCGCCGCCTGTTCCAGCAGATCCCAGAACGGTACGCCGCTACGGTCGCAAACCCATTCCCCGTCCTTCAGATCGAAATGATAGCCGCCCTGTTTCGCGGCCAGCCACACCTGGTGAAGCGGCTCCTGGCGGTTAATAATAATTTTGCTGCCATTTTCGAAGCTCAGGGTCAGAATGCCGCCGTTGATTTCACAATCGATATCGCTGTCGCCGTCCCAGTCGTCAAGACGCTCTTCGATGGTCATCCACAGGTTGTCGGCAAGGCGATGGAATTCACTGTCGTTCATGGTTTTGTTCCTGTTTTTCGTGATGCCGGCAGTATAACCCTAAATAATTCCCGTTGCAGGAAAGCGGCAAACTCTTGCTTTTGTGTCTTCTCCTGCGATGATAGAAACAGATTTGAACTTACGGGCTACTTTATAATGAAAAACGCTTTCCGAACGCTTGCCGTTCTCATCTCGCTGTTTAGCCTGACTGGCTGCGGACTGAAGGGACCACTGTACTTCCCACCTGCGGATAAAACCGCGCCGCCGCCGACGAAACCCGTGCAAAGCGGCATTGAGTCCACCACGCCAAATACTAACGATCGTGGCGACAACGGTGGCCCGACTCAGGTTAATCTCTGACGACAACGTTCTGTACCCGCGCAATGGAGCAAATGATGCAGTTCTCTAAAATGCATGGCCTTGGCAACGATTTTATGGTCGTCGACGCGGTAACGCAGAATGTGTTTTTCTCCCCGGAACTGATCCGTCGCCTGGCGGATCGGCATCTGGGCGTGGGGTTCGATCAGCTGCTGGTGGTCGAGCCACCGTACGATCCCGACCTCGATTTCCACTACCGTATTTTTAACGCGGACGGCAGCGAAGTTAACCAGTGCGGCAACGGCGCGCGCTGTTTTGCCCGCTTTGTCCGCCTGAAAGGGCTGACCAACAAGCGTGATATTCGCGTCAGCACGGCCAATGGCCGCATGGTGCTCAGCGTCACCGATGATGAGCTGGTGCGCGTGAACATGGGCGAGCCTAACTTCGAGCCCTCCGTCGTGCCGTTTCGCGCAAACAAAGCGGAAAAGACCTATATTATGCGTGCGGCCGAGCAGACAGTATTGTGCGGCGTCGTCTCAATGGGTAACCCACACTGCGTGGTTCAGGTTGATGATGTGGAAACCGCCGCGGTTGAAACGCTCGGCCCGGTTCTGGAAAGCCATGAACGTTTTCCGGAGCGCGCGAACATCGGCTTTATGCAGGTGGTGAAGCGCGAGCACATTCGCCTGCGGGTTTACGAGCGCGGCGCGGGCGAGACTCAGGCCTGCGGAAGCGGTGCCTGTGCTGCGGTGGCCGTGGGCATCTCCCAGGGGTTACTGGCTGAAGAGGTTCGCGTGGAGTTACCGGGCGGTCGGCTTGATATCGCCTGGAAAGGACCGGGTCATCCACTGTATATGACTGGCCCGGCGGCACATGTCTATGACGGGTTTATCCATCTATGAAACAACCAGGGGAAGAACTGCAGGAAACAGTGACGGAACTGGACGACAGAGCTGTTGTTGATTATCTGCTGCGCAATCCTGAGTTTTTTATTCGTAATGCACGCGTCGTCGAAGAGATGCGCGTGCCGCATCCGGTTCGCGGGACCGTGTCGCTGGTCGAATGGCACATGGCGCGCTCGCGCAACCACATCAATCAGCTAGAAGAGAACATGACGCTGCTGATGGAGCAGGCCAGCACCAACGAAAGCCTGTTCTATCGTCTGCTGCATCTGCAGGCGCGTCTGGCGTCGGCGCACAGTCTTGACGAGTTCCTCAGCCGCTTCCACCGCTGGGCTCGCGAGCTGGGGCTGGCGGGCGCAACGATTCGCCTTTTCCCTGATCGCTGGCGCATTGGCGCACCGTCGGGGTTCACCCATCTGGCGCTCAGCCGTCAGGCGTTTGAACCGCTGCGCATTCAGCGTCTGGGCCATGAGCACCACTATCTGGGGCCGCTGAACGGGCCTGAGCTACTGGTGGTGTTACCGGAAGCCAAAGCGATTGGCTCGGTGGCGATGTCGCTGATGGGGCGCGATGGCGATCTGGGAGTCATGTTATTTACCAGCCGCGATGCGCATCACTATGAGCAGGGGCAAGCCACGCACCTGCTGCAGGAGATCGCCCTGATGCTGCCCGAGCTGCTGGAGCGCTGGATTGAGCGCGTATGATGGACGGACTGCTCGCCACTGACGTCTCGCGCTTTCTGCGCTATTTGGGCGTGGAGCGTCAGCTTAGCCCCATTACCCTGCTCAACTACCAGCGTCAGCTTGATGCCATCATGCAGATCGCCGACGACATCGGCCTGAAAAGCTGGCAACAATGTGACGCTGCGACGGTACGCGGGTTCGTCGTGCGTAGCCGTAAAAAAAATCTCAGCCCGGCGAGCCTGGCGCTCAGGCTCTCAGCGCTTCGCAGTTTCTTCGACTGGCTGGTCAGCCAGGGGGGCTTAAAAGCCAACCCGGCAAAGGGAATCGCCACGCCGAAAGCGCCGCGCCATCTGCCTAAAAATATCGACGTCGACGACGTAAACCGCCTGCTGGATATCGACCTTAACGATCCGCTCGCCGTGCGCGACCGCGCGATGCTGGAGGTGATGTACGGTGCCGGGCTGCGTCTGTCCGAGCTGGTTAATCTTGATATCAAACACCTCGATCTGGAGTCCGGTGAAGTGTGGGTAATGGGTAAGGGCAGCAAAGAGCGCCGCCTGCCGATTGGCCGCAATGCGGTTTCCTGGATTGAGCACTGGCTTGACCTGCGCGGGCTGTTTGGCAGCGAAGAGGATGCGCTGTTCCTGTCGAAGCTCGGCAAACGGATCTCGGCGCGTAACGTCCAGAAGCGCTTTGCGGAGTGGGGCATTAAGCAGGGGCTGAACAGCCACGTTCACCCGCACAAGCTGCGCCACTCCTTTGCGACACACATGCTTGAGTCGAGCGGCGATCTGCGCGGCGTGCAGGAACTGCTTGGCCACGCGAACCTGTCGACCACACAAATTTATACCCACTTAGACTTCCAACACCTTGCCTCGGTGTATGACGCGGCGCATCCACGCGCCAAACGGGGGAAATAATGCGTTTTTACCGCCCACTTGGTCAGATCTCAGCCCTGACGTTTGACCTTGATGACACCCTTTACGACAACCGCGAGGTGATCCTGCGTACCGAGCAGGAGTCGCTGGCGTTTGTGCAGAACTACCATCCCGCGCTGAAAGCGATACAGAACAAGGACTTTCAGAAGCTCCGTCAGTCCCTGCGGGAAACCGAGCCGGACATTTACCACGACGTGACCGAATGGCGTCGTCGTGCGGTTGAGCAGGCGATGCTCAATGCTGGCCTGAGCGCGCAGGACGCGGCCATCGGTGCCGAAGCGGCCATGGAAAACTTTGCCAAATGGCGCAGCCGTATCGACGTGCCGCAGGAGACTCACGACACGCTGGCGAAGCTTGCCGAAAAGTGGCCGCTGGTGGCCATCACCAACGGCAATGCCCAGCCCGAGCTGTTTGGCCTCAGCGATTACTTTGAATTTGTGCTGCGCGCGGGCCCGCACGGGCGCGCGAAGCCGTTTAATGATATGTACCATCTGGCGGCGGATAAGCTTAACCTGCCGCTGGGTAACATTCTGCACGTGGGGGATGACCTGACCACGGACGTGGCCGGTGCTATTCGCTGCGGGATGCAGGCCTGCTGGATCAAGCCGGAAAATGCGGAGCTGATGACCGCAACCGACAGCCGTCTTCTGCCGCACGTGGAAATTTCAAGGTTGGCATCCCTCACGACGCTGATATAATCACCAGTAATATTGTATAAATTACCAGGGGTTTGCAGTTGTAGGCCCGGTAAGCGAAGCGCCACCGGGCGCTTCGCTGTGTTCCTGAATACTATGTGACGGTGCCAATGGACGTTTCTTACCTGCTCGACAGCCTTAATGACAAACAGCGTGATGCGGTTGCCGCCTCACGCACCAACATGCTGGTGCTGGCTGGGGCGGGCAGTGGTAAGACGCGCGTGCTGGTTCACCGTATCGCCTGGCTGCAGAGCGTGGAGAACTGCTCCCCGTACTCCATCATGGCGGTGACGTTCACCAACAAGGCGGCAGCAGAGATGCGCCACCGTATCGCCCAACTGATGGGCACCAGCCAGGGCGGCATGTGGGTTGGCACCTTCCACGGCCTGGCGCACCGCTTGCTGCGCGCGCACCATATGGACGCCAACCTGCCGCAGGATTTCCAGATCCTCGACAGCGAAGACCAGCTCCGCTTGCTGAAGCGCCTGATCAAGGCGATGAACCTCGACGAGAAGCAGTGGCCGCCGCGTCAGGCGATGTGGTACATCAACGGCCAGAAGGACGAAGGGCTGCGCCCGCACCACATTCAGAGCTTCGGCAACCCGGTCGAGCAGACCTGGCAGAACGTTTACAAGGCCTACCAGGAAGCGTGCGATCGCGCTGGCCTGGTGGATTTTGCCGAGCTGCTGCTGCGCGCTCACGAGCTGTGGCTGAACAAACCGCACATCCTGCAGCACTACCGTGAACGCTTCACCAATATCCTGGTGGACGAGTTTCAGGATACCAACAACATCCAGTACGCGTGGATCCGCCTGCTGGCCGGTGATACCGGCAAGGTGATGATCGTGGGCGATGATGACCAGTCGATCTACGGCTGGCGCGGGGCGCAGGTGGAAAACATTCAGCGCTTCCTCAACGATTTCCCCGGCGCGGAAACCATCCGTCTGGAGCAGAACTACCGTTCAACCAGCAACATCCTGAGCGCGGCCAACGCCCTGATTGAAAACAACAACGGGCGTCTGGGTAAAAAGCTGTGGACCGACGGCGTCGACGGCGAACCGATTTCGATTTACTGCGCCTTCAACGAGCTCGACGAAGCCCGCTTCGTGGTGAACCGCATCAAAACCTGGCAGGACAACGGCGGCGCGCTGGAGCAGTGCGCCATTCTCTACCGCAGCAACGCCCAGTCGCGCGTGCTGGAAGAGGCGCTGCTGCAGGTGAGCATGCCGTACCGCATTTATGGCGGCATGCGATTCTTCGAACGTCAGGAAATCAAAGATGCGCTGTCGTATCTGCGCCTCATTGCGAACCGCAACGACGACGCGGCGTTTGAACGCGTGGTCAATACGCCGACCCGCGGGATTGGCGACCGCACGCTGGACGTCGTGCGTCAGGCCTCGCGCGATCGCCAGCTGACGCTGTGGCAGGCGTGCCGCGAGCTGCTGCAGGAAAAAGCGCTCGCCGGACGTGCCGCCAGCGCATTACAGCGCTTCCTAGAGCTGATTGACGCCCTGGCGCAGGAAACGGCCGATATGCCGCTGCACGTGCAGACCGACCGGGTGATTAAAGACTCCGGCCTGCGAACCATGTACGAGCAGGAGAAAGGCGAGAAGGGCCAGACCCGTATTGAGAACTTAGAGGAACTGGTCACGGCAACGCGCCAGTTCAGCTACAACGAAGAAGACGAAGACCTGATGCCGCTGCAGGCGTTCCTCTCCCACGCCGCGCTGGAAGCGGGTGAAGGGCAGGCGGACACCTGGCAGGATGCGGTTCAGCTGATGACCCTGCACTCCGCCAAAGGCCTGGAGTTCCCGCAGGTGTTTATTGTCGGGATGGAAGAGGGGATGTTCCCGAGCCAGATGTCGCTGGATGAAGGCGGACGTCTGGAAGAGGAGCGTCGTCTGGCCTACGTGGGCGTGACGCGCGCGATGCAAAAGCTGACGCTAACCTACGCCGAAACCCGCCGCCTGTACGGCAAAGAGGTTTATCACCGTCCATCGCGCTTTATCGGCGAACTGCCGGAGGAGTGCGTGGAAGAGGTGCGTCTGCGGGCGAGCATCAGCCGTCCGGTCAGCCATCAGCGCATGGGCTCGCCGATTGCGGAAACCGACACCGGCTACAAGCTGGGCCAGCGCGTGCGCCATTCGAAGTTTGGCGAAGGCACCATTGTGAATCTGGAAGGCAGCGGCGAGCACAGCCGCCTGCAGGTGGCGTTCCAGGGGCAGGGGATCAAATGGCTGGTGGCGGCCTATGCGAAGCTGGAAACAGTCTAACATTCAGAAAAATATCATTATTTTGTAATAATCTGCTAGCCTTATACAGCGAAGGTCAATTAATGCCCTTCAGCGTTCCGTTGCGTGTTGACGCCATAGTTATAGCTGGCGTAACATGCGCGCACGATTACGCTAAGAGGACATTCGCCTTGGACACACCCAGTAGATACTGGCTCAATTCCCTGTCATCCAGGAACAACTCCTAAGGCTATCTCCTCTTGCTGATGGCCTTAGTGGTTGTCAGCGACCTGCATTATTCCCGTCGCGCTGAGTCAGGCTGTTTAATGGTCTGAAACCCAATTTGTTTCTGTGTGCCCACCGAACTGTCCGATATTTTTTGCATTGGGAGTCCCGGTCATGTTGAGCGCATTTCAACTCGAAAATAACCGACTGACTCGGCTTGAAGCCGAAGAGTCACAGCCCCTCATTGATGCCGTATGGGTGGATCTGGTCGAGCCGGACGACGATGAACGCTTTCGCGTACAATCTGAACTGGGGCAAAGCCTGGCAACCCGCCCGGAACTGGAAGACATCGAAGCATCCGCGCGTTTTTTTGAAGACGAAGACGGTCTGCATATTCACTCCTTCTTCTTCTTTGAAGATGCGGAAGACCACGCGGGTAACTCCACCGTGGCGTTTACCATTCGCGACGGCCGTCTGTTTACCCTGCGCGAGCGCGAGCTGCCGGCATTCCGCCTCTACCGCATGCGCGCCCGCAGCCAGGCAATGGTGGACGGTAACGCTTACGAGCTGCTGCTCGATCTGTTCGAGACCAAAATTGAACAGCTGGCGGACGAAATTGAAAACATCTACAGCGATCTGGAAAAGCTGAGCCGCGTGATCATGGAAGGCCATCAGGGCGATGAGTACGACGAAGCGCTCTCCACGCTGGCAGAGCTGGAAGATATCGGCTGGAAGGTGCGCTTGTGTCTGATGGATACCCAGCGCGCGCTGAACTTCCTGGTGCGCAAGGCGCGTCTGCCGGGCGGTCAGCTGGAGCAGGCGCGGGAGATTTTACGAGATATCGAATCCCTGCTGCCGCACAACGAATCTCTGTTCCAGAAGGTGAACTTCCTGATGCAGGCGGCGATGGGCTTTATCAACATCGAGCAGAACCGCATCATCAAGATCTTCTCGGTGGTGTCCGTGGTGTTCCTGCCGCCGACGCTGGTGGCATCAAGCTACGGGATGAACTTTGAGTTTATGCCGGAACTGAAATGGAGCTTTGGTTACCCGGGGGCGATTATCTTCATGATCCTCGCGGGGCTGGCGCCGTATCTCTATTTCAAACGCAGGAACTGGCTGTAAAAATCTGGCGGGTGGCGCTGCGCTTACCCGCCCTACGATCGAATTCCCTCTCCCTGTGGGAGAGGGTTAGGGTGAGGGCAACATCACAGCCCTTTGCGCACCCTGCGCTGGGTATAAATCGCATCGGCAACGAAAATCGCCAGCGCCACCCAGATAAAGGCGAACGTCACCATCTTATCCGCCCCCGGCACCTCGCCGTAAAACACCACCGCCAGCAGGAACATCAGCGTCGGGCCAATGTACTGGAAGAAGCCCAGCGTGGAGAGACGCAGGCGCGTCGCGGCACCGGTGAAGCACAGCAGTGGAATGGTGGTCACCACGCCCGCCGCCATCAGCATCAGGTTCAGCGACCACGGGTTGCTGCCCATATGGCTGGTGGCGCTGTCGGCGATGCCGAAGAGATAAATCGCCGCCACGGGCAGCAGCCACAGGGTTTCAAACAGCATCCCCGTCTGCGCTTCCACCGCAATCTTCTTACGCACCAGGCCGTAGAACGCAAAGCTGAACGCCAGGCCGAGGGCAATAATCGGCAGCGAGCCGAAGGTCCAGAGCTGCACCAGTACGCCGCAGAAGGCCAGAATCACCGCCACCCACTGCATCCGGCGGAAGCGCTCACCGAGGAAAATCATCCCCAGCACGATATTCACCAGCGGGTTAATGAAGTACCCCAGGCTCGCTTCGAGCATGTGATGGTTATTCACCGCCCAGATAAACAGCAGCCAGTTGCCGCCAATCAGCACGGCTGAGAGCGCCAGCAGGAAAATCTTTTTCGGGGTTTGCAGCAGCGTTTTGACGCCCGACCACTGACGGCTGAGGCTCATCAGCGCAATCATAAAGAAGAATGACCAGATCACGCGGTGAGTCAGGATCTCATCGGCCGGAACGTAGGCGATAAGCTTGAAATACGCCGGGGCGATACCCCAAATAAAATAAGCGGCAAGGGCGAGTAAAACGCCCTGCCGCGTCTGTTTAGCATCCATCGGGAAAATCCGTTACAAAAAAGTGAATTAATTTTACCCGATTTTGCCGCCTCAACCCACCATATAAGTGGCGGTTGCGCTGGCGATATATACCTGCTCTTCGTTGTGTAATTCAACGCGTGCCACGGCAACTTTATTTCCCGCGCGCAGTAGGCTGCTGGTACAGGTAAAGCGATTTCCGCGCCCCGGGCGAAGATAGTCGACGCGCAAATCAATGGTGCCCATGCGCGCCAGACGCTGGCGGAGTTCGTCTTCGTTGATGGTGTCATGGCGGGTCAGCGTGCTGCCCACGCAGACCAGACCTGCCGCCACGTCCAGCGCGGAGGCAATCACGCCGCCGTGCAAAATACTTTGCGCCCAGTTACCCACCATCATCGGCTGGTTGTTGAAGCTCAGCTGGGCAAAATCTTTCTCGTAACGCTCCAGCTCCAGTCCCAGCGCGCGGTTAAACGGCATATGGTAAACAAAAATCTCGCCCACGAGTTTTAACACTTCTTCGGCGGTAAGCATGGCTGACATGAGGCATCACATCCTTATTGTTAACGAAATGTTGATTTTATGCCTCAGCAACAAGGAATTCCACTTTCAGAAACGAGGATGCAGCAGTTGTCGCAGAAGTCTGTAGAATGTTCGCCACATAACTATTCAGCTAATTTTACTCTTTTGCAGGAGAACACCACCGATGCGGACGTATCTGGCCTGGTTACTGGCGGCGGTTGCGCTGCCCCTCACAGCATATGCGCAGGAAGCGACGATCAAAGAGGTGCATGATAAACCTGCCGTTCACGGTAGCATTATCGCGAACCTTCTTCAGGAGCATGACAATCCGTTCACGCTCTATCCGTATGACACCAACTACGTGATTTACACCCAGACCAGCGATCTTAACAAAGAGGCGATAAGCTCCTATAACTGGTCTGATAATGCGCGTAAAGATGAGGTGAAGTTCCAGCTCAGCCTGGCGTTCCCGTTCTGGCGCGGTATTCTGGGGCCGAACTCGGTGCTCGGGGCGTCTTACACGCAGAAATCCTGGTGGCAGCTCTCTAACAGCGGAGAGTCCTCGCCGTTCCGTGAAACCAACTATGAGCCGCAGCTGTTCCTCGGTTTTGCAACGGATTATGAGTTTGCGGGCTGGACGCTGCGTGACGTCGAAGTGGGCTTTAACCACGATTCCAACGGTCGCTCTGATCCTACCTCGCGCAGTTGGAACCGTGCCTATACGCGTCTGATGGCGCAGAACGGTAACTGGATGGTGGAAGTGAAGCCGTGGTATGTGGTGGGCGAAACCGATGACAACCCGGATATCACCAAATATATGGGCTACTACCAGCTCAAAGTCGGCTATCAGTTGGGTGATGCCGTGCTCAGCGCCAAAGGCCAGTACAACTGGAACACCGGCTACGGCGGTGCGGAAGTGGGCTTAAGCTATCCAATGACGAAGCATGTCCGTATCTATACGCAGGTGTACAGCGGTTACGGCGAGTCGCTTATCGATTACAACTTCAACCAGACCCGCGTCGGCGTGGGCGTGATGCTGAACGATATTCTCTAGGCTGTTCGAATGTTTTTGCGTTAAACGTTGAAGTTTCTCTCTCAGGCGCTGAAAATAGCGCCTGTTTCATTTCTGGCATATGGGGTTAACGTGGCGCAGGCGGAAGTATTGAATCAGGAGTCGCTGGCTAAACAGGTTTTGCATGAAACCTTTGGCTACCAGCAGTTCCGCCCCGGCCAGGAAACCATCATTGAAACGGTGCTGGAAGGTCGTGATTGCCTGGTGGTGATGCCGACCGGTGGCGGCAAGTCCCTCTGTTATCAGGTGCCCGCGCTGGTGCTTAACGGCCTGACGGTCGTGGTATCCCCCCTTATTTCTCTGATGAAAGACCAGGTTGACCAGCTGCTCGCCAACGGCGTGGCGGCGGCCTGTCTCAACTCGACCCAAACCCGGGAGCAGCAGCAAGAGGTGATGGCCGGTTGTCGTACCGGGCAGATCCGCCTGCTGTATATCGCGCCGGAACGCCTGATGCTGGATAACTTCCTCGATCACCTGGCGCACTGGAACCCGGTCCTGCTGGCGGTGGATGAAGCGCACTGTATTTCCCAGTGGGGGCACGATTTCCGCCCGGAATACGCCGCTCTCGGCCAGCTGCGTCAGCGCTTCCCCGAGCTGCCGTTTATGGCGCTTACCGCCACGGCGGATGACACCACCCGTCTGGACATCGTTCGTCTGCTCGGGCTGAACGACCCCTATATTCAGGTCAGCAGCTTCGACCGCCCTAACATCCGCTATATGCTGATGGAAAAATTCAAGCCGCTGGATCAGCTCCTGCGCTACGTCCAGGAGCAGCGCGGCAAGTCCGGCATCATCTACTGTAACAGCCGTGCGAAGGTGGAAGACACCGCCGCGCGTCTGCAAAACCGCGGCTTTAGCGCCGCCGCCTATCACGCCGGATTAGAGAACCACATCCGCGCCGACGTGCAGGAGAAATTCCAGCGTGACGACCTGCAGATCGTGGTCGCAACGGTGGCGTTTGGGATGGGGATCAACAAGCCCAACGTGCGCTTTGTGGTGCACTTCGACATCCCGCGCAATATCGAATCCTACTATCAGGAAACCGGCCGCGCCGGGCGTGACGGTCTGCCTGCGGAAGCGATGCTGTTTTACGATCCGGCCGATATGGCGTGGCTGCGCCGCTGTCTGGAAGAGAAGCCGCAGGGACAGCTGCAGGATATCGAGCGCCACAAGCTCAACGCGATGGGCGCGTTTGCCGAAGCGCAAACCTGCCGCCGTCTGGTACTGCTCAACTACTTTGGTGAAGGCCGCCAGGAGCCGTGCGGCAACTGCGATATCTGCCTCGATCCGCCGAAACAGTACGATGGCCTGATGGACGCGCGTAAAGCGCTCTCGACCATTTACCGTGTGAATCAACGCTTCGGGATGGGCTACGTGGTTGAGGTGCTGCGCGGCGCCAATAACCAGCGTATCCGCGAAATGGGCCACGACAAGCTGCCGGTCTACGGTATTGGCAAGGAGCAGAGCCACGAACACTGGGTGAGTATCATTCGCCAGCTGATCCACCTCGGCTTCGCCACGCAGAACATTGCCCAGCACTCCGCCCTGCAGCTGACTGAGGCGGCGCGTCCGGTCCTGCGCGGTGACGTTGAACTCAAGCTCGCCGTGCCGCGCGTCATCGCCCTGAAGCCACGCGTGATGCAGAAATCCTACGGCGGCAACTACGACCGCAAGCTGTTCGCCAAACTGCGCAAGCTGCGTAAGGCCATCGCCGACGAAGAAAACATCCCGCCTTACGTGGTGTTCAACGACGCGACGCTGATCGAGATGGCCGAGCAGATGCCGCTCAGCGCCAGCGAAATGCTCAGCGTCAACGGCGTGGGAACGCGCAAGCTGGAGCGCTTCGGTAAAGAGTTTATGGCGCTCATCCGCTCTCACGCCGACGGTGATGATGAGGAGTAGTCAGCCGGGCGAAAAAGTGCCAGGATGATGACTCACTAAATTATTTCCCCGCGAGCTAATTATGTTAATGCTATTTCTCACCGTGGCGTTGGTGCACATCGTTGCGCTGATGAGCCCCGGCCCGGATTTTTTCTTCGTATCACAAACGGCCGTCAGCCGCTCCCGCAAAGAGGCGATGATGGGCGTGCTCGGTATCACCATGGGCGTTATGGTCTGGGCGGCCGTTGCGCTGCTCGGTCTGAACCTTATCCTGGCGAAGATGGCCTGGCTGCATAACATCATTATGGTCGGCGGCGGGCTGTACCTGTGCTGGATGGGCTACCAGATGCTGCGCGGGGCGCTGAAGAAAGAAGAGAAAAAACCGCAAGAGCCGAAGGTGGAGCTGGCTACGGGCGGCCGCAGCTTTGTAAAAGGGCTGCTGACCAATCTGGCGAACCCAAAAGCGATTATCTATTTCGGCTCGGTGTTCTCGCTGTTTGTCGGCGATAGCGTCGGCGCGGGCGCACGCTGGGGCATCTTCCTGCTGATCGTCGTTGAAACCTTTGCCTGGTTTACCATCGTGGCCAGCCTGTTTGCCTTACCGGCGATGCGTCGCGGCTATCAGCGTATCGCGAAGTGGATTGACGGCTTCGCCGGCGCGCTGTTCGCCGGCTTCGGCATTCATCTCATCATTTCTCGCTAAGCATGACGCGCTGACGCAAGCAGCGCGCCAACCAGCATAAACAGCGAACCAAAGACTTTATTCAGGGCCTTCATCTGCTTAGGCCCTTTAATCCATGCCGCAATTCGCTGCGCCAGCGTCGCGTAGCCAATCATCACGATGATATCGACGATAATGGTGGTCGCGCCGAGCACCACGTACTGCATCACCTGCGGCTGATGCGGAACGATAAACTGCGGGAACAGCGCGGCGAGGAAAACGATGCTCTTCGGGTTGGTCAGGTTGACGAACACCGCACGCTTAAACAGATGGCCGCGGTTTTGCGTCTGAGCCAGCGTATTCAGGTTGATGGAGCCTGCCGCGCGCCACTGCTGGATGCCGAGCCAAATCAGATACGCTGCCCCGGCCCATTTCAGCACCTCAAAGGCCAGCACGGAGCGGGAGAACAGGGTCCCCAGACCGATCCCGACCAGCACAATATGAATGCCCAGCCCGGTCTGCAAACCGGCAATCGACGCTGCCGCACCGCGGTAGCCGTGGTTGATGGAGGTGGTCATGGTGTTAATAGCACCCGAACCCGGAGAAAGGCTGAGGATAATGGATGTCAGCAGGTAGGCGAACCACCATTCGAAGGTCATTTGAAACTCCCGAACCGTCTATTTTTATGCCACAATACGCTATTATTGAGTCATTTTGTGACCGGTGACGAAAAAAACGATATTCCCTGGATTACGTGAGTGGAAACCCAATGTTTCAGCAGAAAAAGGACTGGGAAACACGAGAAAACGCTTTTGCTGCTTTCTCTATGGGGCCGCTGACCGATTTCTGGCGGCAGCGTGAGGAAGATGAGTTTACGGGCATCGGGGGCGTCCCGGTGCGTTTCGTTCGTTTCCGAAATGAAAAAAATGACCGGGTGATTGTGGTCTGCCCTGGGCGTATTGAAAGTTACGTTAAATACGCCGAGCTGGCCTATGACCTGGTCCATATGGGGTTCGATGTCCTGATCATCGACCATCGTGGACAGGGGCTGTCCGGACGTATGCTGCCGGACACGCACCGTGGGCACGTCGATCGCTTCAGCGATTACGTCGACGATTTTGCCGCGTTCTGGCAGCAGGACGTTCAGCCCGGCCCCTGGCGCAAGCGGTATATTCTTGCGCACTCCATGGGCGGCGCCATTTCGACGCTGTTTTTGCAGCGTTACGCGCACCAGTGCGACGCCATTGCGCTCACCGCGCCGATGTACGGTATCGTGATCCGTTTTCCTGACTGGATGGTGCGCCATCTTCTTGACTGGGCTGAGGGCCATCAGCGCATTCGTGAAGGTTACGCCATTGGCACAGGACGATGGCGCGCGCTGCCGTTCGCCATCAACGTCTTAACCCACAGCCGGCAGCGTTATCGCCGCAACCTGCGCTTTTATGCCGATGAACCGCGCTTGCGCGTCGGCGGCCCGACCTGGCACTGGGTGCGGGAGGGGATTCTGGCCGGTGAGCAGGTGCTGGCGGGCGTAGGCGATGATGACACGCCGACGCTTCTGATCCAGGCGGAAGAAGAGCGTGTGGTGGATAACCGCATGCATGACCGCTATTGTGAACTGCGCGCTGCAGCCGGTCACCCTTGTGAAGGGGGTAAACCGCTGGTCATTAACGGCGCGTTCCATGAGATCCTTTTTGAAAAGGACGCTATGCGCTCAGTCGCGCTTAACGCCATTGTTGAATTTTTCAACAGGCATAATTGATTCTTGTTTTCCACCAGAGGTTGAAATCCCTATGTACCAGGTTGTTGCATCTGATTTAGATGGCACGCTGCTTTCCCCCGACCACACCCTGTCGCCTTACGCGAAAGAGACCTTAAAACTCCTGACTGCCCGTGGCGTGAACTTTGTGTTCGCCACCGGCCGCCACCACGTGGACGTGGGGCAGATCCGCGATAATCTTGAGATCAAATCGTACATGATCACCTCCAACGGTGCGCGCGTGCATGATACCGACGGCAACCTGATCTTTACCCACAACCTGGATCGCGATATCGCCGCCGATCTGTTCGGCGTGGTGCATAACAACCCGGCTATCGTCACTAACGTTTACCGCGACGACGACTGGTTCATGAACCGCCACCGCCCGGATGAAATGCGTTTCTTCAAGGAAGCGGTATTCAACTACTCCCTCTACGAACCGGGCCTGCTGGAGCCGGAAGGGATCAGCAAGGTGTTCTTCACCTGCGACAGCCACGAAGAGCTGCTCCCGCTGGAACAGGCGATCAACGCCCGCTGGGGCGATCGCGTCAACGTAAGCTTCTCAACCCTGACCTGTCTGGAAGTGATGGCGGGCGGCGTCTCTAAAGGTCACGCGCTGGAAGCGGTTGCGAAACGTCTGGGCTTCGGGCTGAAAGACTGTATCGCCTTCGGTGACGGCATGAACGACGCCGAGATGCTTTCGATGGCGGGCAAGGGTTGCATCATGCAGAACGCGCACCAGCGTCTGAAGGATCTGCACCCTGAGCTGGAAGTGATTGGTTCTAACGCTGACAACGCGGTACCGAAGTATCTGCGCAAACTGTTCCTTGAATAATCTTCATTCGGTTGTTTATTGCTCAGTTGTCAACTAAAGAGTTCGCTACAATGCCTCTCCTTCTTTCTGAGAGACAAGCATTGTGGCGCTACTCATTATCACCACTATCCTGTGGGCCTTCTCCTTTAGCCTGATTGGCGAATACCTTGCCGGTTCGGTCGACAGCTACTTCTCGGTGCTGATGCGCGTGGGGCTGGCGGCGCTGGTGTTCCTGCCGTTTCTGCGCGCGCGCGGGCAATCGCTGAAAACGATTGTGCTGTATATGCTGGTGGGAGCGATGCAGCTCGGCATCATGTATTTGTTCAGCTTCCGGGCCTACGTCTACCTGTCCGTCTCTGAATTCCTGCTCTTTACCGTGCTGACGCCGCTCTATATCACGCTGATTTATGACCTGCTCAGCAGACGCCGTCTGCGCTGGGGATACCTGCTGAGCGCCGCGCTGGCGGTGATCGGCGCGGCGATTATTCGCTATGACAAAGTCAGCGATCACTTCTGGACCGGGCTGATGTTCGTCCAGCTTGCCAACATCAGCTTCGCCATCGGCATGGTGGGCTACAAACGCCTGATGGAAACCCGCCCGATGCCGCAGCATAACGCGTTTGCCTGGTTCTATATGGGCGCCGCGATTGTCGCGGTGGCGGCGTGGTTTATGCTCGGTAATCCGCAAAAGCTGCCGACCACCGCCGTGCAGTGGGGCGTTCTGGTCTGGCTGGGCGTAGTGGCGTCAGGGCTGGGGTACTTCATGTGGAACTACGGCGCTACGCAGGTAGACGCCGGTACGCTGGGGATCATGAACAACGTGCATGTTCCGGCAGGGCTGCTGGTCAACCTCGCCATCTGGCAGCAACAGCCGCACTGGCCGAGCTTCCTTATTGGGGGAGCGGTGATCCTGGCTTCGCTGTGGGTCCATCGCCGATGGGTCGCTCCGCGCTCCGCACAAACGGAAGATGGTCGCACGCGTGGTTCCGCGCTGAGCGAATAAACGCCTCCGTAATCGGCTGACGCTGCTCGCCATCGCGCACGGCAGCGTACAGCCGGCTCCACAGTCCTTCACCCAGGGTTTTGGTCTGCACCAGACCCTGGCGTTCAAAACTCTCCACCACCCAGTGCGGCAGCGCCGCGATACCCATTCTGGCCGCCACCATCTGAATCAGCAGTAGGGTGTTATCCACGCTTTTCAGCTGCGGGCTAATGCCTGCCGGCTGCAGGAAGTGGCGCCAGATATCCAGGCGGCTGCGCTGCACCGGATAAATCAGCAGCGTTTCTGTCGCCAGGTCTTCCGGCGTGACGCGCGTTTTGGCGGCCAGCGGGTGGTCCGGCGCCAGCACCAGGCGCACTTCATAATCAAACATCGGCGAATAGTGCAGGCCGCTGCGCGGCAGGATGTCAGAGGTCATGACCAGATCCAGCTCGCCCTGCTGCAGCGACGGCTGCGGGTCAAAGGTCACACCGGATTTGAAGTCCATCTCCACCTGCGGCCACTTCTGGCGGAAGTTTTCAAGCGCGGGGGTCAGCCACTGAATACAGCTGTGGCACTCAATGGCGATGCGCAGTTTGGTCTGCTGCGGTTCGTTACACGCCTGCAGCGCGCTCGCGATTTGCGGCAGTACCTGATTCGCCAGCTGAAGAAGAATTTCACCCTGCGGCGTAAAGCGTAGCGGCTGGCTCTTACGCACAAAAAGACGGAAGCCGAGGCGTTGTTCCAGATCGCTGAACTGGTGAGAAAGGGCGGACTGGGTCTGGTGCAGCGTGGCCGCAGCCGCCGCGAGCGAACCGCAGTTCCGCAACGCTTGTAGCGTTTTCAGGTGTTTAATCTCGATCATGAAAGTCCTTCACTTCGCCATGAACATATTGCGCTTGAGGAATATACAGTACCTGCCAATTATAGAAGTGTAAACATCTGGACGTCTAAATAACGAATTTCACAAGGGGCACACCATGACAATCCGCAATCACACTCTCGGTTTCCCTCGCGTCGGCCTGCGTCGCGAGCTGAAAAAAGCGCAAGAAAGCTACTGGGCGGGTAATGCCACCCGTGAAGAACTGCTGGCGGCAGGACGCGAGCTGCGCGCCCGCCACTGGGATCAGCAAAAACAGGCGGGCATTGACCTGCTGCCGGTGGGCGATTTCGCCTGGTACGACCATGTTCTGACGACCAGCCTGCTGCTTGGCAACGTGCCGGCTCGTCATCAGAACAAAGATGGATCGGTAGATATCGATACCCTGTTCCGCATCGGCCGTGGCCGCGCGCCGACGGGTGAGCCAGCGGCAGCGGCGGAAATGACCAAGTGGTTTAACACCAACTATCACTATATGGTGCCGGAGTTCGTCAAAGGTCAGCAGTTCAGGCTGGCCTGGACGCAGCTTCTGGACGAAGTGGATGAAGCGCTGGCGCTGGGCCACCAGGTGAAGCCGGTGCTGCTCGGGCCGGTAACGTACCTGTGGCTGGGCAAAGTAAAGGGCGAGCCGTTTGACCGACTCAGCCTGCTGAAAGATATTCTGCCGGTCTACAAACAGGTGCTGAGTGAGCTAGGCAAACGCGGCATTCAGTGGGTGCAAATCGACGAACCTGCGCTGGTACTCGAACTGCCGCAGGCATGGCTCGATGCCTTCAAACCGGCGTATGACGCACTCACCGGTCAGGTAAAATTCCTGCTGACGACCTATTTTGAAGGCGTGACGCCGAACCTGAAGACCATTACCGCGCTGCCGGTCCAGGGCCTGCACGTTGACCTCGTACACGGTAAAGATGATGTGGCGGAGCTGCACAAGCGTTTGCCAGCGGACTGGCTGCTCTCTGCCGGGCTGATCAACGGCCGTAACGTCTGGCGCGCCGATCTCACCGAGAAATACGCACAAATCAAAGACATCGTCGGCAAACGTGAGCTGTGGGTGGCCTCGTCCTGTTCGCTGCTGCACAGCCCGATCGATCTGAACGTGGAGACCCGTCTGGATGCCGAGGTGAAAAGCTGGTTTGCCTTCGCCCTGCAAAAATGTGAAGAGCTGACGCTGCTGCGCGACGCGCTGAACAGCGGCGACACGGCGGCGATTACCGAATGGAGCGCCCCGATCCAGGCGCGTCGTCACTCGGCGCGCGTGCACAACCCGGCGGTGGAAAAACGCCTGGCGGCCATCACCGCTCAGGACAGCCAGCGGCAGAGCCCTTACGAGGTGCGCGCCGAAGCGCAGCGCGCCCGCTTTAATCTGCCTGCGTGGCCGACCACCACAATTGGCTCTTTCCCGCAGACTACGGAGATCCGCGGCCTGCGTCTGGACTTCAAGAAGGGCAACTTGGATGCGAATCACTATCGCACCGGCATCGCCGAACACATCAAGCAGGCGATTATCGAGCAGGAACGCCTGGGGCTGGACGTGCTGGTGCACGGCGAGGCCGAACGTAATGACATGGTGGAATACTTTGGCGAGCACCTGGACGGCTTTGTCTTTACCCAGAACGGCTGGGTGCAGAGCTACGGCTCCCGCTGCGTGAAGCCGCCGGTGGTTATCGGTGACGTCAGCCGCCCGGAAGCGATCACCGTGGAGTGGGCGAAGTATGCCCAGTCCCTGACCGACAAGCCCGTAAAAGGGATGCTCACCGGTCCGGTGACCATTCTCTGCTGGTCGTTCCCGCGTGAAGACGTGACTCGTGAAACCATCGCCAAACAGATCGCCCTGGCGCTGCGTGATGAGGTGGCGGATCTGGAAGCGGCAGGCATTGGCATTATTCAGATTGACGAACCGGCGCTGCGCGAAGGCTTGCCGCTGCGCCGCAGCGACTGGGATGCCTACCTGCAGTGGGGCGTGGAGGCGTTCCGCATCAACGCCGCGGTGGCGAAGGACGACACCCAGATCCACACCCACATGTGTTACTGCGAATTCAACGACATCATGGATTCGATTGCCGCGCTCGATGCCGACGTGATCACCATCGAGACCTCGCGTTCAGACATGGAGCTGCTGGAGTCGTTTGAAGAGTTCGACTACCCGAATGAAATCGGGCCGGGCGTGTACGACATTCACTCCCCGAACGTGCCGAGCGTGGAGTGGATTGAAGCCCTGCTGAAAAAAGCGGCCCAGCGCATTCCGGCAGAGCGCCTGTGGGTGAACCCGGACTGCGGACTGAAAACCCGCGGCTGGCCGGAGACGCGCGCGGCGCTGGCGAACATGGTGAAGGCGGCGCAGAACCTGCGTCAGGCTTGATGATGCGTAGGCCCGGTAAGGCATAGCCGCCACCGGGCTTTTTTTATTACGCTTTCTTACCGCCGTACTGGCTAAACCACGCCAGCATTCTCTGCCAGCCATCTTTGGCTGATTCTGCGTGATAGCTCGGACGATAATCGGCGTTAAACGCGTGCCCGGCATCCGGATACACCACAATCTCCGCCTTCGCATTGGCCGCACGGAGCGCATGGCGCATGGTCTCAACCGAATCCAGCGAAATACCGGTGTCCTGACCGCCGTAAAGTCCTAACACGGGGGCGTTTAGCTCCGTGGCTATATCGACGGGATGTTTCGGCGAATTCAGCGTTTTTTCACCCACCAGTTTGCCGTACCAGGCGACAGCGGCTTTGAGCTGCGGGTTATGCGCGGCATACAGCCAGCTAATGCGTCCACCCCAGCAGAAACCCGTGACCAGCAGACGATGCGGATCGCCGCCGTTGCGCGCCGCCCAGCTGGCGACGTGGTCGAGATCGGCCAGCACCTGCGCGTCCGGGACTTTGCTCACCAGGTTGCTGAGCAATGTTGGAATATCGCTGTAGTCGTTCGGATCGCCCTGACGGAAGTAGAGCTCTGGCGCAACGGCCAGATACCCTTCCAGCGCCAGTCGGCGGCAGAGGTCGCGAATGTGTTCGTGAACACCAAATATCTCCTGAATCACAATCACGATGGGCAGCGGACCGTCTGCCGATTTTGGCCGTGCGTGATAAGCAGGCATATTCTCCCCCTGCGAGGGAATGGAGGTCTCGCCCGCGGTAATTGCCGCTTCTGGCGTCGACACGATGGTTGAAGCATGTGGGGCCGCAGCAGGTGCAAAACCGGTTTTTTCAGTCATGGCATTCTCCGTACCAATGAGTTAGCGCAAAGGTAAATATAGACACCAGGTTAACAACTCACAGTGCCTTAAACGGTCTATCTTTTGTGCAGCACCTGGCGTTATAACTTGTTAATGTGATGTAAATCACTTTTTTATGGAAATTCAATGTAATCATTTTCATTCATGGTGAGGTGTGTCACGAAAATATGCTTACTGCTTCTGTAAAGTACCGTTTTACTTCTTCTGACTAACCGACCCACAGAGGAGTCACCTATGTCTAAGTCTGATGTTTTTCATCTCGGCCTCACCAAAAACGATTTACAAGGGGCTACTCTCGCTATCGTCCCTGGCGATCCTGAGCGTGTGGAAAAGATCGCCGCGCTGATGGATAAGCCGGTCAAGCTGGCTGCCCATCGTGAGTTCACCACCTGGCGCGCAGAGCTGGATGGCAAAGCGGTGATCGTGTGCTCTACCGGTATCGGTGGTCCGTCTACGTCTATTGCTGTTGAAGAGCTGGCACAGCTGGGCATCCGTACTTTCCTGCGTATCGGTACCACCGGCGCTATCCAGCCGCACATCAACGTCGGAGACGTGCTGGTCACGACCGCGTCCGTTCGTCTGGACGGCGCAAGCCTGCACTTTGCACCGATGGAATTCCCGGCAGTGGCTGATTTCGAATGCACCACCGCGCTGGTTGAAGCCGCGAAATCCGTGGGCGCAACCACCCATGTGGGCGTCACCGCCTCTTCCGACACCTTCTACCCGGGCCAGGAGCGTTACGACACCTTCTCAGGCCGCGTGGTTAGCCGTTTCAAAGGCTCAATGGAAGAGTGGCAGTCCATGGGCGTGATGAACTACGAAATGGAATCCGCAACGCTGCTGACCATGTGCGCAAGCCAGGGTCTGCGTGCCGGTATGGTGGCGGGCGTGATCGTCAACCGTACCCAGCAGGAGATCCCGAACGCCGAAACCATGAAGCAGACCGAAAGTCATGCAGTGAAAATCGTGGTGGAAGCAGCGCGTCGCCTGATCTGATCCTCTCTTCTGTAATCAAAGGCCGACGCGTTCGGCCTTTATTTTTTGCGTAGCGCCTCGCAGGAAAACCCTTTCAAACTGGACGTTTATACAGCACAATTCTATTTTGTGCGGGTAATACGTTGATGCAGGGGGCATTGTGGATATCTCGATCCTGATTTACGCGGTGATTGCGCTGGTGGGCTTAGGGATTGGCTGGCTGATTTCCAGCTACCAGCATGCGCAGCAGAAGGCCGACCAGCTGGCCGAGCGAGAAGAGATGGTCGCCGATTTAAGCGCGGCAAAACAGCAGCTTGCTTTGAGCGAACACTGGCGCGACGAGTGCGAACTGCTCAACAACGAGCTGCGTAACCTGCGAGACATTAACACCTCGCTGGAGGCCGATCTCCGCGAAGTCACTACTCGCCTTGAATCCACCCAGCTGCATGCGGAAGACAAAATCCGCCAGATGATCAACAGCGAGCAGCGCCTCAGCGAACAGTTTGAGAACCTCGCCAACCGAATTTTTGAGCACAGCAACCGCCGCGTTGACGAACAGAACCGCCAGAGCCTGAACAGCCTGCTGACGCCGCTGCGCGAACAGCTGGACGGTTTTCGCCGTCAGGTGCAGGACAGCTTTGGTCAGGAAGCCCGCGAGCGGCACACGCTGGCGCATGAGATTCGCAATCTTCAGCAGCTGAATGCGCAAATGGCGCAGGAAGCGGTCAACCTGACCCGCGCGCTGAAAGGGGATAACAAAACCCAGGGCAACTGGGGAGAAGTGGTGCTGACCCGCGTGCTTGAGGCCTCTGGTCTGCGCGAAGGATACGAGTACGAAACGCAGGTGAGTATCGAAAACGATGCCCGCTCGCGTATGCAGCCGGATGTCATCGTGCGGCTGCCGCAGGGTAAAGATGTGGTGATTGACGCCAAAATGACGCTGGTGGCGTATGAACGCTACTTTAATGCGGACGATGACTACACCCGCGAGTCTGCGCTGCAGGAGCACATTGCCTCCGTGCGTAATCATATTCGCCTGCTTGGCAGAAAAGACTACCAGCAGCTGCCGGGTCTGCGCTCGCTGGACTATGTCCTGATGTTCATCCCGGTAGAACCCGCGTTCCTGCTGGCACTCGACAGACAGCCTGAACTTATCACCGAAGCGCTCAAAAATAACATTATGCTGGTCAGCCCCACCACGCTGCTGGTGGCGTTACGCACCATTGCGAACCTGTGGCGCTATGAGCACCAGAGCCGCAACGCGCAGCAGATTGCCGATCGCGCCAGCAAGCTGTACGACAAAATGCGCCTCTTCGTGGACGACATGTCTTCAGTCGGTCAGAGCCTGGATCGTGCGCAGGATAACTACCGCCAGGCGATGAAAAAACTCACCTCCGGACGCGGCAATCTGCTGGCACAGGCTGAATCATTCCGCAGCCTGGGGGTTGAGGTTAAACGCGAGATTAATCCGGAATTGGTCGAACAGGCCACCGCCCAGGACGACGAATTTCGCCTGCGAGAAGGCGCGGACGAACAAAAGACAAACAGTGAAGACAACACGTTAGCGGCGGATTTATCACCAGACGAGACTCCAGCGCGTTTCTTTCGCGGTGGTTGAAACGTAGGGCAAACGCGCCCAATCTGTTACACTTCACGAACATTTTACTGATAAGCAGGCTCTGAGATGGCTGACGATTCACAAGACACAACGCACTTTGGCTTTCAGACTGTCGCCAAAGCGCAGAAAGCTGACATGGTGGCCCACGTATTTCATTCCGTGGCGGCGAAGTACGATGTGATGAATGACCTGATGTCGTTCGGCATTCATCGCTTGTGGAAGCGCTTCACCATTGACTGCAGCGGCGTACGTCGTGGACAAACGGTGCTGGATTTAGCCGGCGGCACGGGCGATTTAACCGCCAAATTCTCCCGTCTGGTGGGCGAAACCGGTCGCGTAGTTCTCGCCGATATTAATGACTCCATGCTGAAAATGGGACGCGAAAAGCTGCGTAACATCGGCGTGGTGGGGAATGTGGAGTATGTGCAGGCAAACGCCGAAGCGCTGCCATTCCCGGACAATACCTTTGACTGCATCACGATCTCTTTCGGTCTGCGTAACGTGACCGATAAAGAAAAAGCGCTGCGCTCTATGTACCGCGTGCTGAAGCCGGGTGGACGTCTGCTGGTGCTCGAGTTCTCTAAACCGATCATTGAGCCGCTGAGCAAAGCCTACGACGCCTATTCCTTCCACGTGCTGCCGCGTATTGGTGAGCTGGTGGCTAACGACGCTGAAAGCTACCGCTATCTGGCGGAGTCTATCCGTATGCACCCGGATCAGGACACATTAAAAGCCATGATGCAGGACGCGGAATTTGAGAACGTTGAATATTTCAACCTGACGGCCGGTGTCGTCGCGCTGCATCGCGGTTACAAATTCTGAGTGGAGGTGTCCCGTGCCCTTTAAACCCTTAGTCTCCGCAGGCGTCGAGAATGTACTGAACGCTTTTCTGTATCGCGCCCCGGCGCTGAAAGCTGCACGTCAGCGGCTTAACGGGAAGGTATTACGCATTGTTTTAAAAGAGTTATCGACGCCGCTTGTGCTGGTATTCAGCGAACGCCAGCTTGACGTTCTGGGGGCGTGGGAAGGTGAGGCCGACTGCTCGGTCATCACGCACATGAGCGTGCTGCCAAAACTGCGCGATCGCCAGCAGTTAACGGCGCTTATCCGCAGCGGTGAGCTGGAAGTGGAGGGCGACATTCAGGTCGTGCAGAACTTCGTTGCGCTCACCGATCTGGCGGAGTTCGATCCGGCGGAGCTGCTCGCGCCTTTTATCGGCGACATTGCCGCCGAAGGCATCGGGAAAATCCTTCATGGTGGCGCCTCCTTTGCGCGTAAAAACCTTCAGCGCCAGCAACGCTATGCGGCGGAAGTGCTGACTGAGGAGTGGCGAATGGCGCCCGGGCCACTGGAAGTTGCATGGTTTGCGGAAGAGACCGCTGCTGTTGAACGTGCAGTTGATGCGTTAACCAAACGGCTGGAAAAACTGGAGGGCAAATGACGCCTGGTGAAATTCGGCGCCTCTATTTTATTATTCGCACCTTTTTGAGCTACGGGCTCGACGAGCTTATCCCCAAAATGCGTATCACGCTGCCGCTTCGTATCTGGCGGCGTATGCTGTTCTGGATGCCCAATCGCCATAAAGGTCAACCGCTGGGTGAGCGTCTGCGCCTGGCGCTGCAGGAGCTCGGTCCGGTTTGGATTAAATTCGGACAGATGCTGTCGACCCGCCGCGATCTCTTCCCGCCTCTGATTGCCGATGAGCTCGCGATGCTGCAGGATCGCGTCGCACCGTTTGACGGCGCGCGCGCGAAAAAGCAAATTGAAGAGGCGATGGGAAATGTCCCCGTCGAGACCTGGTTTGACGATTTCGACATTAAGCCACTGGCATCGGCCTCTATCGCGCAGGTGCACACCGCGCGTCTGAAAGAAAACGGCAAAGAAGTCGTTATTAAAGTCATTCGTCCGGACATCCTGCCAGTCATCAAAGCGGACATGAAGCTGATTTATCGGCTGGCGCGCTGGGTGCCACGCCTGCTGCCGGACGGGCGTCGCCTTCGTCCACTGGAAGTGGTGCGGGAATATGAAAAAACGCTGATTGATGAGCTTAACCTGCTGCGTGAATCGGCGAATGCCATTCAGCTGCGTCGCAACTTTGAAAACAGCCCGATGCTCTATGTACCTGAAGTCTATTCTGACTATTGCAGCCAGAACATGATGGTGATGGAGCGTATCTACGGTATTCCGGTTTCGGATGTGGTCGCCCTGGAGAAACAGGGAACGAACATGAAGCTCCTGGCCGAACGTGGCGTACAGGTCTTCTTTACCCAGGTGTTCCGCGACAGCTTTTTCCATGCGGACATGCATCCGGGCAATATCTTCGTGAGCTACGAACATCCTGAGGATCCGAAGTATATCGGTATCGACTGCGGGATTGTGGGGTCGCTGAACAAAGAAGATAAACGGTATCTGGCTGAGAACTTCATCGCGTTTTTCAACCGCGACTACCGTAAGGTGGCCGAGCTGCACGTCGATTCCGGCTGGGTGCCGCCGGACACCAACGTCGAAGAGTTCGAGTTCGCGATCCGGACCGTTTGTGAACCGATTTTTGAAAAACCGCTGGCGGAAATTTCCTTCGGGCACGTGCTGTTAAACCTGTTCAACACGGCTCGCCGCTTTAATATGGAAGTTCAGCCACAGCTAGTTTTACTCCAGAAAACATTACTTTACGTTGAGGGTGTAGGCCGACAGCTCTATCCTCAGTTAGACTTGTGGAAGACCGCGAAACCTTTCCTTGAATCCTGGATTAAGGATCAGGTTGGCATTCCGGCGCTGGTGCGCTCGCTGAAAGAGAAAGGCCCGTTCTGGATAGAAAAAATGCCTGAAATTCCTGAACTGGTTTATGACAGTTTGCGTCAGAGCAAGAACCTTCAGCACAGCATGGATAAAATCGCCCGCGAACTTCAGTCCAGCCGTGTTCGCCAGGGGCAGTCACGCTATCTCTTTGGGATTGGCGCAACGCTGCTGCTAAGCGGTACGCTGCTGCTGATCAATCGTCCGGACTGGCAGATGATGCCCGCCTGGCTGATGGCTGGCGGGGTGGTAGTCTGGCTAGCAGGCTGGCGAAAAACGCGCTGAGCGTGCGTCGCTATCGACGGGTCGCATACGTATAATGCGGCCTGACTCATTAATCATCTATCCCTGAGGAACATGTATGGGTGGTATCAGTATCTGGCAATTGTTGATCATTGCCGTCATCGTCGTGCTGCTGTTTGGCACCAAAAAGCTCGGTTCTATTGGTTCCGATCTGGGCGCGTCTATCAAAGGCTTCAAGAAAGCGATGAGCGATGATGAGAGCAAGCAGGATAAAACCAGCCAGGACGCTGACTTTACTGCTAAATCCATCGCCGACAAGCAAGAAGAAGCCAAAAAGGAAGACGCTAAACGCCACGATAAAGAGCAGGTGTAAGTCGTGTTCGACATTGGTTTTAGTGAGCTCCTGCTGGTCTTTGTGATTGGCCTGATTGTGCTGGGGCCGCAGCGTCTGCCGGTGGCAGTGAAAACCGTTGCGGGCTGGGTTCGTGCGCTGAGATCTCTGGCATCGACCGTTCAGAATGAACTGGCGCAGGAGCTTAAGCTGCAGGAATTTCAGGAAAGCCTGAAAAAGGTCGAGAAGGCGAGCATGGATAACCTGACGCCGGAACTGAAAGCGTCAATGGATGAGCTGCGCGAAGCGGCAGAATCGATGAAGCGCTCCTATAGCGTTAACGATCCTGAAAAAGCGAGCGATGAAGCGAACACCATCCATAACCCGGTGGTGAAGGGCAGCGAAGAGCAGCGCGAGGGCGTAACGCCTGCCAGCGCTGAACATCAGGCTGCCGCGCCAGAACAGACGCCTCAGGAAACCGAAGTGAAAAAACAGGCGCAGCCGGAAGAGTCGGTAGCAAAAACGGCGGAAGTGAAGCCCGCTGCGTCCGTTTCCGAATCATCCCCCTCGTCGAGTGATAAAGCGTAAACATGGCAGTAGATGATACTCAACCGCTGATTACGCACCTCATTGAGCTGCGTAAGCGCCTGTTAAACTGCATTATTGCGGTTTTACTCATATTCCTGTGCCTGGTCTATTTTGCCAACGATATCTATCAGGTGGTCTCTGCGCCGCTGATCAAGCAGATGCCGCTGGGCGCAACGATGATTGCAACAGACGTTGCTTCGCCGTTCTTTACCCCCATCAAGCTGACCTTCTGGGTGTCGTTGATTGCTTCTGCACCTGTCATTCTTTACCAGGTGTGGGCGTTTGTGGCGCCCGCGCTGTATAAGCATGAACGCAAGCTGGTGATCCCGCTGCTGGTGTCCAGCTCGCTGCTGTTCTATATCGGCATGGCGTTTGCCTATTTCGTTGTCTTCCCGCTGGCCTTCGGCTTCCTGACGCATACCGCGCCGGAAGGGGTCCAGGTGTCGACGGATATCGCCAGCTACCTCAGCTTTGTGATGGCGCTGTTTATGGCGTTTGGCGTGGCATTCGAAGTGCCGGTGGCTATTGTGCTGCTCTGCTGGGTAGGAGTAACGACCCCGGATGACCTGCGTAAGAAGCGTCCGTATATCCTTGTGGGCGCATTTGTTGTTGGCATGCTGCTGACACCGCCGGATGTGTTCTCGCAGACGCTGCTGGCCATACCGATGTACTGTCTGTTTGAGGTCGGCGTTTTCTTCTCGCGTTTCTACGTGGGTAAAGGACGTCGAGCGGATGACGAAGACGATACGTCCGACAAGACCACTGAAGAGTAAAACCAGCCGCCCGTCAGGGCGGTTGTTATATGGGGATTTGCATGTTTGATATCGGACTCAACCTGACCAGCTCGCAGTTTGCGAAAGATCGTGATGAGGTGGTTGCGCGTGCTTTTGCCGCCGGGGTGAAAGGACTGCTGCTGACGGGCACCAACGTGCATGAGAGCGAGCAGGCGCAGCAGCTGGCGCAACGTTACGATCGCTGTTGGTCTACTGCTGGCGTGCATCCTCACGACAGCAGCCAGTGGACCGTAGAAAGTGGCGACACCCTGTACAGGCTGGCAAAGACGCCAGACGTTGTGGCGATCGGCGAATGCGGTCTCGATTTCAACCGTAACTTTTCCACGCCTGAAGAGCAGGAAAAGGCGTTTACTGCCCAGCTTGCGCTGGCGGCAGAGCTTGGAATGCCCGTATTTATGCACTGCCGCGACGCGCATGAGCGTTTCCTGGCTCTTCTGGATCCGTGGCTGGAGAAACTGCCCGGCGCGGTACTTCACTGCTTCACCGGTTCACGGCAGGAAGCGCTGGACTGTCTGGCGCGAGGGCTTTATCTGGGCATTACCGGCTGGGTGTGCGATGAGCGTCGCGGGCTTGAACTTCGTGAGCTATTGCCGGTAATCCCGGCTGACCGGCTGCTCCTCGAAACCGATGCGCCTTATCTGCTACCGCGCGACATGAAACCCAAACCGGCATCGCGGCGAAATGAGCCCGCGTATCTGGGGCACATTGTTGAGAGCGTCGCGAAGTGGCGCGGAGAGGATCCGCACTGGCTTTCGGCGCAGACGGATGACAACGTGCGTAATCTGTTCGGGATAAACATTTAAAGCTTGCGGAAGTCGGTGTTTTTAACGCTCTGCAGCACCTGCTTGTTCAGCAGATTGAGCAACAGCATAGAGCGCGCTTCCCCGTCCGGCTCGGCAAAAATCGCCTGCAGGCCTTCGAAAGCGCCTTCGGTAATCACGACGCTATCGCCCGAGTAAGGAGTTTCGGGGTCGGTGATCCCTTCGGGCTGTTGATAAATCGACAGCTGATGAATGACCGTCGACGGAACCGTTGCCGGATGTGCACCAAAACGAACGAAGTGGCTGACGCCGCGCGTTGCGCTGATGGTGGTGGTGTGGATGACTTCCGGGTCGAACTCCACGAAGAGGTAGTTCGGGAACAACGGCTCACTGACGGTTGTGCGCTTCCCGCGCTGCATTTTTTCAAGCGTGATCACGGGTGTCAGGCAATTTACAGACTGACGTTCAAGATGTTCCTGCGCGCGCTGAAGTTGCCCGCGTTTGCAATACAGTAAATACCAGGCCTGCATAATCACTCTTTCCCTTAGTTCGGGGCGCAAGCATATCAAAACCCTGGCGGGATCGCTAAGTTGATTATAATGGGGGAAAATGGAACAGAACGCATAAGTTCACGCTTATTTAACAAAATTACAGCATCAAGCAGGCTTACGCCGTATAATGAAGCGCTTACAGAGAGGCCATGATTAACTGCATGAAATACCACGATCTCCGCGACTTCCTGACGCTGCTGGAAAAGCAGGGTGAACTCAAACGTATTACACTTCCTGTCGATCCTTATCTGGAGATGACAGAAATTGCTGACCGCACCCTGCGTGCCGGTGGCCCCGCATTACTGTTTGAAAATCCGAAAGGTTACTCCATGCCGGTGCTGTGCAACCTGTTTGGTACACCGCGTCGTGTTGCACTGGGAATGGGGCAGGAAGACGTCTCTGCGCTGCGTGAAGTCGGTAAACTGCTGGCGTTTCTGAAAGAGCCGGAGCCACCGAAAGGCTTCCGCGATCTGTTCGACAAGCTGCCGCAGTTTAAGCAGGTGCTGAACATGCCCACCAAACGCCTGCGCGGCGCGCCGTGCCAGCAGAAAGTGCTGGAAGGTGATGCGGTTGATCTGACCAAAATCCCTATTATGCAGTGCTGGCCTGAAGATGCCGCTCCGCTTATCACCTGGGGGCTGACCGTTACGCGCGGCCCGCACAAAGAGCGGCAAAACCTCGGTATTTACCGCCAGCAGTTGATTGGCAAGAATAAACTCATCATGCGCTGGCTGTCGCATCGTGGCGGCGCGCTGGATTTCCAGGAGTGGTGCGCTGCGCATCCGGGGGAGCGTTTCCCGGTGTCTGTCGCCTTAGGTGCCGATCCGGCCACCATTCTGGGAGCCGTCACGCCCGTGCCGGATACGCTCTCTGAATATGCATTTGCAGGCCTGCTGCGCGGAACGAAAACCGAAGTCGTGAAGTGTATCTCTAACGATCTCGAAGTTCCGGCCAGTGCGGAAATTGTGCTGGAAGGTTACCTTGAGCAGGGTGAAATGGCGCCAGAAGGCCCTTACGGCGACCACACCGGCTATTACAACGAAGTGGATAACTTCCCGGTGTTTACCGTGACGCACATTACGCAGCGTGAAGATGCGATTTATCACTCCACGTATACCGGACGTCCACCGGATGAACCGGCGGTGCTGGGCGTGGCGCTGAATGAAGTGTTTGTGCCGATCCTGCAAAAGCAGTTCCCGGAAATTGTTGATTTTTATCTGCCGCCTGAAGGATGCTCGTATCGCATGGCGGTGGTTACGATGAAGAAGCAGTATCCTGGTCATGCTAAACGCGTGATGATGGGCGTATGGTCTTTCCTGCGCCAGTTTATGTATACCAAATTTGTTATTGTCTGCGATGATGACGTTAACGCCCGCGACTGGAATGACGTAATCTGGGCCATTACCACGCGAATGGACCCGGCGCGCGATACGGTGTTAGTCGAAAACACGCCGATAGATTACCTGGATTTTGCCTCGCCGGTTTCCGGCCTTGGTTCAAAGATGGGACTGGATGCCACAAATAAATGGCCTGGCGAAACCGACCGTGAATGGGGTCGCCCGATCAAAAAAGATCCTGCAGTGACCGCGCGAATTGACGCGATCTGGGACGAGCTGGCCATAATGAATAACGGTAAACCCTGAGCTGACCGTTAAGCCCTATAGACTTCCCGACAGAGAGAGCGAATGACAACCTTAAGCTGTAAAGTGACCTCGGTAGATGCCATCACCGACACCGTATATCGCGTCCGTTTAGTGCCAGAAGCGCCATTCTCTTTCCGCGCGGGTCAGTACCTGATGGTTGTGATGGATGAGCGTGATAAGCGTCCTTTCTCTATGGCCTCAACGCCAGCGGAGCAGGAATTTATTGAGCTTCATATTGGTGCGTCAGAGCTTAACCTGTATGCGATGGCGGTGATGGATCGGATCCTGAAGGAACGTGAAATCGTGGTGGATATTCCGCACGGCGATGCGTGGCTGCGCGATGACGAAGACCGTCCGCTGATCCTGATCGCTGGTGGTACGGGCTTCTCTTATGTGCGCTCTATTCTGTTGACCGCCCTGGCGCGTAACCCGGACCGTGACATCACCATTTACTGGGGTGGCCGCGAAGAGAAACATCTGTACGACCTGTCTGAGCTGGAAGCGCTGAGCGTAACCCATCCTAACCTGCGCATTGAGCCGGTGGTTGAGCAGCCGGAAGAGGGCTGGCGTGGTCGCAGCGGGACGGTGCTGACGGCGGTGCTGCAGGATCACGGCACGCTGGCAGGGCACGATATCTATATCGCTGGCCGTTTTGAGATGGCGAAAATTGCCCGCGACCTGTTCTGCAACGAACGTGACGCGCGTGAAGACCGCCTGTTTGGCGATGCGTTTGCCTTCATTTAAATAAAAAACCCGCCCCTGACAGGCGGGAAGAACGGCAACTAAACTGTCTCTCTTCGCCAATGACGCCAGTGGCGGTGAGATACCTCTCGTAGGCCGGGAAAGCGCAGCGCCTCCCGGCAAAAGCCCGATGGCGCGATGCTTATCGGGCCTACGTTATAGCCTTACACTCTCTCAAACACCGTCGCGATACCCTGACCCAGCCCGATACACATCGTTGCCAGACCAAACTGGGCATCTTTGCGTTCCATCAGGTTGATAAGCGTCGTGCTGATACGCGCCCCGGAGCAGCCCAGCGGGTGGCCGAGGGCGATCGCGCCGCCGTTGAGGTTAATTTTCTCGTCGATCTGCTCCATCAGCCCCAGATCTTTAATGCACGGCAGGATCTGCGCGGCGAACGCTTCGTTCATTTCAAACAGGTCGATGTCGCTGGCGGTTAATCCCGCTTTTTTCAGCGCCAGCTTCGAGGCCGGAACCGGGCCGTAACCCATGATTGAAGGATCGCAGCCCACGACCGCCATCGAACGTACCCGTGCGCGAGGCGTTAAGCCCAGCTCGCGGGCACGGCTTTCGCTCATCACCAGCATCGCGGCGGCACCGTCGGACAGCGCCGACGAAGTACCTGCCGTTACCGTACCGGTGACCGGATCAAACGCAGGGCGCAGGGTAGAAAGCGCTTCTACGGTGGTTTCCGGGCGGATGACTTCGTCGTAGCTGAACTGCTTCAGTACGCCGTCTGCGTCGTGGCCGCCGGTCGGGATGATCTCATTCTTAAAGGCACCGGACTGCGTCGCCGCCCATGCGCGAGCATGAGAGCGCGCGGCAAAGGCATCCTGCATTTCACGGCTAATGCCGTGCAGACGAGAGAGCATCTCGGCGGTCAGGCCCATCATCCCCGCGGCTTTCGCCACGTTACGGCTCATGCCAGGATGAAAATCGACCCCGTGGCTCATCGGCACGTGCCCCATGTGCTCAACGCCGCCCACCAGGCAGGCCTGCGCATCACCGGTCATGATCATTCGCGCCGCGTCGTGCAGCGCCTGCATTGACGAACCGCACAGGCGGTTGACGGTGACGGCCGGAACCGAATGCGGGATCTCCGCCAGCAGCGACGCGTTACGGGCGATGTTGAAACCTTGCTCCAGAGTCTGCTGCACGCAGCCCCAGTAGATATCGTCCAGCGCAGCAGGATCCAGCGCCGGGTTACGCGCCAGCAGGCTACGCATCAGATGCGCGGAGAGGTCTTCCGCACGCACGTTACGGAATGCACCGCCTTTTGAACGGCCCATCGGGGTGCGAATCGCATCAACAATGACAACCTTTTCCATTGTGACTCCTTAAGCCGTTTTCAGCTCGCCAACCGGACGGGCTGGCTCAACTGCTGGATAGTAGGGTTCGTTATGGCGCGCTTTGTTACGCAGCCCTTCCGGCACCTCATAAAGCGGGCCGAGGTGCTGATACTGCTGAGCCATATCGAGATAGCGAGCGCTGCCGAGCGTGTCCAGCCAGCGGAACGCGCCGCCGTGGAACGGAGGGAAGCCCAGGCCGTACACCAGCGCCATATCGGCTTCTGCCGGGCTGGCGATGATACCTTCTTCAAGGCAACGCACCACTTCGTTGATCATCGGGATCATCATGCGGGCGATGATCTCATCGTCGGTGAAGTCGCGTTTCGGCTGGCTTACATCGGCCAGCAGGCCGTCTACCACGGCATCTTCTTCTTTCTTCGGTTTGCCTTTGCTGTCTTCTTTATAGCGCCAGAAGCCCAGGCCGTTTTTCTGGCCGAAGCGGTTAGCGTCGAACAGAGCGTCAATGGCGTCGCGATAATCTTTCTGCATACGCTGCGGGAAGCCTGCCGCCATCACCGCCTGAGCGTGGTGAGCGGTATCAATCCCGACCACGTCCAGCAGATACGCTGGGCCCATCGGCCAGCCGAACTGTTTCTCCATCACTTTGTCGATTTTGCGGAAGTCCGCACCGTCGCGCAGCAGCTGGCTGAAGCCTGCGAAGTAAGGGAACAGCACGCGGTTAACGAAGAAGCCCGGGCAGTCGTTAACAACGATCGGCGTTTTGCCCATCTTGCTGGCCCATGCCACCACTTTAGCGATGGTTTCGTCAGAGGTTTTTTCCCCGCGGATCACTTCGACCAGCGGCATACGGTGTACCGGGTTGAAGAAGTGCATCCCGCAGAAGTTTTCCGGACGCTTCAACACGCTCGCCAGTTCGCTGATTGGAATGGTGGAGGTGTTAGAGGCCAGCACGGTCTCAGGACGAACTTTATCTTCCGTTTCTGCCAGCACCGCTTTTTTGACTTTCGGGTTCTCGACGACGGCTTCGACTACTACGTCGACACGGTCGAAACCGCTGTATTCCAGCACGGGCTGAATGGTGGAGATCACGCCTGCAAGCTTCAGCCCGTCAATTTTTCCGCGCTCCAGCTGTTTATTCAGCAGCTTGGCCGCTTCGGTCATGCCCAGCGTCAGGGATTTCTCGCTGATGTCTTTCATCACTACCGGCACGCCTTTCCAGGCGGACTGGTAAGCGATACCGCCACCCATAATGCCGGCACCGAGTACCGCCGCATGTTTTGGCGTCTCAACGTTTTTGGTCAGCTGCCTGGCTTTACCCTTCACGAACTGATCGTTGAGGAAGATACCGACCAGCGCGCGAGCTTCATTGGTGTGCGCCAGCGGGACAAAGCTCTGATTTTCGAGCTTCAGCGCTTCATCGCGTCCGAGACGAGCAGCCGCTTCAATGGTTTTCACCGCCGTGATCGGCGCCGGGTAGTGTTTACCCGCCGTCTGCATCACCATGCCTTTGGCGATGGTGAAGCTCATGGTGGCTTCAATCTTGCTGAGTTTTAACGGCTCCAGCTTCGGCTGGCGTTTGGCTTTCCAGTCGAGATCGCCGTTGATTGCCTGACGCAGAATGGCGAGTGCGCCTTCAACCAGTTTCTCTGGCTTCACGACGCCGTCGACCAGGCCGATTTTCTGCGCCTGTTCTGCGCCGACGTCTTTACCTGCGGCAATGATCTCAAGGGCGCTGTCGGCACCCAGCATGCGCGGCATACGCACGGAGCCGCCAAAGCCCGGCATGATGCCCAGCCTGGTTTCCGGCAGGCCGATGCGCAGGTCCGGCGTCGCCAGACGGTAGTCGGTCGCGAGTACGCATTCGCAGCCGCCGCCCAGCGCGTAGCCGTTAACGGCGGAAATGGTCGGGACAGGCAGATCTTCCAGACGATTAAAGACGCTGTTGGCAAAGTGCAGCCACTGGCTCAGCTGTTCTTCCGGGACCAGGAACAGCGAAAGAAACTCGGTGATATCGGCACCGACAATAAAGGCCGCTTTGTTCGAACGCAGCAGCAGCCCTTTTAATTCAGGTTGTTTTTCAAGAACATCCAGCGCCTGGCCAAGACTGGCCACCGTCGCGGTATCAAGCTTGTTCACTGAGCCGGGAGCATCGAACACCAGTTCGGCAATGCCATCTTCCAGCCAGTTGAGGTACAGGGTGTCGCCTTTGTAGAGCATGTCAGTCTCCTGAATCCAGCAATTGGATCTGGTCATACCAGATGAATCGGAGTGTGGGATTTATGTTAATAAAATGCAAATTACTCATTAAGAAAATGCTGCATTGATCACGGTCGGTGGAAATCACGCAGCCGGAGTGAGGTGTGCTAAGATGCGATGACTTGAGGTCAAAAAAACGAAAGGAAGAATGATGGACTCACTGGCTTCGCTTTATAAAAATCATATCGTTACCCTACAGGAACGTACCCGCGATGTACTGGCCCGCTTTAAGCTGGATGCGCTGCTGATCCACTCCGGCGAGCTGATGAATACCTTTCTGGATGACCACGCTTATCCGTTTAAGGTGAACCCGCAGTTTAAAGCCTGGGTGCCGGTGACTCAGGTTCCAAATTGCTGGCTGCTGGTGGATGGCGTGAACAAGCCGAAACTGTGGTTCTACCTGCCGGTCGATTACTGGCACAACGTAGAACCGCTGCCGACCTCTTTCTGGACGGAAGAGATTGATGTGATTGCACTGCCGAAAGCGGACGGCATTGGCAGCCAGCTGCCTGCCGCGCGTGGCAACATCGGCTATATTGGCCCTGTTCCGGAGCGCGCGCTGGGTCTGGATATTCCGGCAGACAAACTCAATCCGAAAGGGGTGCTGGATTACCTGCACTATTACCGCGCGTATAAAACCGACTACGAACTTTACTGCATGCGTGAAGCGCAAAAAACGGCGGTGAACGGTCACCGTGCGGCGCATGAAGCGTTCCAGTCCGGCATGAGCGAGTTCGATATCAACCAGGCCTATCTGACCGCGACAGGCCACCGTGATACCGACGTGCCGTACAGCAATATCGTCGCGCTGAATGAGCACGCGTCCGTGCTTCACTACACCAAACTGGATCACCACGTACCGTCGGAGATGCGCAGCTTCCTGCTTGACGCAGGCGCCGAGTACAACGGTTACGCGGCCGACCTGACCCGTACCTGGGCGGCGAATGCGGATACCGATTTCGCGCAGCTGATTAAAGACGTGAACGATGAACAGCTGGCGCTGATTGCCACCATGAAGGCCGGAACCAGCTATGTGGATTACCACATCCAGTTCCATCAGCGCATCGCAAAACTGCTGCGTAAACATCAGATTGTGAAAGACATGAGCGAAGAGGCGATGGTCGAAAACGATCTAACCGGGCCATTCATGCCGCACGGTATCGGCCACCCGCTGGGCCTGCAGGTTCACGACGTTGCGGGCTTTATGCAGGATGACACCGGCACGCACCTGGCGGCACCGTCTAAATATCCTTACCTGCGCTGCACTCGTATTCTGGAGCCGCGTATGGTGCTGACGATTGAACCGGGGATCTACTTTATCGAATCCCTGCTGGCGCCGTGGCGTGAAGGCCAGTTCAGCAAACACTTCAACTGGGAAAAAATTGACGCGCTGAAGCCGTTTGGCGGTATTCGCATCGAAGATAACGTGGTGGTTCACGAAAACGGTATCGAGAATATGACGCGAGACCTGAAGCTGGCCTGATGGAAAGCTGGCTGATACCGGCTGAACCGGTCACCTTTGTTGAGGAAATCAAGAAAAGCCGCTTTATTACGCTGCTGGCGCATACCGACGGCGTAGAGGCGGCAAAGGCGTTTGTCGAATCCGTTCGGGCTGAGCATCCTGACGCGCGTCACCACTGTGTGGCGTGGGTGGCTGGGCCGCCGGATGATTCACAGCAGCTGGGGTTTTCCGACGACGGTGAACCGGCGGGCACGGCCGGTAAACCCATGCTTTCGCAGCTGATGGGCAGCGGCGTGGGTGAAATTACCGCCGTGGTGGTGCGCTACTACGGCGGCATCCTGTTGGGCACGGGTGGGCTGGTAAAAGCGTATGGCGGCGGAGTTCAGCAGGCGCTGAATATGCTCACAACTATCCGCAAAACGCCGCTCACCGAATATACTTTACTGTGCGATTACGCCCAGTTATCCGGCATCGAGGCGCTGCTGAGGCAGTTTAACGGCGTGATTGCGCACAGTGATTACCAGGCAATGGTGCAATTACGCGTGGCGCTTCCGCAGGCGGAGCTGGCTGCTTTTTCAGCAAAACTGGCTGATTTTAGTCGTGGTTCGTTGCAATTGCTGCCGATTGAAGAATAATCCCCACCTCACTTTTTTGAATACCAAAGGAAGCGGCAGAGATGCATTTTCGTGCCATAACCCGAATCGTTGGACTGCTGGTCATACTCTTTTCCGGGACGATGATTCTCCCAGGACTGGTGGCGCTTATCTACCGGGACGGCGCGGGCCGGGCATTTACCCAGACCTTCTTTGTCGCGCTGGCGATCGGCTCGCTGCTGTGGTGGCCAAACCGTCGTCAGAAAGGTGAGCTGAAATCTCGCGAAGGATTTCTGATTGTGGTCCTGTTCTGGACGGTGCTGGGGAGCGTCGGTTCGCTGCCCTTCATCTTCTCTGAACAGCCTAACCTGAGCATCACGGATGCCTTTTTTGAATCCTTCTCCGGTTTAACAACCACCGGGGCGACGACGCTGGTGGGGCTGGATTCACTCCCGCACGCCATTCTCTTTTATCGCCAGATGCTGCAGTGGTTCGGGGGGATGGGGATCATCGTCCTGGCAGTGGCTATTCTTCCTATTCTGGGCGTTGGCGGCATGCAGCTTTATCGCGCCGAAATGCCCGGGCCGCTGAAAGATAACAAAATGCGTCCGCGTATTGCCGAGACGGCGAAAACCCTCTGGCTTATCTATGTCTTACTGACGGTGGCCTGTGCGCTGGCGCTATGGTTTGCCGGGATGCCCGCTTTCGACGCCATCGGACACAGCTTTGCGACGATCGCTATCGGCGGGTTTTCCACCCACGATGCCAGCGTCGGCTACTTCGACAGCCCAACGATTAACACCATTATTGCCATTTTCCTGCTGATTTCAGGCTGTAACTACGGTCTGCACTTCTCTTTACTGAGCGGGCGCAGCCTGAAGGTGTACTGGCGTGACCCGGAGTTCCGCATGTTCATTGGCGTCCAGCTTACGCTAGTGATCATCTGTACCCTGGTGCTGTGGTTCCATGATGTCTACAACTCCGCGCTGACCACGCTAAATCAGGCGTTCTTCCAGGTGGTATCGATGGCGACGACCGCCGGGTTTACCACGGACAGCATCGCGCGCTGGCCGCTGTTCCTGCCGGTGCTGCTTTTATGCTCGGCATTTATCGGGGGCTGTGCGGGTTCTACGGGCGGCGGCCTGAAGGTGATTCGTATTCTGCTGCTATTTAAGCAGGGGAACCGTGAGCTGAAGCGCCTGGTCCACCCGAACGCGGTCTACAGCATCAAACTGGGGAACCGCGCGCTGCCGGAACGTATCCTCGAAGCGGTGTGGGGATTCTTCTCGGCGTATGCGCTGGTCTTTATCGTCAGTATGCTGGCGATTATCGCGACGGGGGTGGATGATTTCTCCGCCTTTGCGTCCGTCGTAGCAACATTGAATAACCTCGGGCCCGGTCTGGGCGTTGTGGCGGATAACTTTGCCAGCATGAACCCGGTCGCGAAATGGATCCTCATCGCCAATATGCTGTTTGGTCGTCTTGAGGTCTTTACGCTGCTGGTGCTGTTCACCCCTACATTCTGGCGCGAGTAAGGAGCCGTTGATGAAAACATTGATTCTTTTCTCTACGCGAGACGGGCAAACGCGTGAGATTGCCGCTTATCTGGCGTCGGAATTAAAAGAGCTGGGTATTTACTCGGATGTGGTGAACCTGAACCGTGCGGAGCAGATTGCCTGGCAGGAGTACGATCGCGTGGTAATTGGCGCGTCAATTCGTTACGGGCATTTCCATCCGGCGCTGGATCGCTTTGTGAAAAAGCACACGGCGGTGCTCAACAAATTGCCCGGTGCGTTTTATTCGGTCAACCTGGTCGCACGTAAAGCCGAGAAGCGTACGCCGCAGACCAACAGCTACACGCGCAAGTTTTTACTCAGCTCGCCGTGGCAGCCAGACCTGTGCGCCGTCTTTGCCGGCGCGCTGCGCTACCCTCGCTACCGCTGGTATGACCGCTTTATGATCCGCCTGATTATGAAGATGACCGGGGGTGAAACCGATACGCGTAAAGAAGTGGTTTATACCGACTGGTCGCAGGTGGCCAGTTTTGCGCGGGAAATCGCACATTTAACGGGCGATTCGCGACATAAATAAGCGTTAAGTTTGAAAAGTGAGCGAACGAAAAGTTTTTTGTATTTTATGCTTGTCACGTCGGAATAACTCCCTATAATGCGCCTCCACTGACACGGAACAACGGCACACACGCCGCCAGGTCAGCAGAGAAAAGCGAAATTAATCACTTGACTCTGAAGCGGGAAAGCGTAATATGCACACCCCGCGCCGCTGCG
>NZ_JASEYI010000023.1:0-80031 GCF_035064085.1 Enterobacter sp. R-1.6.2
TGAAACGCCGTAGCGCCGATGGTAGTGTGGGGTCTCCCCATGTGAGAGTAGGGAACTGCCAGGCATCAATTAAGTAGAGAGGCCATCCGAAAGGATGGCCTTTTTGCGTTTATACGCTGCACAAACTAATCCCCCAACGCCCTGCTTATACGGTAAACTACCTGCGTTTTTGCATCAGGATAGCGTCTATGAACCACTCCCTTAAGCCCTGGAATACCTTTGGCATTCAACGCAATGCTAAACAAATTGTACGTGCCGATACTGCACAGCAAATGCTGGATGCATGGCAAAGCGCAACTGAAAATAACGAACCCGTACTGATTCTGGGCGAAGGAAGTAATGTCCTGTTTCTCGATGATTTTGCGGGAACGGTGATCGTTAACCGCATCATGGGAATTGATGTGGAAGAGCGTGCCGACAGCTGGCACCTGCACGTGGGGGCCGGAGAAAACTGGCATCATCTGGTGCAATTCACCCTCGAAAAAGGGATGCCGGGCCTGGAAAACCTTGCGCTTATTCCAGGCTGCGCCGGATCGTCACCTATTCAAAACATCGGTGCCTACGGCATCGAACTGAAACATGTCTGTGAATATGTCGACTGCATCGAACTGGCAACCGGAACGGCAAAGCGTTTAACGGCGGAACAGTGCCGGTTTGGCTATCGTGACAGTATCTTCAAACATGAATATCAGGATCGCTACGTGATTGTTGCCGTGGGCCTGCGTCTGTCGAAGGACTGGCAGCCCGTGTTGACCTACGGGGATTTAACGCGTCTCGATCCGGCTACCGTAACCGCCCGCGACGTTTTTGATTCCGTTTGCCATATGCGGATGACCAAACTTCCCGATCCAAAAGTAAACGGAAACGCAGGAAGCTTCTTCAAAAACCCGGTTATCAGCAGCGAAAATGCAAAAGTCTTTCTTGAAGGATGGCCAGCCGCGCCACATTACCCTCAGGCGGATGGCAGCGTGAAGCTTGCCGCGGGATGGCTTATCGATCAATGCCAGCTAAAAGGCACTTCAGTAGGCGGTGCTGCCGTTCACCAGCAGCAGGCTCTGGTGCTGGTTAATCAGCGCGATGCGACCAGCGATGATGTTGTACAGCTGGCTCATTATGTTCGTCAGCGTGTGGGCGAAAAATTTAACGTCTGGCTGGAGCCAGAAGTTCGCTTCATTGGCTGCACAGGTGAAGTTAATGCCGTGGAGGCTATCGCGTGAAGGACAATACCGTTCCCTTAACCCTGATTAGCATCCTTGCTGACGGCGAGTTTCATTCTGGCGAGCAGCTGGGTGAGCAGCTTGGCATGAGCCGTGCTGCTATCAATAAACATATCCAGACGCTTCGCGACTGGGGTGTTGATGTGTTCACGGTTCCCGGAAAAGGCTACAGCCTGCCGGAGCCGATTCAATTGCTGAATGAAGAAGCGATCCGCAGCCAGATCGGACACGGCAATGTTGCGGTGCTGCCGGTGATTGATTCGACGAACCAGTATCTTCTGGATCGTCTGCCTGAGCTGAAATCCGGCGATGCCTGCGTTGCTGAATATCAACAGGCCGGTCGCGGCCGTCGCGGTCGCAAATGGTTTTCGCCATTTGGCGCTAACCTCTATCTGTCCATGTACTGGCGACTCGAGCAGGGCCCGGCCGCTGCCATTGGTCTGAGTCTGGTCATCGGCATCGTCATGGCGGAAGTGCTGCACGATCTGGGGGCGGATAAAGTACGCGTTAAATGGCCTAATGACCTCTACCTCAACGATCGTAAACTTGCCGGCATTCTGGTCGAACTGACGGGAAAAACGGGCGATGCAGCGCAAATCGTCATCGGCGCAGGCCTCAACATGGTAATGCGCAATGTACAAAATGATGTGGTGAATCAGGCCTGGACTAACCTCCAGGAGGCGGGGATCGTCATCGATCGCAACACCCTTGCCGTGCGTATGATTAAAGAGTTGCGCAGTTCACTCACGCTTTTTGAGCAGGAAGGGCTGGCATCGTTCCTGTCTCGTTGGGAAAAGCTGGATAACTTCATCAACCGCCCGGTGAAATTGCTGATTGGTGATAAAGAGATCTACGGAACTTCGCGCGGTATTGACGCACAGGGCGCGCTGCTTCTTGAGCAGGATGGCGTGATCAAACCCTGGATGGGCGGTGAGATTTCACTGCGAAGTGCCGAATAACCGGATCGAGTTAATTATGCGAAAACCCGTCTACGCAACGCTGGCCGTCATGATGAGTGTGCTGTTTTCGCCTCTCTCTCATGCGGATCGGGCCTGGGAGAGTTACAAGGCCCGCTTTTTCAAACCGGAAGGCCGTATTGTTGATACCGGTAATGGCGGCGTGTCGCATACGGAAGGTCAGGGTTTTGCCATGCTGATGGCGGTGGCCAACGACGATAAAGCCACGTTCGATAAGCTCTGGCAATGGACAGACAGTCGGCTAAAGAACAAAGAAAATGGTCTGTTTTACTGGCGCTATAACCCCGCAGAGTCCAACCCGGTCGCCGACAAAAACAACGCTGCAGATGGCGACGTGCTGATTGCCTGGGCGTTGCTGAAAGCCGACGCCCGCTGGCATGACAAGCGCTACAGCGCCGCATCGGATGCAATTACCAAAGCACTGATTGACCACAGCGTGATCCGCTATGCCGGTTACCGCGTGATGCTGCCCGGCGTCCAGGGGTTTAAGCTTGAGGGTGAAGTCGTCCTTAATCCTTCCTATTTCGTGTTTCCGGCCTGGCAAGCTTTCGCCAGATGCAGCCATTTGCCGGTCTGGCGCGATTTGATTAAGGACGGGAAACGCCTGCTGGGGAAAATGGGCTCGGGTAAAGCGAATCTGCCCACTGATTGGGTTTCACTGGCATCAGGTGGCAAGCTGGCTCCTGCCAAAGGCTGGCCGCCGCGAATGAGCTATGACGCGATTCGTGTTCCGCTGTACGTTGCCTGGTCTGATAAGCAAAGCCCACTGCTGACGCCGTGGAAGGCCTGGTTCGGTCAGTTCCCCCGGGAACAAACGCCCGCCTGGGTTAACGTCGCGACCAACGAATATGCGCCCTACATGATGGAAGGCGGCCTGCTGGCTGTACGTGATTTCACGATGGGGCAGTCTTCCGGTGAACCCGAAATCACCTCTAAAGACGACTACTATTCGGCAAGTCTGAAAATGCTGGTGTGGATCGCCCAGCAATAATGTCGACATTATCCCTCTCCCCGATGGGGAGAGGGAAGTCATACCTTGTTACTGCGGATACGGTACCCAATCCCCGCCGTTCAGGCGAACGTACGGTTTGTTCTGATACTGAATGACGACCGCGTTAGCGTTTTCTGAGACCTCTGCGGTTTGCGGCAGGTTGCTGGTGAGCTGATCCCAGTTCACGCTATCCTCCACAAACAGCTTCCCGTCAACGGCGCGGGCAACCAGCTCTGAGATCGCCAGATAGCTGGTTGGCTGTGTAATCTCAATCGGTGCGCCCTGATGCGGTGCCTTCATACCAAAGAATTTAATGCCGGCAGGCACGTTGGTGATGGACGGGCTTGGGATATCACGCAGACCCGACACCTGCATTCTGTCACCTTTCAGCGCACCACCGTTCTCAGGTACCACAACCACCATCACTTTACGGCCTGATTTTTCCAGCTCCGTGAAGAACGCGTCCAGCTCGTCAAAGAACTTCTGCGCACGCACTTTATAATCAGCCGTTTTGCTCACGCCCGGGAAATGGTTACCGTCGTGTAGCGGCAGGGTGTTAAAGAACGTCGCGCTGCGTGGATTGCTGTCTTTTTCGATGGTCTGAAGCCAGCGCTGCAGGACGGCAGTATCGTCATAAACGGGCGAACCGTCGAAGCCCAGCAGAGAGACGGGAAGACCGGTTTGATCCATCAGCGGTGCCTGCATACCACCCTGTTCGCGCACCTCTTTCAGGAAGTTACCGAACTGGCCGTTATGCCCCAGCATCAGGTGTTGCGTAAAGCCCAGTTTTGCGAGGTTATCGAACAGATAACACTGGTTGCCGGCGGGTTGATACAGGTTTTTATGCGATGTCTGACCACAGCTTGCACGCAGCAGGCGGATCGCCGCCGGGCCGCTGTACGAGGTGGCAGAGTTGAAATCTTTAAACTGAATATCGAAGTGTGACCACAGCGGATGAGACATCAAACCGGCGGCGTCCACGTCGGCCCAGGAGAGAGAGCAGATGTTGATCACCAGCAGTTCAAACGGCTGAGCATCCGCCGGCAGCGCATCCGGGAATTTAGTCTGTCGCTTGTCTTCCGCGGTATAGAAACTGGAGAGCCAAGCGTTCAGGTTTGTAGAAGTAGGCGGTGCGGTCTGGGTTGGGATATCACCCACCACAGGCGTATCGCCTGCCGTTGTGACGGTTGCCGCCGCGCTTCCCCCTGTGGTGGTCACCGTGGTGGTCGGTTGACCGGCAGGCCACAGCGAAAAGTTCGGCCCAGCCAGCGTCAGCACGTTAAGCCAGATCATAATCGCGACGACAAACACCGTGACGCGGATCCACTGTGACAGGAACAGCCAGGCAACCAGCAGCACAAATACCGCGCCAATCATCTGCCAGTTAATAAAGCGCTCGGTCAGATCGAGGACATAGCTGGCGCTAAAGCCCGCCACCTGCGACCCCTGGCTCATAATGCTGTCCGGCCCCGGTAGCCAGGTATCATGCCAGAACAGCGCAAAGCCGACAGGTATAGCGACCCAGTGGCGCAAGCGATGTAGCCTGATATTCGGCAGCGGCATCAGCAGGAAGGCCATAAACACGAGGTTGAGAAGGGGATGGAAATTCAGATAGCCTGCCCACAGCAGGCCAAACTTCACCAGAAAGTAGAAGTTCCAGCCGGAAAGGCCGCGCCAGTATTGCCAGAGCGGCGAGGGTGACGAAGCGGTATAGGTAGAATTAGTCATGTTTTCGGTCTGCCTTGACGTGTGATGCCCGTGTCAGTGTTCCGGCTGGTTTTACATAGCGAGGTTTAATAAACAGCACTCTGGCCGTATCACGGATACGGCGGATGGAATGGCGCGCATAGTAGCCAAGCGGGAAAAAGATCAGCGCACAGAATATAACCAGTTGAATGATATCGCTGATGTTCATGATGATGCGTTCTCCGCGTTGTCTGTTAATAAGCGAAGGGGTTCCGGAACCCGACGCCAGACGTGTCCATCATGCCTGGCATTGAGGATCGGTTTGGCATCGCTCTTGATAGCGAGCGGCTTAACCCATTGTTCAGGCTGGAGCGCACGCATCTGCACCAGCTCCGCGCTAATCGTATTATCTTCGAACCAAATCATACGGTTCGAGAAAATATCCCCTGTAGGCAGAGGGAAGATGTGGTTAAGCGCCGTATCGAGATCGTTTACCCGGCAGAAGGACAAAAACAGCACCAGGCGATTGTCGCCAATGGTCATGATGTCCCCTGTACGGTTCGGGCGACATAAGGTGAGAGCCTGTTCAACGCGAATACCCGGTACAGGACGCAGGGCAACCATGACCCCTTTTCCGTCAGCAGGAAGAAGCGTGTTGTTCATCATGTTGCCGACGGCGTCGCAGAAGGTATCCCATTTTTGGTACCCACGCAGCTTCATCGGCTGCGTCATGGAGAGCAGCGTGGAAATATCTTCCGGTACGTGGCGGCTAAACTGCTGGCCCTGAACGCTTTCGATAAGCGTCAGGCAGCGTGACAACGGCGCATTCCATGGAATAACCATATTGGCGCCGCAGCCGAGAAGCAGGCGCTCATCGGTGGCGCGCAGGCTGGTATTATTTTCGCGCACGATGATTTTCAACGCACTGCCGCGCTGGCGGCGTAAGGTGTGGATTTGTCGTGCCAGCGTCTCAATCTGGTTATTCTGCATCAGCGAGAAAATAAGGGTTGCCGCCTGGGTTGTGCGGGCTTCATGGAAAAGGGCTTCGTTAGATTCAAACAGCGTCCAGTTTTCCGACAGGGCGGGTGCCCCCTCTAAAACCGCGATATGGCTCAGGATGCGTTTTTCATCACTACGCGGCTGCACCACGGTTTCTTCCTGCTGCGCCAGGTGCCACTCGCCCTCAATATGTTTCAGCGTAAGCTGTTGCCTGGCGCTCACGCCTTTTTCATTACACCAGAATGCAATATCGTAGAGATAGCTGCCTGCCTGGTCACGAACGCTTGCCAGACCGAACAGGGAGCGATATTCGCCCATTAAAAGTGAGAACAGCTTGTCATTATTACTGCCGGGATTGACTATCAATAGCGTGCAATTTTGAAATTTTGCCCATTTATTGATTTTTTCCAGCCAGGGCAGTAGTTTTTCAGCGGGCATATTTTGCAGGACGTTATTTGCGCATTTCAGAATCACAAAATAGTGATCCGGATCAATAGAGCACTGAACGTCGCGGGACAAAAAGTATAGACTATCGGCTTCCGATGTCATGGAAAATAATCGCACCGTCTGGGGGCCGCGACCACTTTCAAGCGTAATAATTTTCTTCGGATCTTCGCCCATGCTAATGACGGCCACGCGGGAATCCTTATCCTGAGCAGCAATTGTCTGGTTTACCAGACTGATAGCATCTTCATTACGGTCCGTATTAATCCACCAGACTCCTCCGACTGGCATGTGGCTCAATTCGTCCCATAATGACTGGATGCCAATAGAAAATATGGAGTCCACGGTGTCCCTCTTTTCGTCTAATTTATCTGTATCTCAGTTTACTAGCGAAAGCGTAGAAATAAACCTAACATTGAAATTAAAGAACATCAGATTTAGCATGTAAATGAAATTTGTCAGGGCAGGAAGCCCCGCAACTTCTTTAGCGTGCGATTTTCCTTAAAGGGATGGAAAAAGAATGGATAATAACGAACCTGGAACCCCAGTCGACTCGACTCTGGGTTACACATTCCAAAACGATTTTCTGGCGCTGACGCAGGCCTTTTCTTTACCTGAAATAGATTACACCGATATTTCCCAGCGGGAACAGTTGGCCGCGGCTATTAAACGCTGGCCGTTATTAGCTGAATTCGCCCATCAACAATAAGGGAGCCATTGATGGCCATACTCGGATTACAGGGTGTCCGTGGCGGTGTGGGTACCACATCAGTTACCGCGGCGCTGGCGTGGTCATTACAGCTTTTAGGTGAATCGGTGCTGGTTATTGACGCCTGCGCCGATAATTTGTTGCGTATGTCGTTTAACGTCGACTTTTCTCGTGAAGAGGGCTGGGCCCGCGCGCTGCTTGATGATAAAGACTGGCAGGATGCGGGGATGCGCTATACCTCCCAGCTTGATCTGCTGCCGTTTGGGCAACTGACCACCACGGAACGCGAGAATGAAGCCGCGTATCAGCGCCTGTTTTCGCAATTCACGCTGGCGCTGCAAACCCTGAAAGAAAAGGGGCACTACAAGTGGATCCTGCTGGATCTGCCGCACGGCGCCGGCACGCTCACTCGACAGCTTATCGCCCAGTGCGATCATATACTTTCCATCGTCAACGTCGATGCGAACTGCCATATCCGCCTGCATCAGCAGGGGCTGCCTCAGAACGCTCATCTTCTGATTAACGATTTGCGCATTGGCAGCCAGATCCAGGACGATCTGTATCAGGTCTGGCTGCAAAGCCAGCGCCGTCTGCTTCCCATTGTCATCCATCGTGATGAGGGGATGGCGGAATGCCTAGCGTCTAAGCAACCGCTCGGCGAATACCGCAGCGATTCACTGGCGGCAGAAGAGATCCTGACGCTGGCTAACTGGTGTCTGCTGAACTTCGCCAACAGGGCGGAGCATGCAGGGAGTTCTGTATGAGTCGTCTCGCCAGCTGGTTACTCATCCCACCGGTCAGTTCGCGTTTGAGCGAACATTACCGGCATTTCCGCCGGCACGGTGCTTCGGCATTTAGCGCCGCGCTCGGCTGCTTCTGGATGATTCTGGCCTGGATGTTTATTCCACTCGAACACCCGCGCTGGCAGCGCATACGTGCCCGGCACAGTGAGCTATATCCGCATATTAATCCCAACCGGCCGCGTCCTTTGGATCCGGCGCGCTATCTCATTCAGGCCATCTGGCTGGTGGTCACGTCATCCCGCTCAGAGAAAATAACGCCGCACTGGCGCAGCTTCTCCCGGGTTCAGCAGTTACGTGAGCGCTACCACCAGTGGCTGGACAGACTGCCCAACAGCGTAAGCGATAAGACCAGCCATCTGGATAACCATAAAGAGCTCGGGCATCTTCACCCGGGCCTGCGGCGTTTTATCCTCGGCGTGATCGTCGTGTTCTCGCTCATTCTGGCGCTGGTCTGTATTACGCAGCCTTTCAACCCTCTGGCGCAGTTCACCTTCCTGATCCTGCTGTGGGGCGTGGCGCTGCTGGTCCGCCGTATTCCGGGCCGCTTCTCGGCGCTGATGCTGATTGTGTTGTCGTTGACCGTCTCCTGTCGCTACATCTGGTGGCGTTATACCTCAACCCTGAACTGGGACGACCCGGTCAGCCTGGTGTGCGGCCTGGTGCTGTTGTTTGCCGAAACCTACGCCTGGATCGTGCTGGTACTGGGCTATTTCCAGGTCATTTGGCCGCTCAACCGCCAGCCGGTTCCGCTGCCTAAAGACACCGCGCAGTGGCCGTCTGTTGATCTCTTTGTACCGACCTACAACGAAGATCTGAGCGTGGTGAAAAACACCATTTATGCCGCGCTGGGCATCGACTGGCCGAAAGACAAGCTCAAGGTCTGGATCCTGGATGACGGCAACCGTCCGGCGTTCCGCCAGTTCGCAGAGGAGGTCGGCGTCGAGTACATCGCCCGTCCGACTCACGAGCATGCGAAAGCCGGGAACATCAACAACGCGTTGAAGTATGCCACAGGGGAGTTTGTCTCAATCTTTGACTGCGACCACGTGCCGACGCGCTCGTTCCTGCAGATGACCATGGGCTGGTTCCTGAAGGAGAAAGAGCTGGCGATGATGCAGACGCCGCACCACTTCTTCTCGCCGGATCCGTTTGAACGTAACCTTGGCCGCTTCCGCAAAACCCCGAACGAAGGCACGCTGTTCTATGGCCTGGTGCAGGACGGAAACGACATGTGGGATGCCACCTTCTTCTGCGGCTCCTGTGCGGTTATCCGCCGTAAGCCGCTGGATGAAATTGGCGGTATCGCCGTCGAAACGGTCACTGAAGATGCGCATACCTCTTTGCGCCTGCACCGTCGTGGCTATACCTCGGCGTATATGCGTATTCCGCAGGCCGCCGGTCTGGCAACGGAGTCACTGTCGGCGCACATTGGTCAGCGTATTCGCTGGGCGCGCGGCATGGTGCAGATTTTCCGTCTCGATAACCCACTGATTGGGAAAGGGCTCAAGCTGGCGCAACGTCTCTGCTACGTCAACGCCATGTTCCACTTCTTATCCGGTATCCCGCGGCTGATCTTCCTGACCGCGCCGCTGGCGTTCCTGCTCCTTCACGCTTATATCATTTACGCCCCGGCGCTGATGATTGCGCTGTTTGTTCTGCCGCACATGATCCACGCGAGCCTGACGAACTCGAAGATACAGGGTAAATACCGCCATTCCTTCTGGAGTGAAATCTACGAAACGGTGCTGGCCTGGTATATCGCACCGCCGACGATGGTGGCGCTGATTAACCCGCACAAAGGGAAATTTAACGTCACCGCCAAGGGCGGCCTGGTGGAAGAAGAGTACGTCGACTGGGTGATCTCCCGTCCGTATATCTTCCTGGTATTGCTGAATATCGTTGGCGTCATCGCCGGTATCTGGCGTTACTTCTACGGCCCGGAAAACGAAATCCTGACCGTCTTTGTGAGTATGGCCTGGGTCTTCTACAACCTGATTATCCTCGGCGGCGCGGTAGCGGTGTCGGTGGAGAGTAAACAGGTTCGTCGCGCGCATCGCGTTGAAATCTGCATGCCTGCGGCGATCGCCCGTGAAGATGGCCACCTCTTCTCCTGTACCGTGCACGACTTCTCTGACGGTGGTCTGGGGATCAAAATCAACGGCCAGGCGAAGGTGCTGGAAGGCCAGAAAGTTAACCTGCTGCTTAAGCGCGGCCAGCAGGAGTATGTCTTCCCGACGCAGGTTGTGCGCGTGGCGGGCAATGAAGTCGGTTTGCAGCTGATGCCGTTGACCAAAAAGCAACATATCGATTTTGTGCAGTGTACGTTTGCCCGCGCGGATACGTGGGCTCTCTGGCAGGACAGCTTCCCGGAAGATAAACCTCTGGAAAGCCTGCTGGATATTCTGAAGCTGGGGTTCCGTGGCTATCGTCACCTTGCAGAATTCGCCCCGTCGTCGGTGAAATTAATTTTCCGGTCACTTACTTCGCTGGTTTCCTGGGTCGTGTCGTTCATTCCTCGTCGTCCTGAGCGGGATGAGGCGAAGCAGGCGGGCCCGGTTATGGCTCAACAATGATGATAACGCGATGAAAACAAAACTTTCCTGGTTATGTGCAGTGGCAATGGGGATGAATGTTCTCCCCGCAACAATGGCTAACGCAGCTCCTGGTAACGCAGCGGCAACGCCTGCGCCAACGGTACCTGTCGTCGCGCAAGCAACCGATCCGGTTGTCACCGCGGCACCTGGTCAAACAGAAAATATCATGCCGAACCAGCCAACGGAGGGGAACACCCTGCCGGCAGACGGCCAGGTCATCGGGCAGGTGATGCCGGGCGTCCGGGGGGCGAATGCGCCCGTCGTTGCGGACAATGCGCCGTCGCGGGACGTGAAGCTGACCTTCGCGCAAATTGCACCGCCTCCGGGCAGTATGGTGCTGCGCGGCATCAACCCTAACGGCGGCATTGAGTTTGGCATGCGCAGCGATGAGGTCGTCTCTAATGCGGTGCTGAACCTGGAATACACGCCGTCGCCGTCTCTGCTGCCGACGCAGTCCCAGCTGAAGGTCTACCTGAATGATGAGCTGATGGACGTACTGCCGGTCACCAAAGAGCAGCTGGGCAAGAAAACCCAGGCGCAGGTGCCGATCAACCCGCTGTTCATCACCGACTTTAACCGTATCCGTCTGGAATTTGTCGGCCACTACCGCGATGTCTGCGAAAACCCGGCCAGCAACACGCTGTGGATGGACGTCGGGCGTAACTCCTCACTGCAGATGACCTACCAGTCGCTGGCGCTGAAAAACGATCTCTCGGCATTCCCGGTTCCGTTCTTCGATCCGCGTGATAACCGTCCGCTCACGCTGCCGATGGTGTTTGCATCATCCCCGGACGTGACCGAGCAGCTGGCGGCCACCATTGTGGCGTCCTGGTTTGGTTCACGTGCCGGCTGGCGTGGACAGAGCTTCCCGGCGATGTATGACAAACTGCCGGACAGAAATGCGATTGTGTTTGCGACCAACTCGAAACGCCCGGCCTTCCTGCGCGATCATCCGGACGTCAAAGCGCCGACCGTTGAGATGATAAGCCACCCGGAAAACCCGTACGTGAAGCTGCTGGTGGTGTTTGGCCGTGATGATAAAGATCTGGTGCAGGCAGCAAAAGCGATTGCCCAGGGCAACGTCCTTTTCCGTGGCAACAGCGTTGTAGTGGATGAGGTCAAACCGCTGCTGGCGCGTAAACCTTATGATGCGCCAAACTGGGTGCGTACCGACCGTGCGGTGACATTTGGCGAACTGAAAACCTATGAAGAACAGCTGCAGGCGACGGGGCTTGAGCCAGCGCCGATTAGCCTGTCACTGAATCTGCCGCCGGATCTGTATCTGCTGCGTACCAACGGCATTGATATCAATCTGAACTACCGTTATACCGCGCCAGCGACCAAAGACAGCTCGCGCATGGATATCAGCCTGAACAACCAGTTCCTGCAATCGTTCAGCCTGCAAAGCACGCAGGATACTAACCGCCTGATGCTTCGCCTGCCGGTGTTGCAGGGGCTGCTGGACGGTAAAACGGATGTCTCCATCCCGGCACTGAAGCTGGGCGCGATAAACCAGCTGCGCTTTGACTTCCAGTACATGAACCCAATGCCTGGCGGTTCTGCGGAAAACTGCATCACCTTCCAGCCCGTACAGAACCACGTCGTGATTGGCGATGAGTCGACTATCGACTTCTCGAAGTACTATCACTTCCTGGCGATGCCGGATCTGCGCGCCTTTGCTAACGCGGGCTTCCCGTTCAGCCGCATGGCCGATCTCTCTGAGTCCATCGTTGTGATGCCAAAAGCGCCAAGCGAAGGGCAGGTTACGACCCTGCTGGATACCATGGCGACCGTTGGAGGACAGACGGGATTACCGGCGATTAACGTCACGTTGACGGACGATGGCAGCCAGATCCAGAACAAAGATGCTGACATCATGGTGATCGGTACCATTCCGGATAAGCTGAAGGATGACAAACGTATCGATCTGCTGGTGAAAGCGGCCCAGTCCTGGGTTAACACGCCGCTGCGTCAGACCGAGTTCCCGAGCATTATGCCGGATATGAACGACCGTCAGGCCAGCGCGCAGACGACGGTAACGTCTCAGGGGGCAATGGCCGCGGTGGTGGGCTTCCAGTCACCTTACAACGAACAGCGTAGCGTGGTGGCTCTCCTGGCGGACAGCCCGCGCGGATATGAACTGCTCAATACGGCCATGAACGACAGCGGTAAACGTGCCGCGATGTTTGGATCCGTTTCGGTGATCCGTGAGTCCGGCGTCAATAGCCTGCGCGTGGGCGACGTGTACTACGTGGGCCATCTGCCGTGGTTCGAACGCCTGTGGTATGCGCTGGCTAACCATCCGGTTCTGCTCGCCATCCTGGCGGCGGTCAGCGTGGTCTTGCTGGCATGGGTGCTGTGGCGTCTGCTGCGTATCATCAGCCGTCGTCGCCTGAACCCGGATGAGTAAGATGTGATGAAAGCCTTTCGCTGGTGTGCATTAGCAGCGTTGATGCTGGCGGCGCTTCCTCTTCGCGCCGCCTGTACCTGGCCTGCCTGGGAGCAGTTTAAAAAGGATTACATCAGTGAGGGCGGGCGTGTCGTTGATCCCAGCGACACGCGCAAAATTACGACCTCTGAAGGGCAAAGCTACGCCTTGTTCTTTGCCCTTGCGGCGAACGATCGCAGCGCGTTTGACCAGCTGCTGACCTGGACGCGCGATAATCTTGCCAGCGGCAATCTCAACGACCATCTGCCCGCCTGGCTATGGGGCCAGAAAGATAAAGAGACGTGGGCGGTGATTGATACCAACTCCGCCTCTGACGCCGATGTCTGGATCGCCTGGTCTCTGCTCGAAGCGGGCCGGTTGTGGAAACATCCGGACTATACCCGCACGGGTAAGGCGCTGCTGAAACACATTGTCAGTGAGGAAGTGGTGAAAGTGCCGGGGCTCGGCGCAATGCTGCTTCCCGGTAAAGTCGGTTTTGCCGATGAAAACGTCTGGCGTTTTAACCCCAGCTATCTTCCTCCGCAGTTAGCGAGTTATTTCACGCGCTTTGGTCCCCCGTGGACCCAGCTTCGTGAAACCAATCAGCGTCTGCTGCTGGAGAGCGCGCCGAAAGGGTTTTCGCCGGACTGGGTTCAGTATCAGAAAAACAAAGGCTGGCGGTTACAGCAGGATAAATCGCTGGTGGGCGGCTACGACGCCATCCGCGTTTATCTCTGGGTGGGAATGATGAGTGATAAAGATCCTCAGAAAGCCCGGCTGCTGACGCGCTTCCAGCCGATGGCGGCAAAGACAATGAAACGGGGTGTGCCGCCGGAGAAAGTGGATGTGGCGACGGGTAAACGCACCGGGAATGGCCCGGTCGGGTTCTCTGCCGCCATGCTACCGTTTTTACAACAACGTGATGCCCAGGCGGTTCAGCGCCAGCGCGTTGCGGACCATTTTCCCGATAACAATGCCTATTACAGCTACGTGCTGACTCTCTTTGGGCAAGGATGGGATCAGCATCGTTTTCGCTTCACCGCAAAAGGTGAATTAATACCGGATTGGGGCCAGGAATGCGCAAGTTCACAGTAAATCTACTCACTTTATCGCTTGGCCTGGCACTGATGCCGATGGCTGAAGCCGCTAACTCTCCGCAGCAGAAACAGCTGCTGGAACAGGTTCGGCTGGGCGAATCGACACAGCGTGAGGATTTGGTTCGTCAGTCGCTTTACCGTCTTGAGCTGATTGACCCGAACAACCCTGACGTCATTGCCGCACGCTTTCGCTACCTGCTGCGCCAGGGCGATAACGCCGGTGCGCAAAAAGAGCTGGATCGTCTGAAAGGGATCGCGCCGGGCTCGAGTGCATACCAGTCATCACGCAACACGATGCTGCTGTCCACGCCGGATGGCCGCCAGCAGCTCCAGCAGGCGCGTTTGCTCGCCACCACGGGACACACGCAGGAGGCGATTGCAGCCTATGACAAGCTGTTTGACGGCAACCCGCCGGGCGGCGACGTGGCGACGGAATACTGGAATGTGGTCGCCAAAGATCCTGCTCGCCGGAATGCGGCCATTAACCAGCTCAAGAAAATCAATACCAGCAGCCCCGGAAATACGCAGCTGCAGGCGACGCTGTCCCAGCTTTTGTTCCAGAGCGGACGCCGTGATGAAGGCTTTGCGGTATTGCAGGAGATGGCTAAATCGACCAACGGGCGCAGCCAGGCGTCTGATATGTGGTATGACCAAATCAAAGGCCAGCCTGCCAGCAGCGCCAGCGTCAGCGCGCTGCAAAAATACCTGAGCGTATTCAGTGACGGCGATAGCGTCGCGGCGGCGCGTGCCCAGCTCGAAGAACAGCAAAAACAGCTCGCTGACCCGGCGTTCCGCGCGAAAGCGGAAGGGCTGGCGGCGGTGGATGCCGGGCAGGGAAGTAAGGCGGTGGCTGAGCTGCAAAAAGCCGTCAGCGCCAACCATGCCGACAGTGAAGCGGTGGGTGCCCTTGGCCAGGCCTATTCCCAGAAAGGCGACCGCGCCCGCGCGGTGGCGCAGTTTGAAAAGGCGATTGCCCTCGATCCCCAGAGCGATAACCGGGGTAAATGGGACAGTCTGCTGAAGGTCAACCGCTACTGGCTGCTGATCCAGCAGGGCGATGCGGCCCTGAAGGCGAATAACCCTGCGCAGGCGGAGCGTTACTATCAGCAGGCGCGCAGTATCGACAATACCGACAGTTATGCCGTGCTGGGGTTGGGCGATGCCGCCGCGGCGCGTAAAGATAATGACGCGGCGGAACGTTACTATCGCCAGGCGCTGCGTATGGACAGCGGCAACAGCAATGCGGTCCGCGGCCTGGCTAATATTTACCGCGCGCAGTCCCCGGAGAAGGCCTCGCAGTTTATCCAGTCTCTCTCCGCCAGCCAGCGCCGGAGCATTGATGATATTGAACGCAGTCTGACCAACGAGCAGCTCTCCGCTCAGGCAGAACAGCTGGAAAATCAGGGAAAATACGCCCAGGCGGCAGAGATTCAGCGCCGTCGTCTGGCGCTCTCTCCCGGCGACGTTTGGATAACCTATCGTCTCTCGCGCGATCTCTACAGCGCGGGTCAGCGCAGCCAGGCGGATACCCTGATGCGTCAGCTTGCCAGCCAGAAACCGACCGATCCGGATCAGGTGTACGCCAGCGGGCTCTATCTTTCCGGTAACGATCAGGACCGCGCCGCGCTGGCGCATCTGGACACGCTGCCGCGCAGCCAGTGGAACGGCAATATTCAGGAGCTTGCCGACCGCCTGCAAAGCAACCAGGTGCTGGAAACCGCCAACCGTCTGCGCGATAGCGGCAAAGAGCAGGAGGCGGAAAACCTTCTGCGTCAGCAGCCGACCTCCACCCGCATCGACCTGACGCTGGCGGACTGGGCGCAGCAGCGTGGCGATCTGGCGTCGGCAAAAACGACGTATAACGCCGTTCTGCAGCGTGAACCGCAGAACGAAGACGCGATCCTCGGCCTGACCGAGATTTATAGCGCGCAGGGCGACAAAGATGCCGCGCGCGCAGAGCTGGCGAAACTGCCCGCCGCGCAAAACGGCCAGCCGCTGTCGCTCAACATGCAGCGCCGGATCGCGATGGCGCAGGCAGGTCTGGGCGATTCCGCTGCCGCAGAACAGACCTTCAACAAAATCATTCCGCAGGCTAAATCGCAGCCCGGCTCCATGGAAAACGCGCTGGTGTTACGTGATGCCGCGCGTTTCCAGGCGCAAAACGGTCAGCCTCAGCAGGCGCTGGAAACCTATAAAGACGCGATGGTGTCTACGGGTATCACCACGACGCGTCCGGCCGACAACGACAGTTTCACCCGTCTGACGCGTAACGATGAAAAAGACGACTGGCTGAAGCGCGGCGTGCGCAGCGATGCTGGTGACTTGTACCGTCAGCAGGATGTTAACGTCACGCTGCAGCACGACTACTGGGGCTCCAGCGGCACGGGCGGCTATTCTGACCTGAAAGCGCACACTACCATGCTGCAGGTGGATGCTCCGCTGTCTGACGGGCGCATGTTCTTCAGAAGCGATCTGGTCAACATGGACGCCGGTTCATTTGATAACAATAACGGGACCTACGATCCAAAATGGGGGACCTGCTACGAAACGCCGTGTAGCGGCAACACCCATCAGTCCGACAATGGCGCAAGCGTCGCCGTCGGCTGGCAGAATAAAACCTGGGCGATGGATATTGGCACCACGCCAATGGGCTTTGACGTCGTCGACGTGGTGGGCGGCATCAGCTACAGCAGCGATCTGGGCCCCATCGGCTATACCGTTAACGCCCATCGCCGCCCCATCTCCAGCTCTCTGCTGGCGTTCGCCGGGCAAAAAGATACCAACACCGGCACCACCTGGGGCGGCGTACGTGCCACCGGTGGCGGCGTAAGCATGAGCTATGACAAAGGGGAAGCGAACGGCGTCTGGTCAAGCCTGAACGCGGAAACGCTGACGGGTAAAAATGTGGAAGATAACTGGCGCGTCCGCTGGATGACGGGTTACTACTACAAGCTCATTAATAAAAACAACGAGCGCCTGACGGTCGGCGTCTCCAATATGCTCTGGCACTACGACAAAGACCTGAGCGGTTATACCCTGGGTCAGGGCGGCTACTACAGCCCGCAGGAGTATGTCTCCTTCGCACTGCCGGTGACCTGGCGTAAACGCACGGAGAACTGGTCCTGGGAGCTGGGCGGCTCGGTGTCCTGGTCTCACTCGAAAACCAAAGACGAACTGCGCTACCCGATCCAGAATCTGATCCCGACCGATGAGCCAGACCGCTATACCGACCGGGGCGTGATGGAAACCGGCAGCAGTTCCTCTGGCACGGGTTATACCGCGCGGGCCATTATCGAACGCCGCGTAACGTCCAACTGGTTTGTGGGCATGGGCGTGGATATTCAGGAAGCGAAAGACTATACCCCAAGCCATGCGCTGATCTATGTGCGTTACTCTGCTGCAGGCTGGCAGGGCGATATGGACTTACCGCCGCAGCCGCTCATCCCTTACGCGGACTGGTAATCGGATTATCCTTAATCCATTTGTAAGTCTCTCTTAATAGCGCGGCAATCGGGTATACTCAGGCGCGCCAGGTTTACACCCTGGCGCGCCCTGCGCTTCGAGTTTTGTGGAGAGTCATTTTGCGTGTCAGCCGTTCCTTAACAATCAAACAGATGGCGATGGTTTCTGCCGTCACCGTGCTGTTTGTACTGCTCTTCTGCGTAATTTTGCTGTTTCATTCCGTACAGCAGAATCGCTATAACACGGCTTCGCAGTTAGAAAGTATCGCGCGCTCGGTGCGCGGCCCGCTCTCTGCCGCTATCCTGAAAGGGGATATTCCCGAAGCGGAAACCATTTTAAAACGCATTCAGCCTGCCGGCGTCGTTAGCCGCGCCGATGTGGTCTTGCCCAACCAGTTTCAGGCGCTGCGGATGAGCTTTATCCCGGAGCGTCCCGTCCCAATGATGGTGATGCGCCTGTTTGAACTGCCGGTGCAGATTTCGCTGCCCGTTTATTCGCTTGAACGCCCTGCCAATCCGCAGCCGCTGGCCTACCTGGTATTACAGGCGGATTCCTACCGCATGTATAAATTCGTCATGAGCTGGGTGGTTACGTTAGTGACCACTTGCTTACTTATGACGCTTATTCTCAGCGTGGCGCTCACCTGGTGCATTAACCGGCTGATTGTTCATCCGCTGCGCCGTATCGCCCGCGAGCTGAATACGCTTGCGCCGCAGGATCAGATGGGGCATCAGCTTGAGCTGCCGCGTCTGCATCATGACGATGAGATAGGCATGCTGGTGCGCAGCTACAACCTCAACCAGCAGCGCATTCAGCGCCAGCAGGATGAGTTAAACAGCAGCGCCACGCGCTTCCCGGTGTCGGAGCTTCCCAATAAAGCCTTCCTGATGGCGATGCTGGAGCAGACCGTTGCCCGTCAGCAAACCACGGCGCTGATGGTTATCGCCTGTGAAACCCTGCAGGACACGGCTGGCGTGCTCAGGGAGAGCCAGCGCGAAATGCTGCTGCTGACCCTGGTGGAAAAAGTGAAGTCTGTCCTTGCCCCGCGCATGGTGCTGACCCAGGTCAGCGGTTACGACCTTGTGGTGATTGCCAACGGCGTAAAAGAGCCCTGGCATGCGATCACTTTAGGTCAGCAAGTACTCACTGTCATTAATGAGCGGTTGCCCATTCAGGGTATCCAGCTTCGTCCAAGCGCCAGTATCGGTATTGCGATGTACTATGGCGATTTAACGGCAGAGCAGCTTTATCATCGCGCGTTCTCGGCGGCGTTCACCGCCCGGCGCAAAGGGAAAAATCAGATCCAGTTCTTCGCGCCGGAAGAGATGGAAAAGGCGCAGCAGCGCCTGACGGAAGAGAGCGACATCCTGACCGCGCTGGATAACCGCCAGTTTGCCCTCTGGCTACAGCCGCAGGTGAATTTGCTGACGGGAGAAGTGAAAAGCGCCGAGGCACTGCTGCGCGTGCAGCAGCCGGATGGTTCATGGGAGCTGCCGGAAGGGCTGATTGAGCGCATTGAGTCCTGTGGCCTGATGGTTACCGTCGGCTACTGGGTGCTGGAGGAGTCCTGCCGTCAGCTTGCCGCCTGGCAGGAGCGCGGCGTGACGCTGCCGCTGTCGGTCAATTTGTCTGCCCTGCAGCTTATGCACCCGACCATGGTTTCAGAGATGCTGGAGCTGATCCATCGTTACCGAATCAAGCCTGATACGTTAACTCTGGAAGTGACGGAGAGCCGTCGCATAGACGACCCTAATCAGGCGGTCGCGATCCTGAAACCGCTGCGTAATGCCGGCATTCGCATTGCGCTGGACGATTTCGGCATGGGGTACGCCGGGCTGCGTCAGCTTCAGCACATGAAAACCCTTCCGGTGGACGTGCTCAAAATTGACAAAGCGTTTGTCGACGGTCTGCCGGGCGACAGCAGCATGGTGCAGGCGATTATCCAGATGGCGCGCAGCCTCAACCTGCATCTTATTGCCGAGGGGATTGAAACCGAAGCGCAACGCGCATGGCTGGCAGAGGCGGGCGTGGAGAGCGGACAAGGCTTCCTTTTTGCCCCTGCTGTTCCTTCGGATGTCTTTGAAGAACGATACCTTTCTGGTGCTGACAATAACGCAAAAGTGTAATTTTGTTGCTGGCTTGTGCGAGCCAGCTCAAAGTTCTTAACATTTGTGTTTCAAATTTGAACTGAGTTTATTTCTGTCCTGTTATGTGGGTGTTATTTTAAAGCCGCAGGTTAACCATAACCTTACAAAGCCTGTGGTTTTTCTTCCCAAGGACACCTTATGAAAACCTCACTCTTCAAAAGTCTTTATTTCCAGGTCCTGACAGCCATCGCCATCGGTATTCTGCTGGGTCACTATTACCCTGAGCTGGGCGCGCAAATGAAACCGCTTGGCGACGCGTTCGTTAAGCTCATCAAAATGGTCATCGCGCCGGTGATCTTCTGTACGGTAGTAACGGGCATCGCTGGCATGGAAAGCATGAAGGCGGTCGGCCGTACCGGTGCAGTGGCGCTTCTCTATTTTGAAGTGGTCAGTACCCTTGCGCTGATTATCGGTCTGATCATCGTCAACGTGGTGCAGCCGGGCGCGGGGATGAACGTAGACCCGTCAACGCTGGATGCCAAAGCGGTCGCGGTATATGCCGAGCAGGCGAAGGATCAGGGTGTGGTGGCCTTCCTGCTGGACGTGATTCCGGGCAGCGTCATTGGCGCGTTCGCCAGCGGAAACATCCTGCAGGTTCTGCTGTTTGCCGTGATGTTTGGCTTTGCTCTGCACCGTCTGGGCAGCAAAGGCCAGCTTATCTTTAATGTGATCGAAAGCTTCTCCCAGGTGATTTTCGGCATCATCAATATGATCATGCGTCTGGCGCCGATCGGTGCTTTCGGCGCGATGGCCTTCACCATCGGTAAATATGGCGTCGGTACGCTGGTGCAGCTGGGTCAGCTGATTATCTGCTTCTATATCACCTGTATCCTTTTCGTGGTCGTGGTGCTGGGCTCCATCGCCCGCGCGACGGGTTTCAACATCTTCAAATTTATCCGCTACATCCGCGAAGAGCTGCTGATCGTTCTGGGGACTTCCTCTTCAGAATCGGCGCTGCCGCGTATGCTCGACAAGATGGAAAAGCTGGGGTGCCGTAAATCGGTGGTCGGGCTGGTGATCCCGACGGGCTACTCCTTCAACCTGGACGGCACCTCGATATACCTGACGATGGCGGCCGTGTTTATCGCTCAGGCGACCAACAGCCATATGGATATTTTCCATCAGATTACCCTGCTGGTGGTGCTCCTGCTCTCCTCTAAAGGCGCGGCAGGCGTGACGGGCAGTGGCTTTATCGTGCTGGCTGCTACTATTTCCGCTGTGGGTCACCTGCCGGTGGCGGGTCTGGCGTTGATTCTCGGTATCGACCGCTTCATGTCAGAGGCGCGTGCGTTAACCAACCTGGTGGGTAACGGCGTGGCGACGGTGGTGGTGGCGAAATGGGTGAAAGAGCTAGATCACAAAAAGCTCGACGATACTCTCAATAACCGTTCAACTGACAGCAAAAATCCTGGCTTAACCTCTTAATCTTGTCACAAATGCCCGTATTCCCTTGTCGGGATGCGGGCTCCTGCGCATAATAACTGTTCGTACCTGTCATAATTCGACAAGATTTTTTTTGGGTATATTTCACTTCTGACCGTGACGTTTTGCCGAACGCGCGGTCTAATCGACGTGTTTTCATCGTCATCTTTAAGAGTGAAGCGCGTCGCGAAACACTCTTTTTTAACCAGGAATGTTGATCAGGGGTTCACATGCAGGGCACAAAAATTCGACTCTTAACCGGCGGTTTGCTGATGATGGCAGCAGCCAGTTATGTGCAGGCAGATGCGCTCCAGCCAGACCCGGCCTGGCAACAAGGGACATTAGCGAACGGTTTTCAGTGGCAGGTTTTAGCCACTCCGCAACGTCCCAGTGACCGTGTAGAAATCCGTCTGTCCATTAATACCGGTTCCCTCGCGGAAAGCACTCAGCAAACCGGTTTTAGCCATTTTATTCCACGGCTGGCGCTCACGCAGAGCGGCAGCCTGCAAGCGGTTCAGGTGCGTTCGCTTTGGCAGCAGGCCATCGATCCGAAACGCCCGCTCCCTCCGGCTGTGGTCTCGTATGACTACACCATGTTTAACCTGAGCCTGCCAAATAACCGTAACGACCTGCTTAAAGAAGCGCTTACGTATCTCTCCGATGCCTCTGGCAATCTGGCGATTACGCCGGACACCGTCAACTATGCGCTGAGCAACAGCGACATGGTGGCGACCTGGCCCGGGGATACCAAAGAGGGCTGGTGGCGTTACCGCCTGAAGGGCTCAACGTTACTGGGACACGATCCGGCCGAACCGCTGAAACAGCCGGTGGACGCCGAACAGGTAAAATCGTTCTACCAGAAGTGGTATACCCCGGATGCGATGACGCTGATCGTGGTGGGTAACGTGGACAGCCGCGCGGTGGTGGAGCAGATCAACAAAGCGTTTGGTGATTTGAAAGGCAAGCGTGAAACGCCAGCCCCTGTCCCGACGCTCTCTCCGCTGCGTGCAGAGCCTGTCAGCATTATGACGGACGCCGTGCGTCAGGATCGCCTCTCCGTCATGTGGGATAACGCCTGGCAGCCCATCCGCGAGTCCGCGGCGATGTTGCGCTACTGGCGTGCCGATCTGGCGCGTGAAGCGCTGTTCTGGCACGTTCAGCAGACGCTGAGCAAGAACAACGTGAAGAATATCGGTCTTGGTTTTGACTGCCGCGTGCTGTTCCAGCGTGCGCAGTGTGCCATCAACGTTGAATCGCCGGGCGATAAGCTGAATGCTAATCTGGGCGTGGTCGCAAAAGAGCTGGCAAAAGTGCGTAAAGAGGGGCTTTCCGAAGAGGAATTCAACGCTCTCGTGGCGCAGAAAAAACTTGAGCTGCAGAAGCTGTTTGCGACCTACGCTCGCGCCGATACCGACATTCTGATCAGCCAGCGTATTCGCTCCCTGCAGAATCAGGTGGTGGACATTGCGCCGGAACAGTATCAGAAACTGCGTCAGGACTTCCTGAACGGTCTGACCGTCGAGATGCTCAATCAGGACCTCCGTCAGCAGCTGTCGCAGGAGATGGCGTTGATCCTCCTGCAACCGAAGGGCGAGCCGGAATATGACATGAAGGAACTTCAGAAGACCTGGGATTCCATTATGGCTACCGCGCCGCAGCCAGCGCAGGCCGCCACGGCTGATGATTTACATCCGGACGCGACGGATATTCCGCAGGGGCAGTAATGCTTAAACATTCCCTCTCCCACAGGGAGGGGGTGTTCATCGTCCACTCTCCCTGTGGGGGAGAGTAATCCCCAGTAATTTTTTACCTGAAGCGATGAATGTTGCTTCAGGTAAATGAATGACTTACAGCGATGCCCTGAGCCACCCTGGCACGTTCACAAGTCATGTTGTTACAGAGTAGCAAGGAACATAAAGTGAACGGAATGACCACCAGAGCCGTATGTTCCCCCTCACCCCAGCCCTCTCCCTCAAGGGAGAGGGGGTAGTCCGTGCTGGCATTATTTTGTGGGGAACCCTCAGGCCTGTGGGAGAGGGTTAGGGTGAGGGCATCAGCCCGCACCCTCCTTAAACAGGCATCGCCTCACGCGGAATAATCGCCCCGCGATACTGAATCACCGTGCTGGCCGTCAGGTGACCACGCTGTGCCGCCGCTTCCGGCGTTCCACCCGTCAGACGTACCGCCAGATAGCCCGCGCTGAATGAATCACCGGCCGCCGTGGTATCAATCACTTTCTCTCTAGCAAGCTTTACCGCCGGAACGTCAACCAGCGCTTCGCCCGCCACCGCTACCAGGCATGAATCCGCCCCGCGCTTAATCACCACTTCGCTCACGCCTGCCGCCTGCGTGCGTGCAATCACGTCCTCTACCGGTTTCTCACCCCACAGGGCGTCTTCATCGTCGAGCGTGAGGAAGGCGAGATCGGTGCACTGCAGCATCTGCTGATAGACCTGCTGCGTCTCTTCGCGGCTGGCCCACAGGCGCGGGCGGTAGTTGTTATCGAAAATAACCTTGCCGCCGTTTGCACGGCATTCGCGCAGCAGCGAGAGCAGCTTTTCACGGCTGGTAGGGCTCAGGATCGCCAGGCTAATCCCGCTCAGATAGAGGTAGTCAAAGGTCGCCAGCTCTTCGCAGATGGCCGCGGCCGCGTCGCTCTCCAGCCAGAATTTGGCCGCGGCTTCGTTACGCCAGTAATAAAACGTGCGTTCGCCGGTGCTGTCGGTTTCGATGTAATAAAGCCCCGGGAGGCGGTTCTCCATACGCTGAATCAGCGACGTTTCGACATGTTCACTCTGCCAGGCCTCCAGCATTTGCTGGCTGAAGCTGTCCGTACCCAGGGCGGTCACGTAGTTCACGGTGAGCGCCTCAGGCGCGACCTGACGGGCAATATAAACGGACGTGTTTAACGTATCGCCACCAAATCCGCGGCTGACTTCCGCGCCTTTTTGTGACAGCTCAATCATGCATTCGCCAATCACGGCAATTTTTTTGGACATAGTCGTGAACCTGAACAGAAGAATTATCAGCAGTGTGCGCTGAGTGAATTAACCGGTCAACTATATTAAAACAACGTTCCATTATTTTATTTGAGCCAGCGCGTGTTCCCGCGCATTTCTGTCATCTTAATTTCATTTTCCCGGTGAATTGAACATAAAGTTCTCAATTGTCGCGCCGATAATCCTGTGACGAGTCCAGAAAGGCTATCCCAACAACAGGACATCTGAAATGAAGTCAGAGCAGGTTATCCAGCGGCTGAGCACTACGCCTGAGGCAAGTATTGAGAACTTGCAGGAGCATCGCTACTGGCTGCAATGTGAGCGTGCGTACACCTATCAGCCGATCTACCGAACAGATGGTCGACTGATGGCAATTGAAATTTTGACCGTCGTTACGCATCCCTCAAACCCTACTCAGCGCATCGCGCCGGATCGCTATTTTGCCGAAGTTGCCGTTCGCCAGCGTCTGGACGTGCTGGAAGAGCAGCTTCGTATGCTGGCGACGAAGCAACCTTTTTTCGAACAGCACGATATCCTCGCCTCGGTGAACGTCGATGGTCCAACCCTGCTGGCGCTGCGTCAGAACGCAAAATTGCAGGAGCTGATCGCCACCCTGCCGTGGATGCGCTTTGAGCTGGTGGAGCATGTCCGTCTGCCGCAGGACTCCTCGTTTGCGTCGATATGCGAATACGGCCCGCTGTGGCTGGATGACTTTGGCACCGGCATGGCGAACTTCTCCGCCCTGAGTGAGGTGCGCTACGACTACATCAAAGTGGCCCGCGACCTGTTCATTATGCTGCGTCAGACCCCGGAAGGGCGGAATCTGTTTACGCTGTTATTACAGCTGATGAACCGCTATTGCCAGGGCGTGATTGTTGAAGGTGTAGAAACACTGGAAGAGTGGCGTGATGTGCAAAACTCTCCCGCAGCGGCGGCGCAAGGCTATTATCTCTCCCGCCCGGTACCCATGGATCGCCTCGATAGCGTTATAACGACCCTCTGATAAGCCCGCTTCCCTTTGTCTGGACTATAGTTTTACAGGACAGGTCATCAGGAAAGGGGATAAAAATGACGAGAACAACCAGGGTAATCTCCTGGACAGCAGGGATTTTCTTGTTGTTGATCGTGGTCGTCGCCATCATTATTGCGACGTTTGACTGGAACCGTCTCAAGCCGACCATCAACCAGAAAGTCTCAACCGAACTGAACCGCCCCTTCGCCATACGCGGCGATTTAGGGGTGGTATGGGAGCGTCAGAAAGAGGAGCCCGGCTGGCGCAGCTGGATCCCCTGGCCTCACGTCCATGCCGACGACATCATTCTCGGCAACCCGCCGGATATCCCGGACGTCACCATGATCCACCTGCCGCGCGTTGAAGCCACGCTGGCTCCGCTGGCGCTCCTCACCAAAACGGTTTATCTGCCGTGGATCAAACTTCAGCAGCCCGATGCGCGTCTGATCCGACTTTCAGAAAAAAACAACAACTGGACGTTTAACCTTGCCAGCGACAGCGAAAAAGATCCGAATGCCCGGCCTTCTTCCTGGTCATTCCGTCTCGACAATATTCTTTTCGATCGCGGACGGATCGCCATCGACGATAAGGTCAGCAAGGCGGATGTGGAGATCCTCGTCGATCCGCTGGGCAAACCGCTGCCGTTTAGCGAGGTCACGGGCACGAAAGCAAAAGGCGACGCGGCAAGCGTGGGCGACTATGTCTTCGGCCTGACGGCAAAAGGACGCTACAACGATCGGCCCCTCAGCGGTAAAGGGAAAATTGGCGGCATGCTGGCGCTGCGGAGCGAAGGCACGCCGTTCCCGGTGCAGGCGGACTTCCGTTCCGGTAACACCCGCGTGGCGTTCGTTGGCACGGTCAACGACCCGATGAATATGGGGGGCGTCGATCTTCAGCTTAAATTTGCCGGCGATTCGCTGGGCGAACTGTATGAACTGACCGGCGTGCTGCTGCCGGATACCCCGCCGTTTGAAACGGACGGGCATCTGGTTGCCAAAATCGATACCGAAAAATCGTCCGTTTTTGACTACCGGGACTTCAACGGCCGCATCGGCGACAGCGACATCCACGGCGCGCTGACCTACACCACCGGAAAACCGCGCCCGAAATTGGAAGGGGATGTTGAGTCCCGTCAGCTGCGTCTGGCCGATCTTGGTCCGCTGATTGGCGTGGACTCGGGTAAAGGTACCAGGTCGAAAGAGGTCAAAAAGGATGTTCAGCCTGCGGGCAAAGTGCTGCCATACGATCGTTTCGAAACAGACAAATGGAACGTGATGGATGCGGATGTGCGCTTCAAAGGCGGAAAAATTGAACATGGCAGTACGCTGCCGATCAGCAATCTTTCGACCCATATTCTCCTCAAAAATGCCGACCTGCGCCTGCAGCCGCTGAAGTTCGGCATGGCGGGCGGGACAATTTCCTCGAACATTCATCTGGAAGGCGATAAGAAGCCGATGCAGGGACGGGCGGAGATCCAGGCGCGTCGATTGAAGCTGAAAGAGCTTATGCCGAACGTAGAGCTGATGCAGAAAACCCTCGGTGAAATGAACGGTGATGCCGACATTCGCGGTGTGGGGAACTCGGTGGCGGCGCTGCTGGGCAGCGGCAATGGTAACCTGAAGCTGCTGATGAACGACGGGCTGGTGAGCCGAAACCTGATGGAGATCCTGGGGCTGAACGTCGGTAACTACGTCATCGGGCAAATCTTCGGTGATGACGAGGTGCGGGTGAACTGCGCGGCGGCCAATCTGGATCTGGTTAACGGCGTGGCGCGTCCGCAGATATTTGCCTTCGACACGGAAAACGCGGTGATTAACGTGACCGGGACCGCTAGCATGGCCTCGGAGCAGCTTGATTTGACGATTGACCCGGAAAGTAAGGGGATCCGCATCATCACCCTGCGCTCGCCGCTTTACGTGCGCGGAACCTTCAAAAACCCGCAGGCGGGCGTGAAGCCCGGACCGCTGATTGCGCGCGGTGCGGTGGCTGCGGCCCTGGCGACGCTGGTCACCCCGGCCGCAGCGCTGCTGGCGTTGATTTCGCCGTCAGAAGGCGAGGCGAATCAGTGCCGGACTATTTTGTCGCAGATGAAGAAGTAGCTCCCTTCCTCCCTCTCCCTGTGGGAGAGGGCCGGGATGAGGGCATCAGGCCGCAGTGAATTACAGAGCCTGGTGCTTCGTCTCGTGAGTCAGCAGCAGCGCAATCAGCGTCAGCGCCGCCATGGCCGCCAGATAGACGCCCACATAGAACAGACCATAGTTCGCCTGCAGCCAGGTGGCGATATACGGCGCAACGGACGCGCCCAGAATAGAGGCAACGTTGTAGGAGAACGACGCGCCGGTATAACGCACTTCCGTCGGGAACAGCTCAGGCAGCAGCGCGCCCATCGGGCCGAAGGTCAGCCCCATCAGGCTCAGGCCAATCAGCAGATAGGCCATCACCAGCGCCGGGCTACCTGAACCCAGCAGCGGCGGGAAGACGAATAGCGCGAACAGAATAATCAGCGTGGTGATCGTAATCATGCTCGCACGACGACCAAATTTATCCGCCAGCAGGCCCGCAATCGGTACCATCACGCCAAACCCGATCACCGCCATCATCAGCATCCACAGCACTTCGTTACGCGGCAGGCCCAGGCCAACCGGCGCGGCGGCGGTACTGAACGTCATGGAGTAGACGGTCATGATGTAGAACAGCGTATAGGTTGCCAGCATGATAAACGTGCCCAGCACGGTCACGCGGACGTGTTTGGTCAGCAGCGTACCCAGCGGCACTTTCACCTGCTTGTTCGCCGCGGCCACTTTCGCAAAAACTGGGGTCTCATGCAGCGAAACGCGCACATACAGGCCAATCAGCACCAGCACGGCTGAGAAGATAAACGGGAGACGCCAGCCCCAGCTCATGAACTGTTCATCCGTCAGCAGCCAGGAGAGCAGCAGAAACGTCCCGTTGGCAAAGAAGAAGCCAATTGGCGCGCCCAGCTGCGGGAATGAACCGTACAGCGCGCGCTTGCGCGCCGGAGCGTTCTCGGTGGCCAGCAGCGCCGCGCCGCCCCATTCACCGCCCAGCCCCAGACCCTGACCAAAACGCGCCAGCGCCAGCAGGACCGGCGCCAGAATGCCGATGGTTTCATAGGTCGGCAGCAGGCCGATGGCTACGGTGGAGATGCCCATCGTCAGCAGCGAGGCCACCAGGGTGACTTTTCGGCCAATGCGATCGCCAAAGTGTCCAAACAGCGCAGAGCCAATCGGACGCGCAACAAACGCGATGGCAAAGGTCGCCAGAGACTGCAGCGTGGCCGCCGTAGGATCGCCCTGCGGGAAGAAAATATGCGGGAAGACGATGACCGCGGCGGTGGCATAAATATAAAAGTCGAAGAACTCAATGGCGGTGCCAATCAGCGAGGCGACGACAACTTTATTGCGCGAGTTTACCGGAACGTTTTCCGTTCCTGAGTCGAGTGTGGTGGCTGTTGCTTGCATAATATTTTCTTATTTTTGTCGAACGAAAGGCCATATTACGCACAGCAAAAGCGACATTTCAATCTGTAACAAAGCCGCGCGCTGGTGATAAAAGCAACAAAAAGCGGATAATTTTCAGGCCAGCGAAAACACGTCTATGAAATGCTTCACAGATTTTAAATATCAGTCAATTAAACTGGTTTTTGGTTAAATAAAAGTTACGGACTGGATTTATATGCTGAAATGATGAATCGGGCTGAAATTTCAGCCCGAGAGCGGGGCTAGCGGTGCGTTTTACCGGGCATTCGCGTGTCGCCTTTGTACTCGGCGGTGGCAATCCATGCCGCGCAGAACAGGGTCAGGCGCGCGAAAAAGTAGAAGAAGGCCATCAGTCCCAGCACCGAGCCAAACGCCGCGCCGGAAGGGGATTTCACCAGCGACGGCAGCGTATAGGTCATCACGATTTTGATCACCTCAAAGCCGATCGCCGCAATCAACGTGCCGCGGATCAGCGCCTTCTTGCGCGGACGATGGCGGGGCAAGCGCCAGAAGATCCAGAAGAACAGCAGGTAGTTGGCGAAGATGGAAATGGCCAGCCCAATGCCGCGCCAGGCGGGCTTGAGCCATTCGATGTAATCAAGATACAGCGCGGAGATGATCATCTGCTGCGCCGAGCCCGCCACGGAGGTAATGGAAAGCGTCACGATCAGCGCGACGAGCAGGCCAATCAGCGAAACAAAATCGCGGAGATACTTCACCCAGATTTTCTCCTGGTCCTGCGGCTTACGCTCCCAGACGTCGCGCGACTGGGCGCGAATGGCCTCGCGCAGGTTGCCCATCCAGTTAACGCCGGAGTAAAGGGCAATCAGCAAACCGACGATGCCGACGGTGGTACGCTGCTGAACGGCGGTATTGATGGTGCTCTTGAGCGTGCTGGCAAGAGTCGGGTCACTGACGTTATTCAGGATCTTACTGAAGATATCCTGCAGCAGCGTCGGGTGCGACGCGAGCACAAAACCGGCCGCTGCAAACGACACCATCAGGATCGGGATCATCGACAGGAAGGAAAAATAGGTGATGGCGGCACCAAACTGGTTCCCCATGCGGTCATTAAAGCGCTCGGTCGCGCGTATCAGATGCGCAACCATGGGAAACTGCTGAATTCTCGCGGCGATGCCGGTGACGGTCCCCAGCGCTTTGCTGGCGGTGCCTGGCGTTTTGGCCTCTTCGGGCCCGGTTTCCATCTTTTTGACGGGCTCATACTCTAAATGTTGGGTGGGTCGTTGCGGGTTGTTTTCCGGCGTCACGCGCATTTTCCTTTTCGTTGAGCTGGATGTGTTTTTGAATTATAGCTTGCGGCTAGTCCACGTAAGCTTTTGTGAGTTCGGTAAGCCACTCCATGAACAGATGGACCCGGCGGGAGAGGTTGCGACGGTGAGGGTAAATCAGGGAGACAGGCATCGCTTCGGCCCGGTATTGCGGGAGGATCTCAATCAGTTTCTTCGCGCGCAGTAAATCGCGCACCCCAACCCGCGGAACCTGAATAATGCCCAGCCCGGCGAGACAGGCAGCCTGGTAAGTTTCCGTGCTGTTAACGGTTAACACCCCGCCCGTTTTTATCCACTGCGTCGTACTGCCATTATAAAACTCAAAGCCCTGCGGGCGGGTTCCCAGCATTGCGGCGTAGTGGATCACGGCGTGCGAGCCTAAATCGTCGAGCGTTTCCGGGTAGCCAAATCGCGCCAGATAATCCGGGCTGGCGCAGTTAATCACCGACAGCTTGCCCAGCGGACGGGCAATCAGCCCTGAATCCTTCAATGTGCCGACGCGTACCACGCAATCAAACCCTTCGCGGATCACATCCACCAGACGATCGCTGCTGCTGAGCTCGAGTTCAATGCCCGGATAGTGCTGCAGAAAAGCAGGCAGTTTGGGGATGACTAAATTTCGAGCAACTCCGACGGGCATATCCACGCGGAGCCGACCGCTGATGCTGGAGGGATCGTGCTGAAACATACCGTCGAGTTCATCAAGGTTTGCCAGCAGATCTTTTGCCCGTTCGTAATAGACCATGCCGTCCTGCGTCAGGCTGACGCGTCGCGTGGTGCGGTGCAATAGCTGGGTGCCAAGCCGGTTTTCCAGGGCCTGAATTTGCCGCGAGACGCTGCCTTTCGGCAGGGTTAATGTTTCGGCCGCGCGGGAAAAACTCTCCAGTTCCGCGACGCGGACGAACAACTGCATTGCGTGAATTTTATCCATAGAGGAAGCTCATTGTTGTTTCTGGTGAAACAGTGAAGCGTTTTAACCCATCTTTATTGATTTTCTATCACCTAATAAGCTCTTTCTCAATCTCCTTAACAGCCAAAACGAGGTTTATGATGAGTGAACGTATCGCATTAGTGACGGGTGGTAGCCGTGGTCTGGGTAAAAACGCTGCGTTAAAGCTGGCGGCAGACGGAACGGGAATTGTCCTGACATACAACCGTAGCCAGCAGGAAGCGCTGGATGTTGTGCATGAAATTCAGGAAAAAGGCGTCAACGCAGCGGCATTACAGCTCAACGTCGGGGATATCACGGGTTTTGAGCATTTTGCCCGACAGCTTCAGGAAACCCTTAAGACCGTCTGGCAGCGCGAAACCTTTGACTATTTATTGAACAATGCCGGAACGGGTTTATATGCGCCCTATGCTGACACGACGGAAGCCCAGTTTGATGAAGCGCTGAACATTCATTTCAAAGGACCTTTCTTCCTGACCCAGCGCCTGCTGCCGCTGCTTAACGACGGGGGACGTATCCTCAACGTCTCCAGCGGGCTGGCCCGTTTTACCCAGCCGGGCTCTGGGACCTACGCGGCCATGAAGGGAGCGATGGAAGTGCTGACGCGTTATCAGGCGAAAGAGCTGGGCGCGCGCGGAATTTCCGTCAATATCATTGCGCCGGGCGCGATTGAAACCGACTTTGGCGGCGGACGCGTGCGCGACAACGCGGAGCTGAATCAGCTTCTGGCCTCGCAGACGGCGCTGGGCCGGGTGGGGCTGCCGGACGATATTGGCGATGCCATTGCGGCACTGCTCAGCGATAAATTGGGCTGGATGAATGCGCAACGTATTGAAGTATCAGGCGGTATGTTCCTGTGATACACGGGCTTAAGGGGAAGGAACCCCTTAATGAAACCTTTAGTATGGATGTGTCTGCATACTGACAGTGATAAAGAACGCAGGCAGCCATAGCCGATAACCCCTTTTCATCACGATATTTCTCAAGAGAAGGACCCTGATGATTATTTATTAACGCAATGGCGGCAGAAAATATTTTCAGCGAATGACGTTTGATATTCGTTTCCTCTTAATAGCGACACTGAAGAGGAAACGACGTCCGGGAAATATCTGCTAAAAAGCGGTTGGTCAGGAATTATTATTCAGGTATTCCTGCTGTAATAAACCAAATAGCCAGTCATTTTGCCAGCGCCCCGCAAGGTAATAGCTCTCGCGTAATTCACCTTCCAGACGAAAGCGGGCTTTTTCCAGCAGGCGTCTTGACGCAACATTTCCCGCGGTGACGGTGGCGGTGAGTCGCCGTATACCGCCCTGATCAAAAGCGTAATCGCAAAGCGCTTTCAGGGATTCAAAGCCGTAACCTTTCCCCTGCGCCTCGGGTGCGAAAAGGAAGCCCACTTCGGCGCAGTCTTCCTCCCGATGAATATACCCGGTAACGCCCAGCGGGGCCTGTGAGGCGGTGTCACGTACGACGAGACAAAGCCAGTGCGCGCTGCCCGGTGCCCATGGGGTCAGGCGCGAATCAAACGCCTCGCGGATCGCCGCGACGGGGCGGCCTTCCGCCACAAAGCGCATCACGTCCGGGTGCTGCTGTAGCGCCAGAAAAAAGGGCCAGTCTTGCTCCTGCAGGGGCGAACAGGTCAGGCGAGAGGTAATTAAAACCGGCATTCAGATTCTCCTGAAACATTTTAAATCATTTTAGGGTTGTCACTTTATTTCAACAGAAAGTCAGGTATGGTTAACCGCGTATAAATAAAAAGAATAAAGGGCGTTTCGTGCCCATTCCGGATGTCTTCGTTGTCGCTTAAGGAAAACAATGACTCTCAGCACATCACATCATATTCGCGAACAGTTTGAACACTGTCTGGCGGTCATTCGCCATGCGTCGGTGGAAATTTTACTCCTTCTGAATGTACATGCTTCTGAGGGAAAAGATCCACGCTGGTTTCTGGAACAACTCGACAGCGCGCGATTAGCTCTGGGCGGCTGGGGAGCCGTTGCGAAAAAACTCAACCTCAATGATGCCGAGATGTCGGAATTTACGCTCCAGCTGCGCCTGCTGCAGCAGCGCGTTCCGCAGTATGAAAGCGGACAGGATGTGAGTGAAAACCAGCTTATTGCGGCGATGCGGTTTGTGACCGCGCTGGAACATCTTCGCCTGCAGCAGCCGCTGTTGACCTACAGCACCGACCTGGCACCGGGAAGCGAACTCCAGCAGCAGCAGGCGCACAAGCAGGTACGCGCGATTGAGCTGATGATTAAAGGACTCATCCAGCAGGCCTGGCCCGATCAGGTGCGGCTGAACAACCATCTTAAGACCCTGTTTAACGCTGACCGCGTGCGGCGCTGGCTGAAGCTTGGCGAGATCAACGATGTCCTCAGCGGCATGATGTTCAGTGAACTGGCGCAGATGCTGGTGGATAAAAAAGAGTTCAGCCGCTATTACGCTTCGCTGTTCAGCGACCCGTCCATGCTGACGCTGCTGGTTGAACCGCGCAAAACGCTGCAAACCTTCCTCGATGACATCCGGCAAATCCGCAACAGCATCACCGTTCAGAAAACGTTAAGCTCGGCGCAAATTCAGCTGCTGGATAACTACTACGCGCAGATCGCGCGGCCCGTTCAGCGCGCGTTTGAAGAGGGGAGAACGCGCGTCAATCCGGCCGGATTCATGGCGGTAGATGCCAGCGAATTGCATACCTTCTGGGAAAAGGCGCAGAAAATGGATCGGGTCACCGGTGGGGATCTGTTTGAAGTCCGTGACACCATTGAAAAGCCGACCCAGCGCGCGCCGCGTACGCCAGAACAACGCGAGCAGCTCATTTCCGGTGCGCTATGGGGGGCGGTTGGCGTCATGGTGATTGCTATCGTGGCGGGTGGCTTCTGGCTGGTGACCAGCAGCAAACCGCAGCCTGCAACCGCCAGCGCGGCTGAAGCGGCCCCTCCGCAGGAAATGCGCGAGACGCCTTCCTCGCGCGAAACGCTCACGCGCATGGGGGTCACCTGGGACGAGAATAATTTCCGCTCGGCCATTAACCGCAACGATACCCGAGTGACCCTGCTATTTTTGCAGGGCGGTATGGACTGGAAGCTGTCCTGGACCGAAGAGGCGATGTCGGCAGGCTATGACGATGTGCTGGAGCTGATGCTACGCTACCGCCAGAACATGGTGGAAGAGAAGCCGTGTCGTCGCTTCATCAACACGCTCAGCCACGCCATGTCGAACGGCGAGTCTCTGACCTCGGTTCGTAAAGAGTATCTCAAAGCGTTCTGCACCGTACCTGCCGTGGTGAAACGCCAGCAGCACGATCTCGACATGGCCACACGCCGCGCGCAGTCGCAGCCGGATGCCACCACGAAAAAATGGCAGTCCATTCAGACTGCCATTTATGAAGTGATTCGCTAAAATTTTTCCCCTCACCCCAGCCCTCTCCCCATAGGGGCGAGGGAGATGAAGAGCGCACCGTGCAGTCCCCTCTCCCCTCTGGGGAGAGGGTTAGGGTGAGGGGTGAGGGCACCAGACCGCACCCCGCTTAAGGCTCCCCATACAACCCAATCAGCCGCCGCACCACGCCGTTCGTCCAGCCAAAACCGTCCTGCAGCGGATACTCACCCCCGCCACCTTCGCGCGGCGTGCTGCTGGCGATGTGGTACTTCTCAATCAGCTTGTGATGCGTCTTATAAAAATGGTTCACCGTATGCAGCCAGCTCCAGGCGATCTCATCGCCCAGCGAGTCGTTGCCGTACTGCTTGAACCCCTGAATCGCCATCCACTGCAGCGGCGCCCAGCCGTTGGGTTTATCCCACTGCTCGCCGGTTTCGTATTCGGTCGCCAGAATTCCGCCCGGGGTCAGCAGCCGCGATTTGACCGCATCCGACAAACGTTCTGCCTGCTCGTGCGTCGCCATTCCAACGTACAGCGGCACAATGCTGGCGGCAGAAAACAGCGCCAGCTCTTCGCGTCGCCAGTCGTAATCTCGGTAGCAGCCGCTCTCCTCGTCCCACAGATAGCGGTTCACCGCCGCGCGGCGATCGTTGGCTTTCTGGCGGAACGCCTCTGCCGTCTCTTTATCCCCTTTCGACGCCGAGATGTTGGCGATAGCGCTTTCCAGCTTGAACAGGAAGGCGTTCAGATCGATGGGAATAAACTGCGTCGTGCGGATGCTGGCGAGCCGCGACGGATCGCGCAGCCAGCGGGACGAATAATCCCAGCCGGACGCCGCCCCCGCGCGCAGATCGCGGTAAACCTCATTGGGCGGACGACCCGAGTGGCGCGCGGTTTCCACGTCCTCAATCCACGATTCGTCGCGCGGGGTATCACGGTCGTCCCAGTAGCGGTTGAGCAGTGAACCGTCCGGCATACGCACGGCGCTGCGGTAAGCCTGGTTAAGCAGCAGCGACTCCGCGCCGTCCATCCAGAAGGCGTATTCCATTTTGAGGTGATCCAGATAGCGTTTCGCACCGCGCACGCCGTCCTCCTCGAACAGCTCTACCATCAGGGCAAAGACCGGCGGCTGTGAGCGGCTGAGGTAATAGGTGCGGTTGCCGTTGGGGATATGGCCGTAGCGTTCAATCAGCCAGGCGAAGTTGTCCGCCATACATTTGAGCAGATCGTTACGGCCGCTCTCCGCCAGCCCCAGCATGGAGAAATAGGAATCCCAGTAGTAGGTCTCGCTGAATCGCCCGCCGGGGACGATATAGGCCTGCGGCAGGGCCAGCAGGGAAGACCAGGGAATATGATCCTGCGGCTCGCGCGTCAGCACCGGCCACAGGTTATCAATATGCTCTTTCAGGGAGAGTCCCGGGTCGGAGACATATTCTGTGCCGTACGTTTCTGGCATCCAGAAGTGGTTCTCCACAAACTGGCGCAGGTCGAAATCCCGGTGGCGTCTGACCTTGCGGTAGCGGATCAGGATATCCAGCGGATCCATCTTCGGCGCGCAGTCGGGGAAGGTTTTACTGTCCGCAAACAGCCGCGTCGACTGCACATGCTCGAACAGTTCAAGATAGCGGTCTGCGGGCGTCAACGCATCGGAGGCGGGTAGCCCCTCGATCATTTCGGGTTCCGGCTCCGCCTCAATCATTTCATCCAGTTTCAACTCGCAGGGATCGGTCTCGTAGCGCAGCTCTTCTGCAATCTCGAACTCGATGTTCTCGGTAGCCTGTAGTTTCTGGTTGAACATGGTGATAGGGACCTCCGGTTGTGTGTTCAAAAGACAGGTTTATCCGGGCGTCTTATAAGCGTAGACATTCGCTTCGGTAGGTGGGGAGGGATATGTGCGGTAGATCACTATTTTCGGAGCATTCGTTTTGCAACGATTTATGAATGTTAAAAAAAATGCCCCTCCGGAGAGGGGCATCAGGATTAACGCATGGTCACAAACTCTTCCGCGGCCGTCGGGTGGATTGCCACGGTGTTGTCGAAGTCTTTCTTGGTTGCGCCCATCTTCAGCGCCACGGCGAAGCCCTGCAGGATCTCGTCCATGCCGAAACCGATGCCGTGGATGCCGACAATCTTCTCTTCCGGACCTACGCAGACCAGCTTCATGCGGCACGGCTGACGGTGTGAGGTGACGGCGGTGTACATGGCGGTAAACGCCGATTTATACACTTTGACCTGGTCGTCGCCATACTGTTCGCGCGCCTGCGGCTCGGTTAAGCCGACGGTGCCGATTGGCGGGTGGCTGAAGACCACGGTCGGGATGTTGCTGTAGTCCAGATGCTCGTCCGGCTTGTTGTTGAACAGGCGCTCGGAGAGACGACGACCCGCCGCAACGGCGACAGGCGTCAGCTCAACCGCGCCGGTGTTATCGCCGACCGCATAAATGCCTGGTACGCTGGTGTTCTGGAATTTATCGACGACGATATAGCCTTTTTCGTCGGTTTTCACGCCCGTCACGCCCAGGTTGAAGTTATCGTTCGCAGGTTCACGGCCAATCGCCCAGATCAGGCAATCGACGGTCTGGCTGCGGCCATCTTCCAGCTCAAGCGTCAGGCTACCATCCGCGTTTTTCACCACCGCTTTTGGCACGGCGTTGGTGTGCAGGGTCGGGCCTTCGGTGTTCATCACTTCAACCAGCGTATCGACAATCAGCGGGTCAAAGCTGCGCAGCGGCGCGTGTTTACGTACGAACAGGTGCGCTTCCGCGCCCAGGCCATTAATCACGCCAGCCAGTTCCACCGCAATGTATCCCGCGCCAACAACGGCAACGCGTTTTGGCAGGGCAGGCAGCTCGAAGAAACCGTCGGAATCAATGCCGTATTCCACGCCCGGGATGTTCGGGTGGCTTGGACGACCGCCGGTGGCGATCAGGATGTGATCGGCGGTGATCGTCTCGCCGTTCACTTCGATCGTTTTCGCGTCCACAAAGCGGGCGAAACCGTGGATAACATCGACGTTATTTTTACCCAGCACGTTGTCGTACGAGGTGTGAATACGGTCGATGTAGGCGGTACGGCTGGCGATCAGTTTGTCCCAGTCGAAGCGGTTGATGGTGGTGTCAAAGCCGTAGTCCGGGCCATACATATGGATAGCTTCACGGATCTGCGCCGCATGCCACATCACTTTCTTCGGTACACAACCCACGTTCACGCAGGTGCCGCCCAGCGCTTTGGCTTCAATCAGCGCGCACTTCTGGCCGTACATGGCCGCACGGTTGATGGAGGCGATGCCGCCGCTGCCGCCGCCGATTGCGATGTAGTCATAATGCTTAGTCATTGCTTTTGTCCTTAATCGTGAATTGCCGCGATTGTATACCTGAAATCAATAGTTTCCACCGATGACTGCGATTACTCCGGCACGATCCAACTGACGGTGGCGTGGCCTGTACCGGCGGGCACCAGCGTTTTATGCAGCCACGGCAGCACGTTGTTCATCTGCGCTTCGAGCTTCCACGGCGGGTTGATCACAATCATGCCGGAGGCGGTCATGCCGCGCTGATCGCTGTCAGGGCGTACCGCCAGCTCGATCTGCAGGATCTTGCGGATGCCGGTCGCTTCCAGGTCTTTGATCATGCGTTTGATCTGCGCGCGCAGCACCACCGGGTACCACAGGGCATAGGTGCCGGTAGCAAAGCGTTTGTAACCTTCGTGGATGCCGGTTACCACAGCCTGATAGTCGGTTTTGATTTCGTACGGCGGGTCGATCAGCACCAGGCCGCGACGGGAAACCGGCGGCAGTTTGGCCTTCAGCTGCTGGTAACCGTCGGCTTTTTCCACGCGGGCGCGGCTGTCTTTCTGGAATTCAGAACGCAGCAGCGGGAAGTCGCTCGGATGCAGTTCGGTCAGCTGGAGGCTGTCCTGCTCGCGCAGCAGCTGGCGTGCAATCAGCGGTGAGCCAGGGTAGTAGCGCAGCTGGCCGTTGCGGTTGAAGTGATTCACCACGCCGATGTAAGGCTCCAGCTCGGCAGGCAGGTCGTCCTGCTGCCAGATGCGGGCAATCCCTTCCAGATATTCACCGGTACGCTCGGCATGCTCGCCGCTCAGCTGATAACGGCCCGCGCCCGCGTGCGTGTCCAGATAGAGAAACGGCTTCTCTTTCTCTTTGAGCGATTCGATGATCAGGCTCTGAACGGTGTGTTTAAGGACGTCGGCGTGGTTGCCTGCGTGGAAGCTGTGGCGATAACTGAGCATGGATGAATGTGTTCCAGGTAGTAAACGTAGGCCCGATAAGCGTAACGCCATCGGGCAAAAATAGAGCGTATCGCCACAGTATACAGAAAAGTTTCCACCGCCGCGAAAGCGCAACGTCCGGCATTGAAATCCTCTACACTTAACCCCATTCTAGATCCCATATGCACAGCGCCGGATGCGCGCTTCATTCACCTATTTCAACAGGACAGCGTTTATGACCAATCCATTACTGACGCCTTTTTCGTTGCCGCCGTTTTCTAAAATCCTCCCTGAGCATGTGGTTCCAGCCGTTACGCAATCGCTGGACAACTGCCGCGCGGCGGTAGAAAGCGTGGTAGCGCAGGGCGCGCCGTACACCTGGGAAAATCTGTGTCAGCCGCTGGCCGAAGTGGACGACGTGCTGGGGCGTATCTTCTCCCCGGTGAGCCACCTGAACTCGGTAAAAAACAGCCCGGAACTGCGCGAAGCCTACGAACAGACCCTGCCGCTGCTCTCTGAGTACAGCACCTGGGTCGGGCAGCACGAAGGGCTGTACAAAGCCTACCGCGACCTGCGCGACGGCGACCACTATGCCGAACTGAACACGGCGCAGAAAAAATCGGTCGATAACGCCCTGCGTGATTTTGAGCTGTCCGGGATTGGCCTGCCAAAAGAGAAACAAACCCGCTACGGTGAAATCGCCGCGCGCCTGTCCGAGCTGGGTAACCAGTACAGCAACAACGTGCTCGACGCCACCATGGGTTGGACGAAGCTGATTACCGACGAAGCGGAACTGGCCGGTATGCCGGAAAGCGCGCTGGCGGCGGCAAAAGCCCAGGCTGAAGCGAAAGAGCAGGAAGGCTTCCTGTTGACGCTGGATATCCCGAGCTATCTGCCGGTGATGACCTACTGCGACAACCAGGCCCTGCGCGAAGAGATGTACCGCGCGTACAGCACCCGCGCCTCCGATCAGGGGCCGAATGCCGGTAAGTGGGACAACAGCCCGGTAATGGCGGAAATCCTCGCCCTGCGTCACGAGCTGGCGCAGCTGCTGGGCTTCGAAAACTACGCCGATAAATCCCTCGCCACCAAAATGGCGGAGAACCCGCAGCAGGTGCTCGACTTCCTGACCGATCTGGCGAAACGCGCCCGTCCGCAGGGTGAGAAAGAGCTGGCCCAGCTGCGCGCCTTCGCGAAAGCCGAGTTCGGCGTGGACGAGCTGCAGCCGTGGGATATCGCGTACTACAGCGAAAAACAGAAGCAGCACCTCTACAGCATCAGCGACGAGCAGCTGCGCCCGTACTTCCCGGAAAACAAAGCCGTTAACGGCCTGTTCGAAGTGGTAAAGCGCATCTATGGCATCACCGCCAAAGAGCGTACCGATATCGACGTCTGGCACCCGGACGTGCGCTTCTTCGAGCTGTATGACGAGAAAAACGAGCTGCGCGGCAGCTTCTACCTCGATCTCTACGCGCGTGAGAACAAGCGCGGCGGGGCGTGGATGGACGACTGCGTGGGCCAGATGCGTAAAGCCGACGGTTCCCTGCAAAAACCGGTCGCCTATCTGACCTGTAACTTCAACCGTCCGGTAAGCGGCAAACCGGCGCTGTTCACCCACGACGAAGTGATCACCCTTTTCCACGAGTTCGGTCACGGTCTGCACCACATGCTGACCCGCATCGAAACCGCAGGCGTAGCCGGTATCAGCGGCGTGCCGTGGGATGCGGTCGAGCTGCCAAGCCAGTTTATGGAAAACTGGTGCTGGGAGCCGGACGCGCTGGCGTTTATCTCCGGTCACTATGAGACCGGCGAACCGCTGCCGAAGGAGCTGCTGGATAAAATGCTGGCGGCGAAAAACTACCAGGCGGCGATGTTCATTCTGCGCCAGCTGGAGTTCGGCCTGTTCGATTTCCGCCTGCACGCCGAGTTTAGCCCGGAGCAGGGCGCGAAAATCCTTGAGACCCTGGCCGAGATTAAAAAGCAGGTTGCCGTTATTCCAGGGCCAACCTGGGGCCGCTTCCCGCACGCCTTCAGCCATATCTTCGCCGGCGGCTACGCGGCGGGCTACTACAGCTACCTGTGGGCCGACGTGCTGGCGGCAGATGCCTTCTCCCGCTTCGAAGAGGAGGGGATCTTCAACCGCGAAACCGGCCAGTCGTTCCTCGATAACATCCTGACCCGCGGCGGTTCTGAAGAGCCAATGGTGCTGTTCAAACGCTTCCGCGGCCGCGAGCCGCAGCTGGATGCGATGCTTGAGCATTACGGGATCAAAGGCTGATTGTTACGTGAAGATCTGCTTAGTAGATGAAACAGGCGCCGGAGACGGCGCCTTATCTGTTCTGGCGGCCCGCTGGGGGCTGGAGCACGATGAAGAAAACCTGATGGCGCTGGTGATGACGCCGGAACATCTCGAATTACGCAAGCGCGACGAACCGAAGCTCGGCGGGATTTTCGTCGATTTTGTCGGCGGCGCGATGGCGCACCGGCGCAAGTTCGGCGGCGGTCGCGGCGAAGCGGTGGCCAAAGCGGTCGGCATTAAAGGGAGCTACCTTCCGGACGTGGTCGATGCCACGGCGGGGCTGGGGCGCGATGCGTTTGTGCTGGCGTCCGTCGGCTGCCGCGTGCGGATGCTGGAGCGTAATCCGGTCGTCGCTGCGCTGCTCGACGACGGGCTGGCGCGAGGCTACGCGGACCCGGAAATCGGCCCCTGGCTGCAGGATCGTTTGCAGCTGATCCACGCCTCCAGCCTGACGGCATTAACGGACATCACCCCGCGCCCGCAGGTGGTCTATCTCGACCCTATGTTCCCGCATAAGCAGAAAAGCGCGCTGGTGAAGAAAGAGATGCGGGTGTTTCAGTCGCTGGTGGGACCGGATTTGGATGCCGATGGCCTGCTGGAGCCGGCTCGTCAGCTTGCCACGAAGCGGGTGGTGGTAAAGCGCCCGGACTATGCGCCGCCGCTGGCGGACGTTGCGACCACTAACGCGGTGACCACCAAAGGGCACCGGTTTGATATTTATCCGGGTACGCCGGAATAAAAAAGCCGGGTGGCGGCTTCGCCTTACCCGGCCTGTGTCCTCGATCTATCCCCTCTCCCTTTGGGAGAGGGTTAGGGTGAGGGGAGTTTAACGCACTTACTCGTCTTCTTCGTCACGCAGTGGAACAATCAGCATATCCACGTGAACGGTGTTAATCAGCTGGCGCGCTGAAGACATCAGCTTGCTCCAGAAGTCCTGATGGTGACCGCAAACCACCAGGTCCATATCGTATTTCTTGATCGCATCAACCAGCACCTGGCCCAGGTCGCCGCTGCCGCTCAGGGTTTCGGTAATCGGATAGCCCGCGTTGGTGGAGAGTTCGCTCAGGGCATGGTGAGTCTCTTCGGAGATGCGTTTCTGCATATCGCCAAGATTCACGTCGATCAGACCGGTGTAGAGGTCGGAGTAATTCACGTCAACGTGAATCAGCGAAACTTTCGCGTTGTAGGGACGTGCCATGGATACCGCTTTATCAACCAGCACTTTGCTCTCCGGAGAGAGGTCAACCGCGATGAGAATGTGTTTGTAAGCCATAGTGTTACTCCTTCCTTAAGTTATCGATGACTAAGTGAGAATGCCGTCGTCTGATACTTTCATTACGGCCCAGTTAAACATATTTTTCAAGCTTTGGTGTTGATAACGATTAACCTTGTGGCAAAAAAATTAACGGATCTCCTACACTGTTAAATGAGCCGTTCGGATATTAAAACGCGAACCGGATCGATTTTGGTCATTCTTTCACTGAACTGTCTGTCAGGGCATTGGGGTGCGGTAGCTCAGGAGCCTTGCTTCGTGGGCGGACGCCGGGGAGGATGTATGATTAGCACCGTCGCATTGTTTTGGGCGTTATGCGTGGTTTGCATAGTGAATATGGCGCGCTACTTCTCATCGTTACGTGCGCTGTTAGTGGTACTTCGTGGTTGCGATCCGTTGCTTTATCAGTATGTGGACGGTGGAGGGTTCTTCACCTCGCATGGACAGCCCAGCAAGCAGATGCGTCTGGTGGGGTACATCTACTACCAGCGCTACCGCGATCATCACGATGAAGAGTTTATTCGTCGCTGCGAGCGCCTGCGTCGTCAGTTCATTTTGACCAGCGCCCTGTGCGGGCTGGTCGTAGTCAGTATGATTGCATTGATGATTTGGCACTGAGCGCCACAACAGGCGGGGTCAGCCCCGCCTTCTTTCCTCTGGCTCACGGCTTAACTGAGAACCGGAGATCGGAGATATTGCTCTCAATCGAAATAACTTTCCCGCTATAGGTGATTTTGACTTCTCCGTTTGTATCAAGGCTGGCCGCGGTAATCGTACCTGTACCTTCAATGACGGGATTCTTCATGGCCAACTGATGGATAATGTCGATATCTTTCCCTGCTATCTCCCCTGAGAGATAGTAACGGTAGATTGTGGGCACGGTTGCACCGCCCTGATTGTTCACGGTCATATAGAGCCAGACGCTATCGGATAATTTATAAACGCGCTGTAGTTCATCGTTATTTCGCGGATTAGGCTGGTGGTTTAACCAGAAAAACCCAATGACCAGAGTCAGAAGCGAAAGCGTCACAAGGGAGTGAATCCATTTAGTAGCCGTTTTGAATGGCATAGTCTATTCCGTCATGGGTGTTGTTTGGACTGAGAACATTCGCGAGGATAATAGTTATTTGTGCAGTAAAAATCTGAACAGATAGTGTTCAGATTGTCCTGATTACAGCACTGGGTTGAGTAAAAACAACAGCCATAAAAAAAGCGGGTCAGTTTCCTGACCCGCTTATTTGTCGCCTTCAACCGATTAAATCAGCTTCAGCGAAATCCAGTACAAACCGCCAGACAGCAGGATGGACGCCGGAAGGGTGAACACCCAGGCCATCAGAATGTTGGTCACGGTTTTGCGCTGCAGACCGCCACCGTCAACAATCATGGTACCTGCCACGGACGAAGAGAGTACGTGGGTGGTGGATACCGGCATACCGGTGTAGCTCGCCAGACCGATAGACACTGCCGCCGTCATCTGCGCGGACATACCCTGCGCATAGGTCATGCCTTTCTTACCGATCTTCTCGCCGATGGTGGTCGCCACACGACGCCAGCCAATCATCGTACCGATACCAAGCGCCAGCGCGACGGCCATGATGATCCAGATTGGCGCGTACTCAATGGTGTTGAGCATATCGCTTTTCAGTTTCTTCAGCAGACGTTTGTCGTCACCATTCACCTCTGGCAGCTTCGCGACTTTATCGGTCACATCAGAGATACAGAGCATGATACGACGAAGCTGACCACGCTGTTCTACAGCCAGTTTGTCGTAGCTTTCGATATCGCCCAGCATGCCTTTCGCACGTTCCAGCGCGTTAATCGCGTTTGCCGGATGGCAGTGGAACTCGCCAGGCGCGGTGGTTGCACCGGCTTCCGGAGAAGGGATCAATTGATCAACGCCGGTCGCTTTTTTCAGCAGGTCAGGATGCTGCTGGAAATAGGTTTCAACGTTGTTGACCGCATCGCGGGTACGGGTGATTTCATAACCCGAGGCGTTCATGTTCACCACGAAGCCTGCCGGTGCGACGCCGATCAGAACCAGCATCACCAGACCAATGCCTTTCTGCCCGTCGTTCGCGCCGTGAGAGAAGGCCACGCCGATAGCAGAAATGATCAGGGCGATACGCGTCCAGAACGGCGGCTTTTTCTTGCCGTCTTTCTTCTCACGCTCTGCTGGCGTCAGGTGGATACGCGCACGTTTTTTCGTGTTACTCCAGTAGCGACGCAGGATGAAAATCAATCCCCCCGCGACTACCAGACCCACGATAGGGGAGATGATCAGGGAGCCGAAAATGCCCAATACTTTAGGCAGGTTCAGCGCATCAACAACCGATGTCCCGGTCATCAGGGCGTTGGTTAACCCGATACCGATAATCGCGCCGATGAGGGTGTGAGAACTGGATGCAGGCAGGCCAAAATACCAGGTACCGAGGTTCCAGATAATTGCAGCAAGCAGCATTGAGAACACCATAGCGAGGCCATGGCCAGAACTAACGTTAAGCAGCAGATCCGTTGGCAGCATATGCACGATGGCATACGCAACGCTCAGCCCGCCCAGGAGAACACCAAAAAAGTTAAATACCGCCGCCATAACAACCGCAAGCTGCGATCGCATTGCGCGAGTGTAGATAACCGTCGCTACTGCGTTTGCAGTGTCGTGGAAGCCGTTGATCGCTTCGTAAAACAGTACAAAAACCAGAGCAAGCAATAATAAAAGCCCGGTATGTAAATCCAGGCCGGCAAACAAATGTAGCATAGGACGTTACGCCATTTTGAGGACATGAACGCGGCGCATTATCCAGGACAAATGCGCGGCGGGCAAAGTGAAATATAGACTTTTTTTGACATACCACCTGATTTGAGAAAAGCACTAGAAAGGATATTCTTTAAATTTCAATGAAATGGCTTTGTAATATCTTTTTACGCTGGTGTGACCACAGAGGAAACTTTACAATCCGCGGCAGTTAACAAAGAGGGTTTTGACGTGGAAAGGTTTGATGCCGTGGTAATTGGCGCCGGTGCGGCGGGTATGTTTTGTGCGGCAATGGCCGGACAGGCGGGTCGTCGCGTGCTGCTGCTGGATAACGGTAAAAAGCCCGGCCGTAAGATCCTGATGTCCGGCGGCGGGCGCTGCAACTTTACTAATCTGTATGTTGAACCCGCGGCCTATTTGAGCCAAAACCGTCATTTTTGTAAATCTGCGCTGGCGCGCTACACCCAATGGGATTTTATCGACCTTGTGGGTAAGCACGGTATCGCGTGGCATGAAAAGACGCTGGGGCAGCTGTTCTGCGACGACTCCGCGCAGCAGATTGTCGATATGCTGGTGGCCGAGTGCGAGAAGGGCGGCGTCGTCATGCGCCTGCGCACGGAAGTGCTGGAGGTCGCGCGCGACGACCAGGGCTATACGCTGCAGCTGAACGGTGAAACCGTCAATGCAGATAGCCTGGTGATCGCCAGCGGTGGCCTGTCTATGCCGGGGCTGGGCGCCTCCCCGTTCGGCTATAAGATTGCCGAACAGTTTGGCCTGAAAGTCTTGCCTACGCGCGCCGGGCTGGTGCCATTTACGCTGCATAAACCGCTTCTGGAACAGCTTCAGACGCTGTCTGGCGTGTCCGTTCCCTCCGTCATTACCGCCGAAGACGGGACGGTGTTCCGCGAAAATCTGCTCTTTACCCATCGCGGCCTCTCCGGCCCGGCGGTACTGCAAATCTCCAGCTACTGGCAGCCGGGGGAGTTTGTCACGGTTAACCTGCTTCCCGATTGCGATCTCGACGCGTTCCTTAACGAGCAGCGTACCGCGCACCCGAATCAAAGCCTGAAAAACACCCTGGCAATGCAGCTGCCAAAACGTCTGGTGGAATGTTTGCAGGCGCTGGGGCAGATCCCGGACGTGTCGCTCAAGCAGCTTAACAGCCGCGAGCAGGAAACGCTGGTCGAGACCCTGACAAACTGGCGCGTGCAGCCAAACGGCACCGAAGGCTACCGCACCGCAGAGGTCACGCTGGGTGGCGTCGATACGAATGAGCTCTCGTCCCGCACCATGGAAGCGCGCAACGTGCCGGGGCTCTATTTTATTGGCGAAGTGATGGATGTGACCGGCTGGCTCGGCGGGTACAACTTCCAGTGGGCATGGGCAAGTGCCTGGGCGTGCGCTCAGGCGCTGGCAGATGTCCGAAGACAATAAAGTTGTACACAAAGCACTAAAGTTGTAACCATTCTCAAAAAACGACGCTAATGTTGTATACTTACTGAATGTGTGGTTATAGGGTTGGAGACTATAAAATGCACATATAGGTACGTATCAATGTCGTTTTTTGGGTACGATCATGGGTAGGGGTAGGCGTCTCAAATCCTATTTGGATTATGAAAATGCGCTAGGTGACGGCATAGGAGTGGGCTATGGCCAAAGTTATCAGCCCTGGCTTAGAGCTCAGGACGTTAAATCCCGTGGAAACCGTTCGATAGTCTTTGGCCTTAAGACGTTTCGAAACCATCATCTCCTTTCTTCTGTCGAAAGTAACTTTTTCTATCTGGCTGAGTTTAATGACTCGGTGATTGATATCCGGGAACAATTCCCACTCTTTCCTCTCCGGCTTACCCAACAAATAGCAAATCATCTACATTTTCAACATCCTATGGTGAGGGGAGTAAGAGGAGTACCTGTCGAAGTTCTGAATGTTATGACAACCGATTTTTTACTGACCTTGAGAACTCCTGAAGGCGGACTTCGATACAAAGCTGTAGCAGTAAAACAAAACGAGAGCATACCTGAACGCGAAGCCCAAAAACTTGAAATAGAGAGGATGTTTTGGCAGTTGATTGATGTTGAGTTTCAAATTTATGTTGGCTCGGAACTCAATAACGTCGTCGGTAAAAATATTTGTTGGGTTACTTCTGTATTAAGAGATGGTTCTGTATTTTATGATAAATATCCTCTTGATAAAATCCTATGGAAGCTTAAACCAGATGTTTATCCCATAGTGGGACTACGTGCAATGATTTCATCAATCATTGGGGTAGATGCACAAGAAGCGATGATGTTATTGCAGGCAATGATTGGATTAAAAATGATAAAAATTGATTTATCATATCCAATACTCGAAACCGGTCTGATAAAGATAATATCCAATGGCCACTATATAGGACTGAACGCAAATGGATATTATTAGAAATTCAGTCTGGCTCTCTCAAGGCACTGATTTGCTTGCAGAGGGGCTTTATCGTGTTTTGGATTTTGACAAAAAGGTTGATTTGTTAATTTTGTTTAAAATAAAATCAGAAAGAACGGGTAAGCCAATTCCTTTCTCATTTTCATTGTTTAAATATTATATTGAATCAAATAGCATAACTTGTAAAGATTATATATACCCTTCATATATGTTAGTAGATGAGAAAGAAATAACAGATGAAGACAGGGGAAGGCGAGATGAAAATTACAATATCATTAAAGATCTTGTAGATGACAGAATGTTTCTGTTCGACTATGCATTACATAAAAAGTCTCACCTTTTAATGGACTACTCCAGAAATAAAAAAATATCACAATATACTATCAGAACGCTTCTGGCGTTGTACTGGCGACATGGGCAGGATGTTTATGCATTACTACCCGCATTCTCGAACTGTGGTGCCGCTGGGAAAAGTAGAATCAAACATGAAATTAAACTTGGGAATTCCAAGAAAAACAGAGCATTACCTAATGAACGTTCACGTGTTTTCATTCTTAATGAAAGAGATATAAATAATATTAGAAAATCTCTCATTATGTATCATTATAAAGTTAACGGAGATACGATAAAGAAAACATTAGAGAGACATATTGATTTGTATTTTAGGGATGAAATTAAAACAGCGAACTTAGAAAATAGAGCTCCATATGTTCCTTCTTTAAAACAATTTTCATACTGGAATAAAAAACTCTTCACTAAAGATTTCTCGATAAAGAAGAAGAACACGAAAAAAGAAATAGACCTCAAAATGCGGGCGCTTTTAGGTAGTGCGGCTAATACAACTGTTTTACCGGGTGATGTTTTCGAAATAGACTCAACTGTCGCTGATGTACATCTTATTTCGAGTTTAAACAGACGAAAAGTCATTGGGCGCCCAACTATTTATACAGTGGTGGATCGCGCAACAAGAATGATTGTTGGCCTTCATGTTTCTTTATACCATGCTTCATGGCGAGCTGCCCGACAAGCGTTAGCAAATTGCTTTATGCCAAAAAAAGAATATTGTAGATTATTTGGAATCTCTATTACTAATGATGATTGGCCTTGTTCTCATATTCCATTAACATTGATGTGTGACAACGGGGAGATGATTGGTCTTAAACCTCAGGAAAAGATGACCCCCCTGACAAAACTTGAGTTTGCGCCAGTCGGTAGAGGCGACAGAAAAAGCATTGTTGAACGCTGTTTCGGTATTCTAAATGATGAAGTTATTCATAGGCTTATTGGAACAACACGAAGGGGTAAGATTGTTAAAGGAGAGCCAACACCGCAATCCAGGGCTTGTTTAACGATTCAGGAGGTCACGTCTTTACTGATTCGGGAGATACTTGCACATAATCAGAGAACATATGAAGAACTGGCTTATATCAATCCCTTACTGATTGAAAATGATCTCGTAATATCACCAAAAAATAGTTGGATGATAAGCTTAAAGCACGGGAGATTCAGCGCAAGAGCCGTTGGGGCCGACGAAGTGATCGCACGATTGTTGATCCCTGTGAACGCTAACATTACCGCCGGTGGGATTCAGTACAATAATCTTTTTTATGAATGTGATCCAGACATTGCATCAGGTGCCAGAGTATTTGGAAGAACCACTTGTGAAGCAAGAATAGATGACAATTGCGTAGATTATATATATGTAAGATTTGACAAAAATAGCATTTTCAAAAAGCATTACCTGCTTAAGAAAAGAGATATATTTAAAGGTAAAGCTCATCTTGATACAGATGTAATGGCTGATTGGGTAGATACTCAAAAAGAAATTAATTTATTTACTCTGGATTCACTCAGCAATATCAATAATAAAGATGATTTTAACAAGAAAGGTAACGAAAGATTAAATGAAATATACGAATCTCGACGGGTACATGGTAAAGATATTAAAAAGAACAGGAAAAATGAACTTGATTCATTAGGGCGAACTGATGTTGCTAATGGAAGACCTGAACCCCTACTTCCGTCATCCAGTAAGGTTCTGCTTTTGCCTGGCCGGGAGGAGAAACAAAGATGGTTAAAAGGTAAGAAGAAGACTGAGGACGCAGAATAATGAACCTTATACGGAGCGTTTCAGCGATATATAAAGAACAGGAGTTACCTGAGTATCGTGGCAACCCCTTAATTGAAGCACTTCCTGAAGCGCTTACGGAAGATGAAGTACTTCTGGAAATGAGTTATTTTCCCGAAATTGACGAAAAAATCCGCTGGACTGCCCCGGCGAATGTTAGAGAGCAGTATGTCGAACGTATAAAGAAATTCCGTTGCCCTCAAACCAATCTTATCCAGGCTTATAAAATGATTTTACGGGCACTTAGGGAAAGCTATGCAGCCCGTAATCCTTTAAAAAGCGGAACTATTCAATATCTTCATTACTATGGGACTGAGCGTCCTGATATTGAACCCGAAAGTGGATATTTTAAATCCCAGGCTGAAACCATTACGATAGTTGGAATGAGTGGTTCTGGAAAAACTACCATGATCGAGCAAGTCATGGATCATTTCCCTCAGATTATAGAACACAGCAGCTATAAAGGAGTTTTTCCCGGCTTCAGTAAGCAAATCGTATGGGTAAAGATTAATTGTCCATACAACTCAAGTGTGAGAGACCTTTGTGAAGAGATTTTACAAAAATTAGATGATGCAATTGGTATTGAACGAACTACACCAGAGATTAGAAATGGTGCTCTGGCTCGCCAGATTGCGCAAAGAATAAAATCATCATTTTTAGGTATCCTTGTTATTGATGAAATGCAGAGGCTAAAATTTTCAAGAACTGGAGGTGAGAGTAAGTTGATTGATTTTTTACATGAAATTGTAGATTCGATGGGGGTATCTATGGTTTTTTGTGGAAATCATCCTTTTGACGAGACTCTGACAAAGAAAATGAGAATTGCCAGGCGGGCAGAGTCTGGTGGTTATATGAAAATTTCAAATGTCAGATACGACTCACAAGACTGGCAATCGTTTATTCATTATTTATGGCCATTACAATGGACAAATGTTGAAACACCATTAAATGATGAGTTAAACGAAAAATTATTCATTTTATCTAAAGGCAACATTGGATTGGCTCAGATGATTTATCGGGGGGCACAATTAAAGGTTATCGGTAGCGGTAATGAAATCATAACTGGTGCAGTCTTGTCGGCCTCTGTACCGGTACTCGTAAGCCATACGGAGGAATATAAGGATACTTTACTCCCGGGGGCAGCGACTGAAGACGAGGAAGCCAAATGGCTCTCTGCATCTAATGAAAGTGATGCTTCGGCTAAGTTCATGTCAGAGAAGCCCTTAAAAGCTTTGATCCCTGGAGATATAGACAGGCCACAGCACAAGGAATTCGTAAGAAAAATAGACGAGGTTATGCGCAATTTCGACGAGAAAATACTGTCTCTTGACCATGATCTTGTTATCACCAGAACAGCTGAAAAGAAAAATACCTACGATGCTCTTCAGCGTTGCGGGCTTATAAATACAGATCCACTTAATAAATTGTAATGAGGTCATCAGTTCGTAACGGTCAAAGAGAGGTGGGGTAAATGAGAATGTTGTCTGTTTTACCTGATGAATCCTTGTTCAGTCGGTTTTGTCGGACAGCTACCGTGTACGGTATGTCCCCATCTTCTCTGTTAACGATCATTTTCCACAAACCTGATATGAGCGTCCATCCAATTCTCAATTCAGGATTAAAGGCTATTTCTCTTCATACATCCGAAAGTGCAGACCAGCTCTGGCATGAACAGACTTTACTCCCTCTGTTTGCCTGGGCACTACCAATCAGTCGTAATGAAATTATGGATTTCAACACGACCCCTGCCAGGCTTAATCGATTGTGCCGCCTTAGTAATTTTTCACTAGGACAGCGGACACTATTGAAGTTTTGCCCGGTTTGCGCTCGTGAAGATACTTTTCATTATGGTGTTACTTATTGGCATCTGGCGCATCAACTTCATGGGGTTACAACCTGCCATCGGCACCAGGTAGTGCTTGAAAGCATCAATGTCCCTTCTGCACCGCACATACGTATTGGACTGATGCCTCCTGTTTCGTATACAGAACAACTCAGCAATGAGACAGACTTCGATTTTGCTAAATTTTGTTATGAGTCCATAAATATAATCAGAAGAAAAGAAATTTGTCACCCAAATTACATGGATGTACTTAAAAAGTTAAATTTATTATCATTGGACGGGAATCTGAAGAAAAATGTATTTTACGCACATGTTTATGCTAAGTGCCAGTTATTTGGGGAGGGTTCATCGGAGCTTCTACCGACATCCCTTACTGATTATCACTACTGGGAGCCTATACTCAAAGATAAATGTTGTCAGCATCCCACAAAGCACCTTTTGCTTTGTTATTGTTTGTTAAATACTTGCTGGCCAACGTATGCAGGAAGTCGTCCTAATAAAAAGAAAGAAATCTTTAAAAGTCATAAGGAATACAGCTTTCATATGGCTGAAAATAATACTAGTGTTAGCAGCCTTGGGAGAGAATTTAATCGCAGCAGATGTTACATTAAAACACTTATTTATAAAAAATACCTGAGGGCGTTTAAGCGAAACACAAAAATTAATATATTCACTGAATTGCTTATCAAGTCTATGGCTGTAAGGGGGTTTAGTCTGGCATCCATAGCTGAGAAAAACTCATTATCGGAAGGAACTGTATCCTCTGTAATTTCATCTTGTTACGGTTTATGCTCATGGCGTAAAAAATGTAAAAAAGATTCTTTAAGACGGCGTCATAAGCAGAAAATATTAAGATTTATACATAATCAATCCATTTCTGTAACGCGAAAGTTAGTCAAGGAAAGTTGTTATGCTAGTTTCTTTTGGCTAAATAAACATGAAAATGGCTGGCTTAATTCCTGTCTTCCTAAAGCAGTACGATGTTATAGAAATAAAAGAGTAGACTGGAGCGAGAGAGATATAATCTCATCATCATTAATAAATGTTGTTTTATCTCAGGGGCAATACCCGATGTCACTTACAAGCCTGGATGCTTTACTGGGGGGGCATAACTGGCTTTTGAAATACAGAGATAAACTACCAATGACAATGACACTTCTCAGGAAAAAGAATCTAATTAAATAAGAGGGAGTGATATGGTTTACGAAAATGAATTGTGGCACAGTTTTCTTCTGCGTTCACAGATAATGTATAACTTATCCAATTGCAGGAACATAATATCTAAGCATGGTGAACTAAGGTACGATGCCTTTCCTCGGCTCGAACTGATTGATATGTACAAATTGCATAGTTTGCAGGATATATATGACATTCTTGCCACAAGAAATGGTTATATACTAACTTCCAATATAGTGTCGTTATCTTCTGGTGTTTACGGGTATTTCAACGCTGTTGAAGATGCCTGTCGAAATAATTTACACATAACTAATTCATATCCATTGGTAAACATCTCAAAGATTCGTTACTGCCATAAATGTATTATTGAAGATATACACTCTAAAGGCATTGGTTATCTTCGTCATAGATGGTTGTTTGAATCTAAATGTGCAGCTCATAGTACCTGTTTATATGAGGTTTGTTTTGACAACTATTTGGATGCAGTGAAAGGACTTAGTGACTTAATTATAAGTGGAATAAATCCTCATGGTTATTGTTCCCTTGTGGTTGACATTTCAAATCCTTTCAAAACTCCAGTGTATTTATTGCCAGTGCCAGGGATAAAATTTTAAAATGGATTTCTGACAATAAAAATGAGCTGGTTTACTTTCTCTTTGACCTCTTTAAAAGTAAATCGCATTCTAGTTTATTAAAGGTTATTGAAGTCAGGATAATGCATAGTAGTTATATTTCTGCGGTGTTCAGGATATTGAGTGAGGTTAATTTTTGTAATTTCAACTCATTTATTACCGATTTATTCGAGGACGTAAGTTATGCCTCTGTTGGACTTGATGATTATTCTGTTAATGTGGATTTTCTCAGGCTAAAAGCCGCAGATTGCAAATTTTGCCGGTTCAATGGTAAAAATTTTTGCTCACTTTTTAATGTAAAGCTTCTTCGCTAATTTTTACTTCATTTATAAACTACTAAGAAAGCTAATAAGATAGGGTTATATATTTTGATTAGGGCGGGAATAAATTATCACTTCCCGAGTATCCCTGGGGGTTACCACCTGAGTATGATGCCGGTTAGCAACAACGTCTAAAAGACCTACGATCACGATAAATGTCACTGGGTCACTCTCAAGCAAAGTGGTCAGGGGTGCTAGATACCAGTACTGCTTACTCAACACGGCCTTGTTTTTGAAAGATGCCGAATCTTGGCAAGAGGCGTATTACAGCCTATAGTCTGTTAATGAGTATTACAGCTTATCTGCTGTAAATCCATTCGTTGTGCTTGTTAACCCGTCGATACGGAAGATCACTTATGAACACTCAATACGCTTTGAAGACCTTGAATCAGTTGCGTCCTGTTTTAATCGGCTTTCGCAAAGCCAATGGACTGACGCAAAGAGATGTTTCTGAACGTTTGGGTGTAACACAGCAAACTTATGCCCGACTGGAGGCCAACCCTGCAAGTGTGGGTTTTGAGCGTTTGTTTAGAGTGTTCAGCGTCCTTGGAGTGGAGATCGTACTTTCATCCAGGGAACCATTGTCAGATGCAAAGCCCGAATACGGAGCTTTGCACAATGATTCTTCACTTCCAGCCAGGCGGGAGAAATGGTGACGCCATGCGCTTCCCGGTCTAATTGTCTGCAGCAATATTAACCCCTTAGCGGCCTGAAGTATCAGGTTGCTATGAAGCCTTTCGTTTCTTCTGTTATGTTAAATACACCAGTTTGAGCTGTTTCGGACAACCATAAATTATCTCTTCACTCTTAAATGAAAATTTTATGTCGATCACATTATCGATGAATTTAGGAAACAATCCGTAAATGAAAATCTATCTACCTTTAAATTTATCAATGTCCGTACGACATAATTAATATCAAAGAATGTGTATTATTATCATTTAAGTCATAAAAGCCATGAGTCAGTTCCAAAAAATATAATGAGCATTGAAATTATTACCCATCATTCTGGAGTTTTAACTTAGCCATGTATCGAACCACAAGTTGGCTTCCGGTGTTTTGAGGAGCAGTAAAGTTCAGAAAGCGCGACCAGATCATAATCCAGAAATGTCGTTAAGATATTCTGAATAACGGTTATCCCTGCATGTTGGCAGGCATTTGAAAATATATTTTGTATTCAGGTTGCAGCAAAACGCTGTCTTACACACAGGACTTCATATGCGGCTCAGAAAATTAAAACTGAAAAACTTCAGAGGCTACAGAAACTCTACTGAAATCATTATTGATGAAAGCATGACGGGTATTGTCGGTCGTAATGACTTTGGGAAGTCAACGATTCTGGAAGCGCTGGCTATTTTTTTTGAAACAGAAGGAATGAAGGCTGACAAGAATGACATGAACTGTTTCAGCCTAAGAGAAGGGGACGGCCGTTTTGAAATAGCCTGTGAATTTGATGACCTGCCCGATTTTATCATAATCGACGACAGGGTGCAGACCACGCTCGCCTCAGAACATCTGCTGAATGAAGACGGCAATTTTGAAATCGTCAAAACGTTTAAAGCAACGACCTCAGGAAAACCGGAGCAGACCTGCATCCGCTGCATCCATCCCGAAGAGGAGCCCCTGAGAAACTTACTGGCAATGAAAATTTCCGAGCTCAGGGCGGTGGGAAAAGAAGCTGAAAAAAATGTGGCGGATAAACGCACTGCATCGTTATGGCGTCAGGCCATCAGGGAAGCCGCCGCTCCCTATACCTGTTCTGAAATGTTGCTGGATGTCGATAAAGAGTTTGGAACCGACACAAAATCATTATGGGGTAAGATCCTCGATTTGCTGCCCACGTATGCGATTTTCAAAGCCGACAGGGAAAGCAGCGACGGGGATTCAGAAGCTAAAAACCCCTTACAGCAGGCCGTAAAAGACGCTCAGGCTGCGCTGCAGGACAAAATTACAGCGCTGGAAAATGAGATCCAGGACAGCGTACTGGATGTCGCACAGAGAACGCTGGATAAATTACGTGAAATGGCCCCCGAACTCGCCAGTGAACTGACTCCACGATTTAAGGAGAAACCCAAGTGGACCTTCAGTTTCACCCTGGACGGGGAAAATGGCATCCCCATCAATAAGCGCGGCAGCGGGATAAGGAGGCTTATCCTGTTGAATTTTTTCCGGGCTGAGGCCGAGAAGCATGTCGCGGGGACGCCCAGAAATGTGATTTATGCCATAGAGGAGCCTGAAACGTCACAGCATCCGAACTATCAGATGATGCTGATGAAAGCGTTACTGGCACTGGCAGGCCAGCCGCACCGTCAGATTATCGTCACCACCCATGTCCCGGCGCTGGCCGGATTGATCCCTGTCGAAGGCGTACGTTATGTCACCCGAAATGAGGCGGGTGAACCCGTAGTAAAAATGCCGGATGACGCTGTGCTGAAGGAAGCCACTGAAAGCCTGGGGGTGCTGCCAGAGACCGGTATGGAAAGGGCGCAGGGGATAGTTCTGGTAGAGGGAAAGTCGGATGTCACTTTCCTGAGGCATGCGGCCAGTTCATTAAAACAGTCAGGTATGTTGCCAGCCTCTCTGGAGGACGTGAAAATAGTGCCAGTCCTCATAGGAGGGTGTGGCAGCGTCAAACACTGGGTGACATTGAATCTGGCCAACGATCTGGGGCTTCCCTGGTGCGTATTTCTGGACTCCGATATTGGGGGAGACCCTGCACAGGTTCTGTCCATTCAGAAACGTAAAAAAGAAGTGGAGGATGCCGGTAAGGTATTCTTCGCCACGCGCAAACGTGAAATAGAGAACTATCTCTGCCCGGATCTGATTGAAGAAATGACCGGTGTAGCCGTCACGTTTACGGACACCTGTGATGCTAAAAAAATAATTGGCCGGGCGGTGGGAATGAAACCCGATAATGTGCTTGATAAATTCTGGCCCCGGATGACAGCGGAAAGAATCATCTCAAGATCAACCTATCATGACGGAATGCAGGAAAGGATTGAGCTGGTTGAGATCCTGAGCGATATTGTTGCCATGACGAGATAATGTGTAAAAATTATCGCAGCTGCATATATTCCGGTCCACAGCAAAGGACCGGAGTATAGTATATAAAAAACCCGAAATTAATCGGGTTTTAATTATTTAACGTTTAACAGGCTCCCGTGCCCGGGAGTGAATTAAAATTACGCTTATTATGGCTTTTTTGCAATCTTTATTTTTGACTGCCAAGCCATTTATTCATCTGCTCGATTTCACCTTTCTGAGCTTTAATGATGTCCTGCGCAAGCTTTCTCATTTCGGGATCTTTTCCGTATTTGAGCTCGGTCTCAGCCATTGCGATTGCCCCTTCATGGTGTGCGATCATACCTTTTGCAAAGGCCTTATCGGGATTGGATTCATTAACGGCGGCCATCATTTTTTCATGCATATTTTTCATGCCAGCCATATATTCCTGTGATGATGCCGATGAGTGCATATCTGACATTTTCATTTCCGAATGTTCAGCAGAAATGGCTGGCAGGGATAACATTAATATTACAAAAAGGGTGTTTTTGATTTTCATATAATAATTCCTTTCAGACAGGTACCGGTTAAGTGTAGCTGAGTCAGACAAAAAAGCCCCCTGACGGGGGGCAAAAATGTAGCAACGTTGTTTCAGGAAAATCTATCAGGGAAAAGGTAACAGCACGGATACTACCGTCGCATTCAGCCTGCATTGATCATGCGGCGGTGCGCTTCGGCCATGGCCTGATGTGGGCCGGATTGCCCGTTATTCATGAATTCATGGGCAACCGCTGCTCTTTCATGCTCATTCATCGCCGCGTAAGACGTTGACGGGACGGTCGTGGATACCGTGTTATTTCCCATCATCTTCTGATGACTTTCCACCATTTTCTGGTGCGCATCCGCCGAGCCGTTCGTCATGGTTTCATGAGCAATAATGGCCTGTTCATGCTGGTCCATACCGGTCATACGAGGAGCAGTCCCCTGGATCCCGACAGGAGCCGCAGCAGACTGCATCTGGTGAGCAGGAGCCTGTGCATTGTTGACGCGATCATGGATATTCACGGTTTCAGTGGCCCAGGCCGATGAAATTAAACCAAAGCCCAGCAAAGATGCTAATACGATATTTTTCATGATAACTCTCCATTTCTGAATTAGTGATGTCCGGGGAAGTACAACCGGTGTTTTCAGTTTCATAACTTAAACAGGTTCGGCAGTTATTATTTCTCCGGGAGATGGCTGGATATTCATTCCTGGCGTACTCTGACGCCGGGTATTGATGAAGCAATCCAGCCTTCCTGATAAGTTGCACTAATTATATCAAATGGCTTCTGTTTGCTGCATGACAGGCTAATGACATCTTTGTCATTTAAATCTTTATTCTCAGTGTTGGGGATCCGGAATCATTTTCTCCAGTCTGGGTACGGATAAAATAAAACGTGTCGAGCGTATATCCGATTCCACATGCACTCTTCCGTGATGTGCTTCCACGATTGACTTCACAATCGCAAGACCGATGCCGCTGCCTTCTCCTTTTCGTTGTCTGGACGGATCCACCCGATAAAAACGGTCAAACAGCCTTGATAAATGCTCTTCAGGGATTGGTTTCCCCGGATTTTCAATCACAAGGTCAAAAAAGCTCCCCTGTTTTCTTATTGAGACGGTGATTGCCTGTCCCTCAGGGGTATAACGCAGGGCATTGGATAACAGATTATTGATCGCTCTTCTGAACATTTGTGGATCTCCCTCGACCAGACAGGGCATCCCGTTAAATTTGAGCGTGATATTGCGTTCTTCGGCCCAGGCTTCGAAAAACTCGAAGACTTTCATGACTTCCGCTCTGAGGTCAAACATGACCCTGTCAGGTATCAGCTGATTATTATCTGCCTGTGCCAGGAACAGCATGTCGCTGACCATTTTGGTCATCCGGTTATACTCTTCAAGACTGGAATAGAGGACATCCTCAAGTTCCCTCTGTGTTCGATCCTGACTCAGTGCGATTTCAGTCTGCGTCACCAGATTGGTGATGGGCGTTCTGATCTCATGCGCGATATCGGCAGAGAAATTGGCCTGGCGGGTAAAGACATCCTCAATCTTTCCAATCATATGATTGAACGAGATAACCAGTTGCTCCAGCTCAATGGGAACGCGTGTCGGTTCCAGTCGCGCATCAAGATTCTCGGAGGTGATGTTTTTAATGGCATTGCTGACATTACGAAGGGGCAGGTGCCCCTGACGGACAGCGATTCGAATGATCAGAACAATCAACAGGCTTATCACGACGGCAATCGCAATCAGGTTCTTTTTCAGCGCATCGAGGTAATGGAGATGGAAATTAATGGATAGGCCAGTCAGCATGACATAGTTCTGCTGTTTGCCCTGAAATATCGCCTGACCAGAGGAGGCGATAATCCTGTATGTTTCCATCTTCATTTCGGACCCGGTATCCATCGGTCCCGCAGGATCCTCCACCGTCCAGAGAAAGACATCCCGTGCGCGGCTGTGCTCGCTAAAATCTGCTGAATTCACTGCCGGGCGTAGTGCCGCCCCCTGAGCTGAGCTAAAGAGCACTTCACCCCTGGGATTGAGGAGCAAAAGGGCAACGTTGCGGTAGCTGGCAATTGATTCCTTTATTTTGCTTATTTTTTTATCATCCGGATCCACCGGGGACTGCAGTATACGGTTCAGTGTGGTGCTGATTTGTTGAAGATCGCTGACATCCTGCTCGGCAAAATGATTTTCAACAGAATGCAGCATAAACCAGGTGAAGGCGATAAAAGCCAGTATCGTGGACAGGCTGATAAAAAAGGTCAGCCGCAGAGCGAGTGAGAAAGGGCGTCTGGAAGGTTTGCTATGCATCCGGGACCTCCAGCATGTAGCCCACGCCCCGGACTGTCTGGATCAGCTTTGTCCCGTAATCGTTGTCTATTTTAGCGCGGAGTCGCTTTACTGCGACATCGATCGCATTAGTGTCGCTGTCAAAATTCATGTCCCAGACCTGAGAGGCAATCAGGGAGCGGGGAAGAACCTCTCCCTGATGGCGAATGAAGAATTCCAGCAGGCTGAACTCTTTACTGGTGAGCACAATGCGGTTTCCGGCGCGACTGACTTTTCTGGATACGAGATCCATCGAGAGGTCAGCCACCTTAAACTGGCTTTCCGTGATCATCGTGTTTCCCCGCCTCAGAAGGGTTCTCACCCGGGCGAGCAGTTCGGCAAACGCAAAGGGTTTAACCAGATAATCGTCCGCACCCAGTTCCAGTCCTTTGACCCTATGTTCGATCGTGCCGAGGGCTGTCAGCAGTAAGACCGGCATACCCTTTCCGGCAGTGCGCAGCATGCGGATGATATCCCAGCCGTTCACATCAGGTAGCATGATATCCAGAATGACTAAATCATACTCGGCTGTCATGGCGAGATGATATCCGGTAAGACCATTATCAGCGTGATCCACTACGAACCCTGCCTCTGTAAGCCCTTTGCTGAGATATTCACCTGTTTTAATTTCGTCTTCGACGATCAATATTTTCATCTTGCTCCCCGGCTGGCTGCTAATGTCATTCTATTGCGCCCACGATCGTTATCAACGGATTACAGCAAAAATGACAACATTGTCATTATCCTGTCACTCGGCAAACAGAGAGCGTTAGGTAAAGTACCCCTATCAATACTCTGGACTTCATTTGAACCATTTACCAGGTCTGCCTGGACGAGAAGCAATATGTTCAAATTAAAACTACTCAGCATCAGCACAATCTTCATTCTGGCTGGTTGTGTCTCTCTGGCGCCTGAATATCAGCGTCCGGCAGCACCGGTACCCCAGCAGTTTTCACTGTCCCGTAACAGCCTGACGCCAGCGGTGAATGGCTATCAGGATACGGGCTGGCGTAACTTTTTTGTCGATCCCCAGGTCACCCGGCTGATTACTGAAGCCCTGACTAATAACCGTGATTTGAGAATGGCTGCACTGAAGGTTGAAGAGGCCCGGGCCCAGTTCAACGTCACGGATGCAGATCGTTATCCCCAGCTGAATGCCTCATCCGGGATCACATACAGCGGTGGTCTGAAAGGTGACAAGCCGACCACACAGGAGTACGACGCAGGTCTGGAGTTCAGTTATGAGCTCGATTTTTTCGGCAAACTTAAGAACATGAGTGATGCTGATCGCCAGAACTACTTTGCCAGCGAAGAAGCCCGTCGGGCCGTACACATCCTGCTGGTATCCAACGTTTCACAAAGCTATTTCAGCCAGCAACTGGCGTACGAACAACTTCGTATTGCGCGGGAAACGCTGAAAAATTATCAACAGTCCTATGCTTTCGTTGAGCAGCAGCTCGTGACCGGGAGTACGAACGTTCTGGCACTTGAACAGGCGCGAGGACAAATCGAAAGTACCCGCGCCGAAATAGCCAAACGAGAAGGCGATCTGGCTCAGGCAAACAATGCCCTGCAACTGGTGCTGGGAACGTACCGCGCACTTCCGTCAGAAAAAGGGATGAAAGGCGGGGAGATAGCCCCAGTAAAATTGCCACCAAATCTGTCTTCACAAATTTTGCTGCAGCGACCGGATATTATGGAAGCGGAATATCAGCTGAAAGCGGCTGATGCCAATATTGGCGCAGCGCGAGCGGCCTTTTTCCCCTCAATTACCCTGACCAGTGGTCTTTCCGCAAGCAGTACGGAGCTGTCCAGCCTGTTTACGTCAGGAAGTGGAATGTGGAATTTTATCCCTAAAATTGAAATTCCTATATTTAATGCTGGCAGGAATAAAGCCAATCTGAAGCTGGCTGAAATTCGCCAGCAACAGTCGGTGGTTAATTACGAACAAAAAATTCAGTCAGCCTTTAAGGATGTTTCCGACACGCTTGCGCTGCGCGACAGCCTTAGCCAGCAACTTGAGTCACAGCAGCGTTATCTTGATTCACTTCAGATAACTCTCCAGCGTGCCAGAGGATTGTATGCAAGTGGTGCTGTCAGTTACATCGAAGTGCTGGATGCAGAACGTTCCCTCTTCGCTACCCAGCAAACCATTCTCGATCTTACCTATTCCCGGCAGGTTAACGAAATTAATCTGTTTACCGCGCTGGGTGGCGGTTGGGTAGAGTAAATTTATTTAATTAATCAGGAAATTAAAATGCGTAATTCACTTAAAGCCGTTTTATTTGGTGCCTTCTCTGTCATGTTTTCTGCCGGTCTTCATGCTGAAACACATCAGCATGGCGATATGAATACTGCCAGTGATGCTTCGGTACAGCAAGTTATCAAGGGCACCGGTGTCGTTAAAGACATTGATATGAATACTAAGAAAATCACCATTTCGCATGAAGCAATTCCAGCGGTGGGCTGGCCTGCAATGACCATGCGCTTTACTTTTGTTAATGCAGACGATGCTATTAATGCCCTGAAAACAGGCAACCATGTCGATTTCTCGTTTATTCAGCAGGGCAATATCTCCTTACTCAAAAGCATTAACGTGACGCAGTCCTGATTGGCTGTCCGGAGCGATTACATCCTGTGCGCCTGTACATTCACATAGGTATATGTGTGAGTTAACCGTCAGGCGCATATGCCAGGTGTTTTGATTTTTTAGCGGAAAATTGTATGGCTTCTTTAAAGATAAAATATGCTGCAATAATTATCAGCAGCCTCATAGCAGGGGGGCTGATATCGGTTACTGCCTGGCAGTATGTAAACTCAGCACAAAAGACAGAAAAAACAGAACAAAAGGCACCGGAAAGAAAGGTGCTTTTCTGGTATGACCCAATGAAACCGGATACCAAATTTGATAAACCCGGAAAATCGCCCTTTATGGATATGGACCTGGTGCCAAAATATGCTGATGACAGTGGCGATAAAAGCAGTGGCGGGATCCGTATCGACCCAACCCAGGTTCAGAATCTGGGATTAAAAACGCAAAAAGTCACGCGAGGAATGCTGAATTATTCTCAGACAATCCCGGCTAATGTCAGCTATAACGAGTATCAGTTTGTTATTGTGCAGGCGCGTTCTGACGGGTTTGTCGAAAAAGTCTACCCCATGACGATTGGCGATCATGTGAAGAAGGGGACGCCACTTATCGATATTACCATTCCGGACTGGGTGGAAGCACAGAGTGAATTCCTTCTGTTATCCAGCACCGGTGGTACTTCCACGCAAATTAAAGGCGTTCTGGAACGGCTTCGCCTGGCAGGTATGCCGGAAGAGGATATTCAGAGACTGCGTTCTACCCGGAGCATTCAGACCCGTTTTACCATTAAAGCACCTATTGATGGTGTCATTACTGCATTTGACCTGCGCACCGGCATGAATATTTCGAAAGATAAGGTGGTGGCTCAGATTCAGGGAATGGACCCGGTCTGGATCAGCGCTGCAGTGCCAGAATCTATCGCCTATCTGCTGAAAGATACGTCGCAGTTTGAAATTTCGGTACCGGCTTATCCGGATAAAACATTCCATGTCGAAAAATGGAATATTCTTCCCAGCGTGGATCAGACAACCCGTACGCTTCAGGTCCGTCTCCAGGTTTCTAATAAGGATGAGTTTCTCAAGCCGGGCATGAATGCCTATCTGAAACTGAATACCAGGAGCCAGGAGATGCTGCTGATACCAAGCCAGGCCGTTATCGATACCGGCAAAGAACAGCGCGTGATTACTGTTGATGATGAAGGCAAGTTTGTGCCGAAACAGATCCACGTTCTGCATGAGTCACAGCAACAGTCCGGCATCGGCTCCGGCCTGAATGAAGGCGATACCGTGGTGGTCAGTGGCCTGTTCCTCATTGACTCTGAAGCCAATATTACGGGCGCACTGGAACGTATGCGCCACCCTGAAAAAACAGAAAGCAGTATGCCAGCAATGTCTGACCAGCCTGTAAATATGCATTCAGGGCACTGAGGAGACGACGATGATTGAATGGATTATCCGGCGCTCTGTCGCCAACCGTTTCCTGGTCATGATGGGGGCCCTGTTTCTCAGCATCTGGGGCACATGGACGATTATTAACACGCCTGTCGATGCCTTGCCTGACCTGTCAGATGTGCAGGTCATTATCAAAACCAGCTATCCCGGCCAGGCCCCGCAGATTGTAGAAAACCAGGTCACCTATCCACTTACCACCACCATGCTGTCCGTGCCTGGCGCAAAAACCGTGCGTGGTTTTTCACAGTTCGGTGATTCGTATGTGTATGTCATTTTTGAAGACGGCACCGATCTGTACTGGGCCCGTTCCCGCGTGCTGGAGTACCTGAACCAGGTACAGGGAAAACTGCCCGCCGGTGTGAGTTCTGAAATCGGTCCGGACGCCACGGGGGTGGGCTGGATATTTGAATATGCCCTTGTCGATCGCAGCGGAAAACACGACCTTTCAGAACTGCGTTCTCTGCAGGACTGGTTCCTGAAATTTGAGCTGAAAACCATCCCGAACGTGGCTGAGGTCGCTTCGGTTGGCGGCGTGGTGAAACAGTACCAGATTCAGGTCAATCCGGTAAAACTGTCTCAGTATGGTATCAGCCTGCCCGAAGTGAAACAGGCCCTTGAATCGTCTAACCAGGAGGCCGGTGGCTCATCCGTTGAAATGGCCGAAGCTGAGTATATGGTCCGTGCCAGCGGTTATCTTCAGAGCATTGATGATTTTAATAACATCGTCCTGAAAACAGGCGAGAACGGCGTGCCGGTTTATCTGCGGGATGTTGCCCGCGTGCAGACCGGGCCTGAAATGCGGCGTGGTATTGCCGAGCTGAACGGCCAGGGCGAAGTCGCTGGCGGCGTGGTGATCCTGCGGTCGGGTAAAAATGCACGCGACGTTATCACGGCAGTGAGGGATAAACTTGAGACGCTGAAGGCCAGCCTGCCGGAAGGCGTTGAAATCGTGACCACCTACGATCGCAGCCAGCTCATCGACCGGGCGATTGATAACCTCAGTTCCAAACTTCTGGAAGAGTTTATCGTGGTGGCCATCGTCTGTGCCCTGTTCCTGTGGCACGTACGTTCTGCCCTGGTGGCGATTATCTCTCTGCCGCTTGGTCTGTGTATCGCCTTTATCGTCATGCACTTCCAGGGACTGAACGCCAATATCATGTCGCTGGGAGGGATAGCGATTGCCGTCGGTGCGATGGTGGATGCCGCCATTGTGATGATTGAGAATGCGCATAAGCGGCTTGAGGAGTGGGATCATCAGCATCCTGGTGAGCAGATTGACAACGCCACCCGCTGGAAGGTGATTACCGATGCCTCCGTTGAAGTGGGACCCGCACTGTTTATCAGCCTGCTGATCATCACCCTGTCCTTTATTCCTATCTTTACCCTGGAAGGTCAGGAAGGACGTCTGTTTGGCCCGCTGGCATTCACGAAAACGTACTCCATGGCGGGCGCGGCCGCGCTGGCCATCATCGTCATTCCGATTCTGATGGGATTCTGGATCCGGGGGAAAATTCCTGCAGAGACCAGTAACCCCCTGAACCGGGTACTGATCAAAGCGTATCATCCATTGCTGTTGCGGGTTCTCCACTGGCCAAAAACAACCCTGCTGGTTGCGGCCTTGTCCATTTTCACCGTTATCTGGCCGCTGAGCCAGGTGGGCGGTGAGTTTCTGCCGAAGATTAACGAGGGCGACCTGTTGTATATGCCGTCGACCCTGCCGGGTGTCTCTCCGGCTGAAGCTGCAGCGCTCCTGCAGACGACGGACAAGTTAATCAAAAGCGTTCCTGAAGTGGCCTCTGTATTTGGCAAGACCGGTAAAGCAGAGACCGCCACGGATTCCGCACCGCTCGAAATGGTTGAAACCACGATCCAGCTCAAACCTGAGGATCAGTGGCGTCCAGGCATGACGATTGACAAGATTATTGAAGAACTCGACAGGACCGTCCGTTTACCGGGGCTGGCAAACCTCTGGGTGCCGCCAATCCGTAACCGTATTGATATGCTCTCAACCGGGATCAAAAGCCCGATAGGTATCAAGGTGTCCGGAACGGTTCTGTCCGATATCGATGCAACGGCGCAGAGTATCGAAGCGGTCGCCAAAACCGTACCCGGCGTAGTGTCTGCTCTCGCAGAGCGACTGGAAGGCGGGCGCTACATTGATGTGGATATCAACCGGGAAAAAGCCTCCCGCTACGGAATGACGGTGGGCGATGTGCAGCTGTTCATCTCATCAGCCATCGGTGGGGCTATGGTGGGTGAGACGGTTGAAGGCGTGGCCCGGTACCCGATTAATATCCGCTATCCGCAGGATTACCGGAACAGCCCGCAGGCCCTGAAACAGATGCCGATCCTGACCCCGATGAAGCAGCAGATCACGCTGGGCGATGTTGCGGATATTAAGGTCGTTTCCGGGCCGACTATGCTGAAAACGGAAAATGCCCGTCCAGCCAGCTGGATTTACATTGACGCGCGCGGCAGGGATATGGTGTCGGTGGTTAATGACATTAAAACGGCGATCAGTCAGAAAGTGAAACTGAGACCGGGTACCAGCGTGTCATTCTCCGGACAGTTTGAACTGCTTGAGCATGCCAACAAGAAACTGAAGCTGATGGTGCCGATGACGGTGATGATCATCTTCATCCTGTTGTATCTGGCATTCCGCCGGGTTGATGAAGCCCTGCTGATCCTGATGAGCCTGCCGTTCGCCCTGGTTGGCGGGATATGGTTCCTGTACTGGCAGGGCTTCCATATGTCTGTCGCAACCGGAACGGGGTTTATCGCCCTGGCCGGGGTGGCAGCAGAGTTTGGCGTGGTCATGCTGATGTATCTGCGTCATGCCATTGAAGCGCACCCGGAATTGTCCCGTAAAGAGACGTTCACACCGGAAGGCCTTGATGAAGCCCTCTATCATGGTGCCGTACTGCGTGTCCGGCCGAAAGCCATGACCGTGGCGGTGATCATTGCGGGTCTGCTGCCAATACTCTGGGGAACCGGTGCAGGTTCAGAAGTCATGAGCCGTATCGCGGCACCCATGATTGGTGGGATGATCACGGCTCCGCTGCTGTCCCTGTTCATTATTCCTGCCGCCTACAAATTAATCTGGCTGCGCAGACATAAAAAAAGCGTGTCCTGAACCTGAAAGGGCACCCCCTGTGGGTGTCCTTCTTTACTGATTCACCCTGACGTCAGGGTTTAAATCGATAATATACAGAGGTGAGTATGAAAAAAGTGGTTCTGATGGCGCTGGCTCTCGGCCTTTCACTGCCCGCGATGGCGAGTGAAAAAGTGATTGATATGTACAAATCTGAAAACTGTGGCTGTTGTTCCCTGTGGGGCAAGGCGATGGAAAAAGACGGGTTTGAAGTACGAACTCACGTCATGAATGATCAGGCGCTGTCAGCCCTGAAAGAAAAGCATGCTATTCCTGCAGGACTGCGAAGTTGTCATACCGCGGTTGCCGGTAATTTGATCATTGAAGGCCATGTGCCTGCGACAACGATACATAAGGCAATGCAGTCTGGTTCAGGTATATACGGTCTCGCCACCCCCGGTATGCCAGCAGGAAGTCCTGGAATGGAGATGGGAGCCCGAAAAGAGGCTTACGATGTTATCGCATTCTCACCGGATGGAAGTAAAAAAGTCTTCCAGCGAATCGAATAGTCAGCGGAACGGCTGATAACGGGACGCCGGCAGCAGGCACTCTTATGCCGGCGGCATTCGTGGTAATCGCATCCATGACATACCCTGAAGACAGAAGATGCTTCGGTATGCATAAGGAGAGTTACTGTGAAAAATGACAATGCAGTGCAACACAACAACCAGACTGCTTCTGAGCAGACATTATCCCCGGACGAGGGCCACGTATTGCATAAGGTGAGAGATCCCGTGTGCGGGATGGACATCCTGCCCGACAGGGCGCACAGCAGCATTCGATACCAGGACCATCAACTTTATTTCTGCTCCGCCAGCTGTGAGAGTAAATTTAAAGCCCATCCCGATCGTTATCTTACCGAAGATGCCAGTGAACATTCCCATCACCATCACCACGATCATCACGAAGTCAGCCCTGATCAGATAAAACAGCCTCACCACCAGGCGGAGAAAGAGAATTCTGAAGGTGTGTGGACATGTCCGATGCACCCGGAGATACGCCGCAGTGGTCCCGGAAGCTGTCCTGTCTGTGGAATGGCACTGGAGCCGCTCGTAGCTACGGCATCCACGGGGCCAAGTGATGAACTTCGCGACATGACAAGACGCTTCTGGCTGGGGTTGTTGCTGGCGTTTCCGGTTCTGGTACTCGAAATGGGATCTCATCTGTTTCCCGCCTTGAGGAATACAGTACCGCCACAGTACAACACATGGCTGCAGCTGCTTCTGGCCTCTCCTGTCGTGTTGTGGTGTGGCTGGCCATTCTTCGCCCGGGCCGGAATGTCGTTACGTAACCGCTCCCTGAATATGTTTACCCTTGTTGCAATGGGCACCGGCGTAGCCTGGGTGTACAGCGTCATTGCAACCGTCTTCCCCTCCTGGTTTCCTGCATCGTTCAGAAACATGGATGGCCTGGTGGCCGTTTATTTTGAAGCCGCAGCAGTTATTACGGTGCTTGTTCTGCTGGGACAGGTTCTTGAGCTGCGGGCACGGGAACAAACCTCAGGTGCCATTACTGCGCTTCTGAATCTTGCCCCCAAAACCGCCAGGCGGCTGGATCATGACGGTCATGAAACGGATATTAATGCGGAAGATGTTCTGCCTGGCGATAAGCTCCGCATCAGACCAGGAGAGAGTATTCCGGTCGACGGTATTGTGATCGAAGGCAAAACAACCGTTGATGAATCGATGGTGACCGGGGAATCTATGCCGGTTACCAAAACGGAGGGTGACCCTGTCATCGGGGGGACCATTAATCAGACAGGGAGTCTCATCATCCGTGCAGAGAAAGTCGGTGATGAAACAATGCTCTCACGAATTGTTCAGATGGTCGCTGATGCACAGCGTTCGCGTGCCCCCATCCAGAGAATGGCTGACAGCGTTTCAGGCTGGTTTGTTCCTCTGGTGATACTTATCGCGGTTGTTGCTTTCGTGATCTGGTCTGTCTGGGGGCCCGAGCCCAGGATGGCGCACGGTCTCATTGCGGCTGTGTCGGTCCTGATTATTGCCTGTCCCTGCGCGCTGGGGCTGGCCACGCCGATGTCGATAATGGTGGGGGTGGGCAAAGGAGCCCAGGCCGGGGTGTTAATCAGGAATGCCGAAGCCCTTGAGCGTCTTGAAAAAGTGGACACGCTGGTTGTCGACAAAACAGGCACGCTCACGGAAGGTTCGCCTACGGTGACAGGGATTATCAGTCTCAATCCGGGTGGGGAAACATCTCTTTTGCGTGTAACAGCCGCAGTGGAAAAAGGCTCGCAGCATCCGCTGGGTATGGCAGTAGTTAAAGCAGCACAGGAAAAGGGGATCGCAATACCCGCAGTCACTCATTTCGATGCACCGTCGGGTAAAGGTGTCTCAGGCGATGTCGAAGGTCAACGGGTTGTTATTGGTAATGAACTGGCTATGCAGGAAAACAGTATCGTTATTGATAATCAAAAGGCCGTTGCGGATACGTTGCGGATGGAAGGCGCTACCGTTATCTATGTGGCCACAGACGGGGACCTTGCAGGCCTGATAGCTATCTCGGATCCCGTGAAAACAACCACGCCGGATGCGCTTAAAGCTTTGCGTCAGGCGGGGATCCGCATTGTTATGCTCACCGGGGATAACCAGCTTACTGCTGAAGCAGTCGCACGGAAACTGGGAATAGATGAGGTTGAAGCCGGAATTCTGCCGGATGGCAAAAAAGCAGTGATAACCCGACTGAAAGAGTCTGGCCATGTGGTTGCGATGGCCGGAGACGGTGTGAATGATGCCCCGGCGCTGGCAGCGGCTGACGTGGGTATAGCCATGGGAACGGGTACAGATGTGGCAATTGAAAGTGCCGGAGTCACCCTTCTCAAAGGCGACTTGATGATACTGAACAGGGCCCGTCATCTGTCAGAGATCACCATGAAAAATATCCGTCAGAATCTGTTTTTTGCATTTATCTACAACGCACTTGGCGTGCCTGTGGCTGCAGGTCTGCTTTATCCTGTGTATGGAATACTGCTGTCGCCAGTTATTGCGGCGGCGGCCATGGCTCTTTCCTCCGTCAGCGTCATTGTGAATGCGTTGCGTCTGAAAAGTGTCAGGCTCGGGAAATAACACTGAGTGAAGGGTCAGTTACGAACAGAAGGAGTCCAGTATGAAAAGTACCACCTATGCGCTTATTGCTGTCGCCGCGATCGCGGCATTTGCCCTCCTGCGCGAACACTGGTCACATGTGGCAGGTTACTGGCCATATCTGTTATTGCTGGTCTGCCCGCTAATGCATCTTTTCCACGGCCACGGAGGGCATGGAGATCATCAACATCACGGAAGTGAAAACGATAAAAAAAATTAATCCGGCAGACGGGGCCGCGTCGCGGTCCCGTTATCAGTCCAGGTATCGTTCGTAGTCTCTGGCATGCGCAAAGGCATGCTGTTCGAGTTTGTTATCAGCGGGTGCCGCTGCCCGGAACGCCAGAGAGTTAACAGGGTTGTTATTGATGACCAGCTCGTAATGCAGATGAGGACCGGATGAACGTCCGCTGTTACCGGATAACGCAATAGCGTCTCCCCGTGTAACCCTGGCCCCTTTAGTAACGAGTATTTTATTGAGGTGGAGATAGCGAGTTTTAACACCGGCTTTTCCCGTTACTTCAACAAAATATCCCATGGTACTGTTGTATTCGGCCCGGGTGATTTTTCCGTCGATGACGCTGACTATTTTCGTGTTCATGGGCATGGAATAATCAATGCCATTATGGGGACTCACTTTTCCCGATACCGGGTTAAGCCTTGCAGGATTGAAAGGCGAACTGAGTCTTGCTGTGGCCGGTAACGGATAATCGAGACTGCCTTTCCCGGAAGTATCGGAAAGGTTATAGAACTTTTTATCTGATATACGATACGCCGTGTAATTAAATGAACCGGACGTAAATTTATAGGCCACGACACGTGATTTTCCCGCTTTCTTTTGCAGTACGAGTTTTAATGATTCATTTTTTTTCAAATGCCGCAGATTAAACCGGGAAGGCAAGGAGCGCTGAAGAGTAGCGATCTCGTTCGATTCCAGCCCCGAGCGGGTGGCTGAAAGGTAGGCATTTTCTTTTACGACATCGGTAGAATACATTTACTGGAATTCGCCGTTAGCATGAACACTGCGGCGTATGCTAGGGGTTTTCAGGAGGCGTGTCATCTGTCAGTTAATCGGGAGCACCGTTGATGGTCGTCATTTTTGTAACATATCTTGTTTCCCGTTTGCTCCGGAAGCTCTGGGAACTGTATGACCAGCCCGACGGTGATGATTAACGGGACTGAAACAGGTTACGGCAGAGCAATATGGGGCTCATGTCCTGCTACGTAACCCGTCAGTAAAGCCCTGCTGCGCACCTGACGCTAAGCACTAACCCGCCTGCAGTTACCTGGTCGAATACAGCCCGCGAAGCTTTCTTGCCTGCGTCTGATGTGCTTCCGCACCGGCATTATTGACCTGCTCATGCACGAGAGCGGCTTTTTCTCCGGCATTCAGTTCGTTAAAAGAAGAAGACGAGGTCTTTGAATTTGCATCACTGCCGGACAGCATTTTTTTATGTTCCTCAATCATTTTCTGATGCGCATAGGACGCGCTGTTGTTCATAAATGAATGAGCAACAATGGCCCTTTCATGTTCATTCATTTCAGAGAATGAGGGCGTGTTGTTTTTATTAACCCTGTCCGGTAAGTTTTCATGCGTCGAGGAATTCACATGACTGACGGCTGAGGCATTATTAACAAATCGATGTGCTTCATGGGCAATATCACTGGACTGAGCAAAAGCTGCCCCACAAAATAAAGCTGTAAACGCAGTGGTCGTGATTAATATATTCATGTGTAATTACCTTCTGAGGTACATAAAAGATGTCCTTATGATCATATATAAAAATAATCAACCTGTGGGGAAGATGACGTAAATGTAATACAGCTATGTACATTACACGATTGTAATGAATTTGTTTCTTAAGGTGTGCTAGATTCATTTCATTGTAAGTGGATGAACCAGTAATTTAATTTAAATCGGTTCTCGAATTCTGTCAGTAACCATACTTTAAATAAGGGAATGCGCATGCTGTTGAAAACGTCTCGACGAACTTTCCTGAAGGGGTTAACCCTCTCTGGCGTAGCCGGAAGTCTTGGCGTATGGAGTTTCAATGCGCGTTCCAGTCTGAGCCTGCCAGTTGCCGCATCCCTGCAGGGTACTCAGTTTGACCTGACCATTGGTGAAACGGCCGTCAATATCACGGGCAGTGAGCGTCAGGCCAAAACAATCAATGGAGGCCTGCCGGGGCCCGTTCTTCGCTGGAAAGAAGGTGACACCATTACCCTGAAGGTCAAAAACCGTCTTAATGAACAGACGTCCATTCACTGGCACGGCATTATTCTTCCGGCCAATATGGATGGTGTTCCGGGGCTGAGTTTTATGGGCATAGAGCCTGATGATACCTACGTTTACACCTTTAAGGTTAAGCAGAACGGGACTTACTGGTACCACAGCCATTCCGGTCTGCAGGAACAGGAGGGGGTATACGGTGCCATTATCATCGATGCCAGGGAGCCAGAACCGTTTGCTTACGATCGTGAGCATGTGGTCATGTTGTCTGACTGGACCGATGAAAATCCTCACAGCCTGCTGAAAAAATTAAAAAAACAGTCGGATTACTACAATTTCAATAAACCAACCGTTGGCTCTTTTTTCCGCGACGTGAATACCAGGGGGCTGTCAGCCACCATTGCCGATCGGAAAATGTGGGCTGAAATGAAAATGAATCCGACTGACCTCGCGGATGTCAGTGGCTACACCTACACCTATCTCATGAACGGGCAGGCCCCGCTGAAAAACTGGACCGGACTGTTCCGTCCCGGTGAAAAGATACGCTTACGGTTTATCAACGGCTCGGCAATGACCTATTTCGATATCCGTATCCCCGGGCTGAAAATGACGGTCGTGGCTGCAGATGGCCAGTATGTAAACCCGGTTACCGTTGACGAATTCAGGATTGCCGTTGCCGAAACCTATGATGTCATTGTGGAGCCTCAGGGTGAGGCCTATACCATCTTCGCACAATCCATGGACAGGACCGGTTACGCTCGAGGGACACTGGCCACGAGAGAGGGGTTAAGTGCTGCCGTTCCCCCCCTCGATCCCCGTCCTCTGTTGACCATGGAAGATATGGGTATGGGGGGAATGGGACATGATATGGCAGGAATGGACCACAGCCAGATGGGAGGCATGGATAACAGCGGAGAGATGATGTCTATGGACGGTGCTGACCTTCCGGATAGCGGGACATCCTCCGCGCCCATGGATCACAGCAGCATGGCCGGTATGGATCATTCCCGGATGGCCGGAATGCCGGGTATGCAAAGTCATCCTGCGTCAGAAACGGATAACCCACTGGTTGATATGCAGGCGATGAGCGTCTCTCCGAAATTAAATGATCCGGGTATTGGTCTTCGAAATAACGGAAGAAAGGTTCTCACGTACGCGGATTTGAAAAGCCGCTTTGAGGATCCTGACGGACGTGAACCTGGCCGTACCATAGAACTGCATTTAACCGGCCACATGGAAAAGTTTGCCTGGTCATTTAACGGAATCAAGTTTTCAGATGCCGCACCGGTGCTGCTGAAATACGGTGAGCGGCTCAGGATCACGCTGATCAACGATACCATGATGACTCACCCCATTCACCTGCATGGTATGTGGAGCGATCTGGAAGATGAAAACGGTAATTTCATGGTTCGTAAACACACAATAGATGTTCCCCCTGGTACAAAACGCAGTTACAGAGTGACAGCAGATGCGCTTGGCCGCTGGGCGTATCACTGCCATTTGCTCTATCACATGGAAATGGGAATGTTTCGTGAAGTCCGGGTGGAGGAATGATGCGAATGAAGAGAAATTTGAAGGCCATACCTGTTCTGGTCGCCGGTTTGTTTACCTCACAGCTTTCTATTGCGGCGGGCTCCGTCTCTGCAGATCCCCACGCCGGGCACGACATGTCTGCCATGCAGATGCCAGCAGATGAGAATTTCACTGAGATGACGTCAATGGAGCCCATTGTAACTGAGAGCAGAACGCCAATTCCGCCTGTTACCGATGCCGACCGGAAGGCTGCATTCGGCAATTTACAGGGGCATGCGATTCACGACAGTGCGATTAATTATCTGGTTCTGCTGGATCAACTGGAATGGCAACGGTCGGATAACACCAACAATTTCAGCTGGAGTGTTAACAGCTGGATTGGAGGCGACACAGATCGGATTTGGCTAAAGAGTGAAGGTGAACGAAGCAATGGGGAAACGGAGGCGGCTGAAGCGCAGTTACTCTGGGGACATGCGGTTGGCCCATGGTGGGATTTGGTTGCGGGTGTCAGGCAGGATTTCAGACCTGCTTCTGCCCGGACCTGGGCTGCTGTCGGTTTTCAGGGGCTGGCACTCTATAATTTTGAGTCTGAAATTACGGGTTTTGTCAGTAATGGCGGAAAAGCAGCCCTTCGTCTGGGAGGAGAATACGACGTTTTACTGACTAACCGGCTCATACTCCAGCCATCCTATGAGGTGAATTTCTACAGTCAGGATGATGAATCGCGGGGTCGCGGCAGGGGACTGACTGACACAGAGCTGGGGCTCCGGCTGCGCTATGAAATACGCCGTGAGTTTGCACCCTATATAGGCGTTTCCTGGAATCAACTTTACGGGAAAACATCCGATATGGCGAAAAGAGAAGGTGAGAAAGACCATCAGGTAGTATTCCTGGCGGGAGCCAGAATCTGGTTTTAACGCACTGATATAAAACACTCAACTAAACAGGTAAATAAAATGTCGATTTTAAATAAAGCCATTCTTACAGGTGGCCTCGTTATGGGCGTTGCTTTCTCTGCTATGGCCCATCCGGAATTAAAAAGCTCTGTGCCACAGGCTGATTCAGCCGTAGCGGCCCCGGAAAAGATTCAGCTTAATTTCTCGGAAAATCTGACCGTGAAATTCTCAGGTGCAAAATTAACGATGACGGGTATGAAAGGCATGTCATCACATTCTCCGATGCCGGTCGCGGCAAAAGTGGCGCCAGGCGCTGACCCTAAATCGATGGTCATTATTCCGCGAGAGCCTTTACCCGCTGGCACTTATCGTGTTGACTGGCGCGCGGTTTCTTCAGATACGCACCCTATTACCGGTAATTACACCTTTACAGTGAAGTAATATTATGAACGACCTGATTATGATTGTTATTCGTTTTCTTCTTTATCTGGATTTGATGGTAATATTTGGATTGCCATTTTTTCAGATATATGGAATAAGCGGTGTCAGACATGAAACCTATAACCTGACTAATTTCAGGTCGTTTATAACCTTTGCTGTTGTTACAGGCATCATTCTTACTGGCATTAATATGCTCCTGGTATCTAATGCCATGAGTGGAGTAACTGACCTCAGAGAATTATCCATCCATGTTATCGAGATGGTGATAGAAGAAACTGATGTGGGTATTAGCTGGATTGTCAGGCTCTGTGCCCTGTTTACCACACTCGGTGCTTTGTTCCTTTACACTAATAAGAGAGTATTGTCCTGCCTGCTGATGACGATGAGTGGGGGCGTGGCGCTGGCTACACTTGCCTGGGGAGGACACGCCGTTATGCATGACGGTCTGCATTACTATCTCCATTTACTGAGCGATCTGACCCATCTCGGCGCTGCAGGTGCCTGGACAGGTGCTCTGGTTGCATTTGCTATCCTGCTGATGCGCAGAAACGAGCATAATGCACAGAGCGTCATTGTGATATCTGACTCCCTGGCAAAATTTGCCACGGCAGGAACGGTGATTGTTGTAGCCCTGATCCTGAGTGCGCTGGTCAACTATCTGTATATTGCTGAGGGTAACTTAACTCCCTTATTCAACAGTTCCTGGGGGAGGATATTGCTTGCCAAGACGGCTCTGTTTGTTCTGATGCTTCTTCTGGCTGCAGCAAACCGGTTTCACCTGGGTCCCCGGCTTGAAGTTATGGTCAGGGAAGGGAATTATGATCGCAGCGTTGCCCTGATGCGAAACAGCATCCTGACAGAATTCGTTGTTGCGATTATCATTCTGGGCGCCGTAGCGTGGCTTGGAATGCTTGCTCCGTCTCAGATCAGCTAGGGGACAGCCAAAGCTCATGCGTGAGATTTTTACTTTCATATCAGCGAGTTGACCATGCAGCGTATTTTAATCGTTGAAGACGAACAAAAAACAGGTCGTTACCTGCAGCAGGGACTGGTTGAGGAAGGCTATCAGGCCGATCTCTTTAATAATGGCCGCGATGGTCTCGGGGCCGCGTCGAAGGGACAGTATGATTTGATAATACTGGACGTGATGCTGCCTTTCCTCGACGGGTGGCAAATCATCAGCGCACTGAGGGAGTCCGGGCACGAAGAACCGGTCCTGTTTTTAACCGCAAAGGACAACGTGCGGGACAAAGTGAAAGGACTGGAGCTTGGCGCAGATGACTACCTGATTAAGCCCTTTGATTTTACGGAGCTGGTTGCACGTGTAAGAACCCTACTGCGCCGGGCACGCTCGCAGGCCGCAACAGTCTGCACCATCGCCGATATGACCGTTGATATGGTGCGCCGGACCGTGATCCGTTCGGGGAAGAAGATCCATCTCACCGGTAAAGAATACGTTCTGCTTGAGTTGCTGCTGCAACGCACCGGAGAAGTGTTACCCAGGAGTCTTATCTCGTCCCTGGTCTGGAACATGAATTTTGACAGTGATACGAATGTGATTGATGTCGCCGTGAGACGTCTGAGAAGTAAAATTGATGATGACTTTGAGCCAAAACTGATCCATACCGTTCGCGGTGCCGGATATGTCCTGGAGATCAGAGAAGAGTGAGGTTCAAAATTTCCCTGACCACACGCCTGAGCCTGATTTTTTCTGCGGTGATGCTTACGGTATGGTGGTTATCAAGTTTTATCCTGATTAGCACCCTGAATGGCTATTTCGATAATCAGGACCGCGATTTTCTGACAGGTAAACTTCAGCTCACCGAAGAGTTTCTTAAAACAGAGACGTTCAGGAACAAAACGGATATTAAGTCATTATCAGAAAAAATAAACGATGCGATGGTGGGGCACAATGGCTTATTCATTTCTATAAAAAACATGGAAAATGAAAAAATTGTTGAACTCTATGCCAAAAATTCTGTTGTTCCAGCGGTCCTGCTTAATAAGTCGGGTGATATTCTCGACTATATGATCCAGACGGAAGAAAATAACACCGTGTACCGCAGTATCTCGCGGCGGGTTGCCGTGACGCCGGAACAGGGTAAAAGCAAACATGTCATCATTACGGTTGCCACGGATACTGGGTATCACACCCTGTTTATGGACAAACTCAGTACCTGGCTGTTCTGGTTCAATATCGGTCTGGTCTTTATTTCTGTTTTTCTGGGCTGGCTGACCACACGTATTGGTCTGAAACCGCTACGGGAAATGACCAGTCTGGCTTCCTCCATGACCGTACACAGCCTGGATCAGCGTCTAAATCCCGATCTGGCTCCGCCGGAAATCTCTGAGACCATGCAGGAGTTCAATAATATGTTTGATCGCCTGGAGGGGGCATTCCGGAAACTGTCAGATTTCTCGTCTGACATCGCGCATGAGCTGCGCACACCAGTCAGTAATCTGATGATGCAGACGCAGTTTGCACTGGCTAAGGAAAGGGATGTTTCGCATTACCGCGAAATTTTATTCGCTAACCTGGAAGAACTGAAAAGGTTGTCACGAATGACCAGTGACATGCTTTTTCTGGCACGTTCAGAGCATGGTCTGCTGCGGCTGGATAAACATGATGTGGATCTGGCAGCCGAACTGAATGAATTACGTGAGTTGTTCGAGCCCCTGGCAGACGAAACAGGAAAGACAATCACGGTTGAAGGAGAGGGCGTTGTTGCCGGAGACAGCGATATGCTCCGACGTGCTTTCAGTAACCTGCTTTCCAATGCAATCAAGTATTCTCCCGATAACACCTGTACAGCGATACACCTTGAGCGTGACAGTGACTGTGTGAACGTGATGATTACGAATACGATGTCCGGCCAGGTTCCCGCTAATCTGGAACGTTTGTTTGACCGGTTCTATCGCGCAGACTCATCAAGGTTCTACAACACGGAAGGCGCGGGGCTGGGATTATCAATTACAAGGTCGATCATTCATGCTCACGGCGGCGAGCTGTCAGCAGAACAGCAGGGGCGGGAAATTGTGTTCAAAGTGCGCCTGTTAATGGATTAATCCCGTTCTTCAGGAGAAACCTGGAAGGTGACAAAATTGTCATCATTCAGTCACGCGATAAACAGAGGCGGTTTTTTATAATCATACATAAATCAGGAGCAGAGTGATAACGCAATCGCCTGGTTCCTGGAGTGATGAATAACCCGCCCTGAGATCAAATGCTTTCTCTGTTATAAGCCGTTGATTGTTTGGGTATGAAAACACCGGAGACCCAACCATGAAAAAGATCCTTGTATCATTTGTTGCCATTATGGCTGTCGCTTCATCCGCCATGGCTGCAGAGACAATGAACATGCATGACCAGGTAAATAATGCCCAGGCACCCGCCCATCAGATGCAGTCAACCTCTGAAAAAAGCGCTGTTCAGGGAGACAGTATGACAATGATGGATATGAGCGGACACGATCAGGCTGCAATGTCCCATGAAATGATGCAAAACGGCAACGCTTCTGCCCACCAGGACATGGCGGAGATGCATAAAAAAATGATGAAAGGCAAACCAGGGGCCACCAACGAATCAGCAACGTCATTTTCAGAAATGAACGAGCATGAAAAAGCCGCTGTTGTGCACGAGAAGGCGAATAATGGTCAGTCTTCCGTTATTCATCAGCAGCAGGCTGAAAAGCATCGCAGCCAGATCACCCAGAATTAACCCGCAGCTCCACTTGTTAGACCCTCATTTGACGCCGAAGTCACTGGCTTACGCTCCCATTCGGGAGCGTTTTTTTTATTCTTTCATTTATCATTGAGTCTTATGGGAATGGATTTAATCAGTTACTTAATCCCTGCCTCAGCAACAAGTCCCGGAAAGAGCAGCTTTATATTCCGGGTTTTTCTGCTCATAACCTCAACGGTGGCGCTTAGGATGTACTTTGTAAGTACCCAGAGTGTGTGTCATCAGTACCGGTGTTAATGCACCAGCCCATTCCAGCCATGTATACCCATGTAAATCCCAACAGCAGCAATCAGGGCGCTTGAAATATAGGGGGCTCTTCTGGCGATGGTATTGAAGCCACTCCAGCGTTTGGCGACCTGACGAACGCTGATCGCCGCACCCACTCCAACCGTTACGAGGGTCAATGCCAGGCCGATACTGAAACAAACAACCAGTGTGGCACCCAGCGTAAGCGCTTTAAGCTGAAGGCAGATCAACAATACAGTTATAGCTGCCGGGCAAGGGATAAGCCCTCCTGTCAGTCCAAATATCAGGATTTGCCCGTTGGTTACTTCTTTCCCGTCGAAGCGGCGTTTTATGTCATTGGCATGAGCCAGTTCGTGAGCGTCCTGATACTCTTTCGAATTCACATCCAGCCCATCAAGCTCAGAGTGGTCATGGTCGTGTTCAGCGAACGCCACATCATAGTCATGGACATGACCACGATGTCCCAGAGACAGACGTACGTTGAAACTGTGAGGCTCAGGGATGAGAGATGTTGACTCCAGATAATCACCATGATCAACAAATTCAAAAGTCTGAGAGATCGTACTGTTTTCCCGAAGTGTGGTTAATGAGATATCTTCAGAAGCCCATCTTTGGCCACTAAGAGTGCGTAGCCGCCAGTGGGGAAGTTGTCCTTCTTCAAAAATGGACAGTTCAACTTTTCCATGGCCAGTATCGATCAACCTTGTTTCGTCATGGTGATGATGTTCATTCTCCTGCATTCCCTCCAGCCAGTTTTTCTCACCGCTCCAGGTTCGCCAGAACATCCAAAAAGCCGTACCAAGGATGATCACTGAAGAGACCATCTGTAGCCAGGGTTCGGCTGATTCTGCGGTAAATTTATTACTGATATACATCCCTCCAAAAGCAATCAGCCATACGACTGCAGTGTGCGACAATGTTGCCGCGACACCCAGCATCACGGCCTGACGTACGGTGCCTTTTATAGCAATGATGAATGCTGCCATCATTGTTTTGGAGTGCCCGGGCTCCAGTCCATGAAGCGCGCCAAGCAGAATGGCGCTGGGGATGAAAAACCATGCGTTGCCTTGCTGAAGAAGTGTCGTAAATTCGTTCATGAGAATCATTCTTGGTTATTAAGTGTAGGCCGGATTCTACTCCCCCCCAGTAAAATATACTACCCCCCAGTAGAATAACGCTGGTATAGTTACATAAAATATCCAGGAGAGTGAGAGCCCACATGTCACATACCATCCGCGATAAACAAAAACTGAAAGCACGTACAAGCAAGATCCAGGGGCAGGTTGCTGCGCTGAAAAAAATGCTTGATGAACCTCACGAATGTGCCGCTGTACTGCAACAAATAGCCGCCATACGTGGTGCCGTGAATGGTTTATTGCGTGAAGTGATTAAAGGACATTTGACTGAACATATTGTTCATGAAAGTGAAGAACAGAAACGAGAAGAAGACCTGGACGTTGTGCTGAAGGTTCTGGATTCTTACATCAAGTGACAGTTTGGCTAAAAGCCCTGAGCATTATGAATCGCCACGCGTTTAACAGACACCTCAGAGTCATTTAAGATGACTTAAAGAGAGGTGCCCATGAGCGGTAAGCG
>NZ_JASEYI010000024.1:0-72972 GCF_035064085.1 Enterobacter sp. R-1.6.2
GGAACGGTCTGCGTTGTCGGGAAGATGCGTGATCTGATCCTTCAACTCAGCAAAAGTTCGATTTATTCAACAAAGCCGCGTGGACATAATATTTCTCCTGTTGGTTGCCATTATCGCAGGCACTTAGTGAAGTGCCTGCTGTAATGACTTACTTTAAAGGTTCCATTTTGCTGACGGATATACCACCGATTTTCCCTTCAACCCTGACTACCAGACGACCATTGCGCATATGCCAGGCTGCTGAGCGGGTTATTACAATTTCCCGCTCCGATACACCGGGCGTCTGGTAATAATGGAACTGTGAGCCAACGGGGAAGCGCTGGTTAAACGTCTTTGCTGTCAGATTTCTCAGGAGATGTCTCATCGTTTTCCTCCAGATTCGCATCGGTCGCGATAATGCTCAAAGGCCATAAGAGAAAGGCAAACCAGCAATTCTGGCGGGATAAATTAGCTAATCCCACTAATCGGACAAGGATGCATGCCCAACACCAGCCAAGTGTTAAATACATCGCCAGAAATATGAGAACTAAAGCTATATCCATCACTTTATCCCCCGAAGTTTCTTGAAAGATTCAATCGCCTTTTTCATATCAGCCTGAGTAACCTTATTGCGTACTGCACGGTTACTGGCGTCGTAATAGTTGAACCGCAGCTTAAGTGGCACCGCCAACAACTCGACAACCTGGCTGTTATCGCGGAAGTACCAGACTCGGCGGTTTCCGTTATCCAGGAACTTACAACCGGATACGCTATGCATGACCCACCTCCATTGACGGGCCGCGTTTACGATAGGCCGCAATCGACACGCTTTCCCAGTCCTGGTAAAGGAACAGCAGGCCTAGCTCACAGGCGCGATCAAACTCCCTGGTTGCGCCTGTGCTCTTTTCCCAGCCGTTCAGGAGGAAAACAGCATCAGCCTGCTCAAGCATGGACAATGTAATTTGCAGGTACTGCTCATGCTGCAGGCCGTCAGGAAGAATGGCCGGATTGAGAACGGTGAAGCCGCGTTCTTCCAGGATGCGAGCCTCAGCGTTGAATTCATCACGGTTAAAGTTGTGATAACCGGTCATCGGCCCCGCAATGAAAACGACAGGTTTACGCTGCTGTTCGCTCATGCTGCACCGCCTTCAACACGTTTGAATGCCAGAAAAGTCACCATCGCTTTGTCGACCAGCTTTGATGTGCGATATCGCTCAATACCCCAGACGATAGCAAGGCAGATCCACAGATAATGATGGCTGTAACGCTGGAGAGACATCCCATCCATCAAATCCCAGGCGCTTACGTTATCGGGCCAGGTTGCGGATTCGACCGCATAGTACGCGTCGTTCTTCTCCCGGAACCCATTGCCTTTCAGTTCACGAACGGTCTCGATCGCCAGTTCGCGGTCGTCCTCATCGTCACAGTCTTCAAGATATACCGCGAGCCACTGCTGCAACCCTTCGTCGAAGCCTTCATCATCAAACTCATAGCAGGGCGAATCGAATCTCCCGCCACCGGCTCCAGCTTCGAACTTCTCGGCCCAGTATCCGGGGTTGATAAGAAAGCTCTCGCGCCGCCCAAAATGTTCGGAAGAAAAGAATTCAAACATGTCCGTGATGCGGCTGAACGTCCAGGTTCCCATGTCACCAGTGACGGTCAGATACCCTGGCCAAGTCACAAGATCGAAGTAATATGTATTTGTTCCAGAACTCTTAAAGCGCAGGTGCCAGTACAGGCCATCATCACGCTCAATGCTCATGTGATGACGGGACACATTACGGATAAAGCCAGTTAATACATGCTGTTCAGTCTTCATGCTGCACTTCCTTCATCTGCACGGATGGGCGATCGATGCGCTCAATCTCTGCTGCGATGAGTGCGCCAGCTTTCACCAGATCGCGGCGTGGGTTCGTTGGTTTCCACCAGTCAGGTGACCATGGCCAGGCCTGGGGGATTGTCGCCTTGTATGCTGGTGTGCTGAATGCCCTGGCTGCATAGCAGGCTGCTGCCGTTGATAAGGTTCCTGGCTTGTATATATCGTCGTTTTTCGGCGTCCAGCCTTCATCGCTCTGCTGCCGCAAACGTTCAACGATGATGTCGGTAATGGCCGACGATGCAGTTAATTGCCGTACCATCGCTGACTGCACATCCAGCTCAGTGGCCAGACGACTTACCAGTTTTGCTATCTCAATAATCGGGGTATCAGCACCCATTGCCGCTGCTAATTCGTGGCCAGCCCGCACGAGTTCTTTGACTGGTGATGTTTCCAGTTGAGGTGAGGTTTTCATTTTGTCACTCCGATCTGTTCACAATTATTAGCTGAACTGCTTACCGCGTGATGCAGCTGCGCATTGCGGCCAGCCAGGTATCCTTCGTTTTCCGCCTTATCCGTTCCCCTGGCTTTGCCGGGTTTGCGCGGTTCCAGCTTTTTCATGCCTTCGCTTAATTTCCTGCTGCGGTAACACTCCATCAGCGTTGTCTCCGCCTCCGTAACGGCGAAATCACTGACAACGGCATAAGCACCGTTGACCCAGGCGGAGCAGAAGGTATCGGCGCGGGCAACTTTTGTGGCCTGTTTGATGCTCTTGCGTAATGTGGAGAGGTAATCACGGCGGGCTTTCGCCAGTTGCTTACCCAGAACTTCGAATGAATATGCCGCTATCTGAGGGCGTTCGTCGGGGCCGTAATAGTGTATGGTGCGTTTTGCTGGCTTGCCCCACTGCTCAGTACCATGGCTGGTGTAAAACTTCCCGCCAAAAACGCGGGCGACCATCTCTGCCAGTATTGCCATATATTCCGGCATCTTCTCAGCATGAGATGGCGCTTTCTGGGTCGATGCTTCATTGATATCCATCAAATCAGCATCAGCTTCAGTCAGCTTGTGGGTTTCCATCAGACGCTGAGCACGGCGGAGGGCAAGTGCGGCTTCTTCGGCGCTGGAGTTATTACGCGCCATCGCGAGCAGCTTTTTAATTCTCTGGATATATTTCTCTTTATTTTCCATTGTTCGACTCCTGAATTTGGCGTAAGCCAGCCCCTGCGGGTTTACGCCATTTTTAAAAGTGATTTAAATTACGGTTAAAATCAGTTCACGGGTTTCAGCGATTTAATATTCGCGAAATAAGGCTCCTGATTAATTTCAACTACGGTTATATCCTTAAGGTCGCGTGCTGCATCTACCGTTCTTACAACTCTGCCGCCACGTAAAAACTGGCTCGGCTGGTAAATGAAGGTGCTGCCTGTAGGGTAAAGGGCATTGAAATCTTTAGCTTTCATACGGTACTCCCCAGCCGCGATGCGCAGCGTGGCGGCAGAACTCCATACGCGAAGCCGCATAAATGGAGTTCACCTCCATTTTTGCCAGACTGAATGCCTGTTTCCATGATTCCGCCGCTCGCTGAAACTCGCCGTTCTGTTCGGCAATGACAGCGCTGGTTGCGTACGACATGAAGGGGCTGCATGGTTTGCCCGATTTAGCACGATCAAACAGAATGGCCATCTCACACCCCCACGCCAGCGATATCGAGAGGAATTGCGCGATACTGATCGCTTTCACCAACGCGCTCATAAACACGGATATAAGAGCGGCTTCCGACAACCTGAACGGCCTCGCCGATAGCCTCCATCGCCTTGACCCAGCGAACGTCTGTAATATCGAGGCGGCGCAATGCCAGAACCGCGCCGGTGTTAACTTCACCTTCTTTTTCCGCCTGGAATGCACGGGTGATGATGGCGCGAATTTCCGGGCGGGCATTCTCGGTCCAGTCTGCCAGACATTCATCAATCAGCGATTTAGCAGCCTGCAGGCGCTCGTCAAATGCGATACGGTCCTGCATGGCACGCTGAACCTTATAGCGGCCATCATAGCTGTAGAGCGTGACGTTACCTTTTTTGCCGCCCAGGCTGACGCCGTACTGACTGGCGGAGATATCAACGAAGGCTCCGATATCGGAAAAGCCGCTAAGCTTGAACTCTGCCAGTGCAGCACTCAGGGCTGTCGCTTTTTCGACGATGCTACGCACCAGATCGTCACGCATCTGGTCGGTATCTTTAATCAGACTGACAGGGGTCAGTACGCCCTTGGCGTCAATCCAGTAACCCTCTGGCGCTGTTTTTTCAGTGAATTGCTTGTTTTCAGTGGACATTTTTACTCTCCTTAAATTGACGCGCTACTTTCTTAACTGCTTCGTTAACCTTTGCCAGCACATGACCAGCCAGACCTTTACCCACTTTGTCAGCCACTTTGCTGACGATATCGCTGTCGCCGTCATCAGGGATAACCCTGCAACCGACTTCAAAACCGCGAGATTTGTCTTTTATTTCAATAACAATCTTTGCCATATATCCCTCTGCTTAATGAAGTGATTCAGACCAGACCACCCGACACCCGCTTTCATCCTGATATACACCCTGGCGAAAGCGCCCGTGGCGGTCATTGCCGGTAATATCAAATCGCGCCAGACCTTCTTTTTTCATCCGCTCGCACCATGCATGGCGCACGATACGAATGACCGGCTGTGTGTTGCGCAGGGATACGCTTTTCACCTGAACTCCCTGTGCTGACAGAAATAAAATCAGCGTTTCTGCCCGGATCAACGCAGAGATAACGCCTGCGTTGTCGGTATTTCCTGACGTTCTGGCCATAGTTAAATCCTCAGTTAATGAGCATTTCTGCGAACTTGCGGACAGCGCCTGCGCTGACTGCATTACCACTGATATCGCTGTGGCGGCTGACACCGCGCACCAGTTTGAAAAGACGTCTGGCGTTGCCGTTGCTCGCCCGGAATAGCGCCTCAGATACATCAGGGTTCTCAGCATCCGGCAGCATACTGATCGCGATATCGCTGATATCGGCCTGCGGCAGGGATTCGCCGATGTTGAGCGCCAGACCCACGCGGCTGAAAAGCTGCTGATATTCACCGCGCTTGCCTTTAAGGTTGATAATGAGGCGGGGCATCCCGGCCAGAACGACACCGATACCGGCTTTGTCATGGATGCGGCGCAGTGTTTCCAGCGCACGGTATGGAAGATTCTCCGCCTCATCGACCATCAGGAGGCGACCTGAATCACGCAGGGCAGCAATGCAGGCTTCGCTGAGTTCATGCATATTGCCGCGTTTGCTGAGGCCAAGCAGTCCACAAAGCTCTTCGAGCACAACACGGGCGGTATAACCGGGGTCGGCCTCTATCAGCAGCGCATCACGATGTCTGGACGCGTATTCGCGCAAAATCATGGTTTTACCCAGGCCAGCAGCACCATAGAGAACGTTGATCTCACCATCCAGGTGTGCCAGGCGAATGACCTCAATCCCCTTACGGGAGGTCACGGTTGGGATATAGCGCGGCGTGATTCGACGCGATTTTTCCTTGTCGGCTTCGCGGGCAATGAAGCTGCGGGCCAGCTCGTCGATGCTGTCCACATCACCCTGATATTTTCCCTGCAGGTACTGATTAACCACTGCCGGGCTTTTACCAAAAGCGCGGGCTACCTGTGTCTGGCTGTAACCCTTGCGGGACATAAGTTCATTCAGTTCTGTTTGTAGGCTCATATGTCTCTCACTTACCGGGTATTACCGGTTTTTTTCAGATATTCATCACGGTCGGTTTCGAGGAAGAAATAATGTTCTTCTTCCGTAATCCGGCTGAATTCAGCCGGGATAAAGCTCCCCAGATCGTCGAAGCGCTGGCCCGGTAATACAGAGCGGCCCTCTGCCTCAATTTCCTGGCGTTTGTCTTCAATACGGTTGAGGCGGCGCTGACGACGTTTCTCAACAGCCACATCCATTGCACTCACTGGAATTGCGGCACGTTTATTACCGTTCCAGATCGCAGTACAGACGTAGGTACCATCCATCCGGCGAACGATAACGGAAGAGGGATCGTGAATATCGAAAGCCACGCGAACCTCTTCGCTATCCACCTGGATCAATTCTTCAGAGAAGTAGTCGTTGTTAAACAGACGCAACCAGCCACGCTGAGCGGTACGCACCATCTCCGGCATAAAGGCTTCACGCAGCTCAACATCAGTCAGATATTCAATATCGTCACCTTCAGCTTCGAGAACGGCCCGACGATAGGCAGCCGGAGTCATGTGTCGCCCGTTACGTTTTGGAAGCTCGCGGTGTTCATGCGTGTTGTTGTATGCGTCAACTTCGCTGGCGATTGCGTCAAGCAGCTGCTGCCAGGAGGGCAATTTACCCAGGGCATTACGCTGTACAGGCGTCAGCTCTCGCCCGTTCTCCTGCACCTTGATGGCTGACTGGATAGCACGCGATGTGATGCGGGCATGCTCCCGGTCAGCACTGTCGCCGCTGAACGTATCGAACTGCATGGCCACACGGCGGGGAACCCCTTTGTTAAGCCGTTCGATGATGCCGCGAGACTGAGGACGCCCCGGTATGCTGGTCGGGTGCTCAATGCCAAGGCGGCTGAAAATACCCGTCACATCGGCATCAAGCGTTTTGTTTGTTTCACCGCCGCCGTTATCGGAATACACAAATAACGGTTTGCCGAAATGACGCATGGCGTAACGGTAGGCATCAGCAACAGCAATAACGCTTTCTGAAAGTGCCAGGCTCCAGCCCGTAATAAAGCGTGTCCGGCCATCAATAATTAACGTCAGCTCTGGAGTGAACGGGCGGCCATGGTCAGGGTGTGCCACTTTCATCTCAAGGGATTTACCATCCGCAATCCAGCAGCCATTAACCGGCATAAGGGACCAGTCACGCTTCTGGAAGCATTCATAAGCCAGCGCAGCAGAACCACTTACACGGCCACGGGCTTTCTCACGGCGCGGCAGCTTCTCCATGGCACGACGAACGGCATCATAAGAGGGGCATGCAGCAGCCATTGCAGGCTGGTCAGCATAGATAACAGACCACTCGTCCTGGAAATCCCCGTATGCCTCGCGCAGACTTGGGCCTTTACGGTTACGCCAGTGAGCAAGGAACGCCGGAAGCCAGGTAATCTGCTCAGGCTTCTTCGCTTTAAGATGACCGGGGGCCAGCATGGCCATGCGCTCAACGCCAGGCTTTGTGGATTCAAAAATGGTCAGCCATTCCTGGAGGCTACGGGTACCAACACCGGCACGGCTGGAGCCTTTGCGGGCATTGGCCATCCCAGCAGCCTTAAGCAGATGTGCAGGCAGTGTACCTTTACGGGACTCGATAGAGATGTAGTTAACCGCTGCGGTACGGGACATCCCGGCATCGCGCAGTTTTTCAACATACATCGCCAATGTGGCACGGGCATCGGCGATCTCTTTCTGCTTATCAGTCAGAGAGCCCACCTCACGTTCAAGAAGAGCCGGGCACTGGCGAATCAGAGAAAGTTTACCGTTATCAGATGAACCTCTATTCGAACTGATTTTGGTTTCTTTTGTACTTACCTGTTGAGTTGATAATATTTCTTTGTAATAACGGTTCTTTAATTCTTCCTGAGTCACAATCGGTAACGAATCAATGTGGTATTCAAACGCTTTTGTACCGGTGCGTTTTCTTCTCATTGATGGATTCTTGGATGCAAGATTGTCCAAAAATTTCCGACAACCTCTCTCAGTTGCTGGTACGCCAGCACATCCGGCTAACTCAGATACCGTCGACCACATCACAGCACCTCACAATATCTTGAAGGCCAGATAACAGACGGTTCAACGCCTATTGCAGAAGCGATAATGCGCTCACCCTTAGGGTATTTTCGGTCTAAAGCGTTATTGAGAGTGCGGGCATTTAAACCAGCGTTACGGGATAAACCAGCCAGGGTGGTCCCTTTCTTGCGTAACTCTGCAATGATGTCAGCACGATGCCAATCACAAGAAGTGATTCCATTTGTTGATGTTTTCTGAGATTCTACTCGTTTATACATAGTAATAACTCATCTGTCTTACACACTGTAATAGCAGTATTGATCACTAAAGGGAAATTACAAGCCTTTGCTGGTTCCTTTTGTGACTTAAATGACAACTATCGTGAGTACACATCTAATACTGGAGGAATCAATGAGTTATACAGAAAAGGATCCGCAGAACGAAAACGGCCCAAAAGTTCCTTTAAGTGATAATCAAAAAGGAACCACTTTTAGCGACAGGTTGCGGAAAGCGATAGACGGCAAGAGCATTCGTCAATTTGCGGCTGATTGCGGGATTAGTTATGGGGCGATGCATAAGTACTTTGCTGGCCACACACAACCAACACTGGACAACTTAGTAGTGCTGGCTCGTACAGCTGGAGTGAGCATCGAATGGCTTGCGACGGGTGAGCAGAGCAGTACTGGTACCAATGTAATTTCAAGGCCTGCAACTCCACCAACTACAGCCATAAATGATGTGCATGGAAATGAAGTTGATTTAGAAGAGTTCATTTTTGTGCCGCGCTATAATGTGGCTGCGTCTGCGGGCTATGGTGCTTGGAATGATGATGAAACGCCTATGTTCACGGTATCGTTTAGACGGTATTGGGTGGTTAATCATTTGAAGGCAGATCCCAAACAGCTGTCTGTTATCAGCGTGCAAGGTGACTCAATGGAAGGCGTCCTGAACGACAAAGATATCATCCTTGTAAATCATGGTGATCGGGAACCAAGGGAGGGAATCTATGTATTGCGACTCGATGGACAATTAATCGTAAAACGAGTGCAGCGCTTACCAGGAGCGCAGCTCATTGTTACGAGCACAAATCCGGTTTACAAGCCGTTCAACATTGACCTTAACAATGTCCCATCGGATTTCTGTATTGTGGGTAAAGTGGTTTGGTATGGGCGGGTTATTTAATAGTATTAAAAAACGTTTAATATCGATTTCATTGCTCTCAAACTAGTGCAAAATTTAGCGCATTATTTCTCATAATCTATCATTTTCTGTCGAGCTGTGCGGAATCCTCACCGCGCCTCGCAACCCCCGTCATTCCTGACCCCATCGACTTTCTTTCCCCACATAACTACCATGCAGAAACGATCACCTCCCCACACGAGAAAGTTTCGGGTGATTTAGAATCAACACCGAACAACACTTTGAAAAACATACAGATAAAAAGAGACCGAATACGATTCCTGTATTCGGTCCAGGGAAATGGCTCTTGGGAGAGAGCCGTGCGCTAAAAGTTGGCATTAATGCAGGCTAAGTCGCCTTGCCTTTTAAGAATAGATGACGACGCCAGGTTTTCCAGTCCACAGCAAAAGCGGTCGGAAAAAAAGCGCCAGAGCATCATTAAAAGTGAAAAACCGCAGTGCTTTCGCAAGCATCTGCGGTTTTTTATTGGAAACCCGAACGTTAGCAGAGCTTGTCGGCGCGCTCGATAAACGGTGCCAGACTCATTTTTTGTCCCGGATGCGCCGGGTCATCGATCTGAATAATGCTAATCGGCTGGCCGCTGCTCTTGCCGCTGGCTACCTGCTGCTCTGCGGTATCATTCAGCGGGTATTGCACCAGCGTGCTCGGGTTGATGGCATACAGCGCATGGCCCGGACGGCAGGTCAGCATCACCTCTTCGCGATTGAACGCCCATTTGTCCTTACCCACTTCAAAACGACTCACGGTGATGACCTGCGGTGCGGCAAGCGCGCTCCCCGTACAGGCCAGCAATAAGAGAGAAAGTACTGTCTTTTTCATATGATATTTAACCTTGTCAGAAGGGTTCCCAGGTGGCGAACAGACTGACCGTTGCCAGCACCAGCGCTCCCAGCACCACTTCTGCCTGTGTCATCCTGATAAAAATCTGTTGTGCTCGCCCGCTCTCCGGACGAAACCGTGGCACCAGAAAATACCGATTTGCCAGCGCAATTACCACCATCAACGCCACCAGCGCACATTTGAACAACAAAAACCGCACGTAGCCAGCCTGCCAGGGAATATCGAGGCCCAGTATCATGAGCGCATTTATCACCCCGGAGAGCAGCACGCCCGCAACGGCGTAATGCCCCACGCGCGAGAAGCGCATCATGGTAAAGATGGCGGCATTCTGCCAGCGCCCTTTCGCCAGACGCATGCAGAACAGCAGGGGCATTAATCCGCCAAGCCAGGTGGCGGCACATATCAGGTGAAAAGCATAATTAAGACGCTGCAGCGCCCCCGTCGGACCGTCGTTCATCGCCGCATGCCCTACCCCAGCCAGCAGGATAAGCTGGCCCATTGCGAGCAGCAGCAGCCGCGAACCTTTCAGCGGCGCAAGCCATGCCGCACCGACCGTCAGCGCAGCGAGGATTATTTGCCACAGCCAGACACCGCCAAACCGGGTTCCCATCACGCTGAACCAGATCTGTGGCGCAAACACATCTCCCCAGCCGTTGCCCATCAATCCGCCCTGCAGCACAAACATCAGGACCGCTGCCGCCAGGCTCACTAAGGCCGCCACTTTCTGCTGCGACTGGAATCGCCGGGTCAGCAGACGGTGGAGAGACGAAGGCGCAAACCAGACGCTGTAAAGCGCATTGCCAAACACCAGCATCAGCGCCCCGAAATGGATAAAGCGTAGCCCGATATAACACAGCGCCAGCATGCTATTTCACGCTAAAGTGATAGCTGCCTTTGGTTTTATGACCATCCACGGAGACCACATGCCAGTCCACCTGGTAAGTCCCTGACGCCAGCGTTTGTTCCAGCGGCACGGTGAGCTGAGCCTTATTCTGTTCGTCGCGCGAAGCGGTTCCCGTTTTGATGATCTGCTTTTGCGCATCCGTTACCACTACACCGCTAAATCCAGGTTCGATACCTTCTGAAAAATTCAGCGTAAGTGCCTGCGGCGCGGTCACGACGCTGTCTGCTGCCGGGATCTGCTGTTTAAGATGTGCATGTGCCAGCACGGAAGGCGTCATCATTGTCGAGGCCACAAAAACCAGTGCGCAGACCGCGCGGGAAGCGGAGAAACCCATCCTATCATTCCTTTTTGTTATGTCTGTATGCTAAAGAATAACGCTGTATAATAAACGAGTCGAGGATCATCCTGCCTCCGCTTGTCATCGTCGTGCAATCGCGGTAACGTTGCCGCCGCATAAAAAGGAGAAGGTAATGAAGATCAATCTGGCCGCCCTTCCGCAGGACGAGATGGATAAAGTGAATGTCGATCTCGCTGCCGCTGGCGTCGCGTTCAAAGAGCGTTATAACATGCCCGTCGTGGCTGAAGTCGTGGAACGGGAACAGCCCGCCCATCTGCGCGACTGGTTTCGCGAAAGACTCATCGCCCACCGCCTCGCCTCGGTCAACCTCTCCCGTTTACCGTACGAGCCTAAAGTTAAATAAGCTTAACGAGTCGTTACATTTCCTTACGCGGAATCTGGCAGGATAAGAAAACCCTGATTGTTTTAGGTGTATTCTTAAATCTCTGCGACTCAGTGTATAAGGAAGTCACGATGTCACATTGGAATATAGCGGCAGCCCAGTATGGCGGGCTGCATAAGACTGTAGATGACCATGTTACGCACCACCTGCGCTTCATCGCCGAAGCAGCACGGCAGCGGTGCGATCTGCTGGTTTTCCCTGAACTCTCATTAACGGGCTCAGGCTCGTCGACGTTACCTCCCCCGCCCGATGACGCGCAGCTGGAGCCGCTGCTCAACGCGGCACATCTACACCAGATTACCGTTATTGCCGGGCTCCCCCTGGAGCAGAATGGCCAGCGCCAGAAAGGCCTTGTGCTGTTATCGCCCGCTCGCCATTGCATTTTGCGCTATCCGCAAGGGCGCGGTGCCAGCCTCGTGCCGGGGGATAAACACCTTACCATCCTTGATGCATATCCAGATTCGCCCAATCTCGATCCCCGGGCAACGCTTGTTACCAGCTGCCAGTCGGTGGGGGATCATCGCTGGCGGCAGTCCATCAGTAACCTGCAGCGCTTCGCGCATAAATATGCCATTGCGGTGCTGATGGCGAACGCCTGCGGCGGCAGCGCGCTGTGGGATGAAAAAGGCCAGCTGATCGTGCGCGCGGATAAGGGCGAGCTTCTGGTGACCGGCACGCTCGGCGGAGAGGGTTGGCAAGGCGATATCATTCCTTTAGGCTAGGCGTTTTAAGCTCAGGAGTTTTCAATGCTGCGCGTCATCGATACCGAAACTTGCGATCTTCAGGGCGGAATAGTGGAAGTGGCCTCTGTCGACGTGGTTGATGGTAAAATCGTCAACCCCATGAGCCATCTGGTGCGTCCCGATCGCCCCATCAGCCCTCAGGCGATGGCTATCCATCGCATTACCGAATCGATGGTGGCGGATAAGCCGTGGATCGAAGAGATTATTCCGCACTACTACGGTAGCCCGTGGTACGTCGCGCATAACGCCAGCTTTGACCGCCGGGTGTTGCCTGAAATGCCGGGGGAATGGATTTGCACCATGAAGCTGGCGCGTCGTCTGTGGCCTGGGATTAAATACAGCAACATGGCGCTGTACAAGTCCCGCAAGCTGAGCGTTCGTACCCCTGAGGGGCTTCACCATCACCGCGCCCTGTATGACTGCTATATCACCGCCGCGCTGCTGATTGATATTATGAATATCTCTGGCTGGACGCCGGATGACATGGCGACGATCACAGGACGTCCCGCGCTGCTGACCACGTTTACCTTTGGTAAATATCGCGGGAAGCCGGTGTCCGAGGTGGCGAATAAAGACCCGGGCTATTTGCGCTGGCTGTATAACAACCTCGACAGAATGAGCCCGGAACTGCGCTTAACGCTGAAACATTATCTGGGCGATGCTTAACGCTCCGCACGGCCTGGCAGCGTGTCCTGCGCCAGGCCTATTAAAAAGGCATATTCCAGCGCAACCCCTTCGTACGATTTAAATCGCCCCGATTTCCCCCCGTGTCCGGAATCCATATCGGTACACAGCAGCAGCAGATTGTCATCGGTTTTCAGCTCCCGCAGCTTTGCCACCCATTTTGCCGGCTCCCAGTATTGCACCTGAGAATCATGCAAACCGGTGGTGACCAGCATATGCGGGTAGGCTTTCGCCTCAACGTTATCGTACGGGCTGTACTCTTTCATATAGCGGTAGTACATCTCATCCTGCGGATTCCCCCACTCCTCAAACTCCCCGGTGGTAAGAGGAATGGATTCATCGAGCATGGTCGTGACCACATCGACAAACGGAACCTGCGCGACAATCCCCTTAAAGCGATCGGGACGCTGGTTGATTGCCGCCCCCATCAGCATGCCGCCCGCGCTGCCCCCCATCCCAAAGCAGAGCTGCGGATCGCCGTAGCCCTGCTCAATCAGCGCATCGCAGACGTCGAGGTAGTCATTGAAGGTGTTTTTCTTCTTCAGGAATTTCCCGTCTTCATACCAGTGCTGGCCCAGCTCACCGCCGCCGCGAATATGGGCGATGGTGAAAACAAAACCGCGATCGAGCAGGCTTAACCGGCTGCTGCTGAAATCAGCGTCCATGCTTGAGCCATACGAGCCGTAGCCGTACACCAGGATCGGGTTTTTGCCTTTCTGGAAATGGGACCGATGGTAAACGAGAGAGACCGGTACCTCCACGCCATCACGAGCGGTGACCCACAGGTGCTCGCTGCGGTAGTTGTCGGACTCAAACCCTTTTACCTCGGTCTGTTTAATCACCTGGCGCTGCCCGGTATCCATATCCAGCTCAAACAGGGTGTCCGGCGTGGTCATGGAGGAGTAGCCGTAGCGCAACCGCGACGATTCGGGTTCAGGGTTGAACCCAATCCACGTCACGTAGGCCGGGTCATCGAACGCAATCCCCACCACTTCCCGGGTTTTTCGGTTGATTTGTCGGATACTGGTCAGCCCGCGCTGACGCTCTTCCACCACCAGCCAGTCGGTAAAGAGGGTGAACCCTTCCAGCATCACCTGATCCCGCGCGGGGATAAGCACCTCCCACTTGCGCTCATCGCGCACTTTGGTTTTATAGAGACCAAAGTTTTTGCCCTCGCGATTGGAGCGCAAATAAAAGCTGTGCTGGAAGTGATCCAGGCTGTACTCGTGATCCTTGCGGCGCGGCAGGAAACAGAGCGGCTGGGCGTCCGGCAGTTCGGCATCCAGCAGCAGGACTTCCGACGTCGTCGCGCTGGCAAGGAAGATAATCACATAGTGGCGTGAGGAGGTTTTATGCAGGCTGACATAAAACGTTTCGTCTTTCTCTTCATAAACCAGCTCGTCGTCAGCGGAGTCTGTTCCCACGGCATGTCGCCACACCTGGTAAGGCAGCAGCGTCGACGCGTGCTTTTTGACGTAGTAAACCGTCTCGGAATCGTTCGCCCAGACAAAATCCGGGGAGACGTTTTCCAGCATTTCCGGATACCAGTTGCCGGTGTCCAGATTGCGAAACCGCAGGCCGTACTGGCGGCGCGAGAGATAATCCTCCGCCAGGGCCATCACCGCGTTGTCAGGCGAAATGGACATGCCGCCCAGGGTATAAAACTCGCTGTGGGCGGCGCGCTGGTTGGCATCCAGCAGAATATCCCACTCATCCCATTCGGCGCTTAACACCGACTGACGCTGGTAGATGGGATACTCATTGCCGGGCTCGTAAATATGGCGATAGCGATAGCCGTTTTTGGTCCAGGGCGCGGAGATATCGCGCTGGGGAATACGCTGCACCATTTCATTCAGGAGCTGGTCCTGAAGCGTCTGCTGGCTGGACATGACCTTGCGGCCATAGTCGTTTTCCTCGTGCAGGTAGTCGAGTACCTCTGGCCGGGAGCGCGAATCGTCCCGCAGCCAGTAATAGTTGTCTATACGCGTATCGCCATGCGTGGTGATCGCATAAGGAGTACGTCGGGCTTTAGGTGGCATGTCATCATTCTTTTAAGTTTTACACCCTATAAGGTTGGCAAAACCCACGCATGATGCAAGCGAAACAGCGTCGCGACGGCGACGGTTAACCCTGTAACGCCTGTTTTTGCTCCCGGATATCCCGCTCAATGCCCTCGCGCACGTCCTGAGGGATCTTTAACGCATCGCCCAGGGCGTTAAGGTAGCTCCGCTCCATAAAATGATCGATATCGATGGCTGCGCAGCTGAGGAAATAGAGCTCCAGCGCCTCTTCCTCATTTTTCACACTTTGCGCAAGACGCTGCGGCTCGAGCGGCTGTTCTATCGCCTGCGCCACCAGCACTCTTCCCTTCTCTTCGACACCGGCTTCGCGCAGCTGCTGCTCGATCGCCGCTCGTTCCTTATCGTCAATATGCCCGTCGCTTTTCGCGGCAAAAACCAGCGCAAGAATGAGCCGTTCGGTACGCAGATCCAGCGGCGAGGTGTGCTCGCCGTAATGTGGTTCATCGCTGTGCGCGGTCCGTATTCTGTCCTTGTATTTATTCCACAGCACGGTGCCCGCGATGGCGCCGCCGCCAGCCAGCAGCGCGCCTGTACCATACTTTGCCAGCAGCTTGCGTGAGGATTTATTCGCGACCAGCAGGCCTGCCAGCCCGCCGAGCGCGCCGGGTACCAGCAGTTTGCTGAGGTCCCGCTCGCCAGACGATGTTTTCTGCCCTAACAGGGATTGCAATTGATTTAACCAGCCAGACATGGTTTCCCTCACTTAACGGTGAACATGTTTCACAGCGTAAGCGAGCAGGCGTCAGGAAATGTCTGGTCGGGCTAAAGAAGCGCAAATTTCTGTCCCCTCGCTTAGTCGTGCACGAGACAGACGCAAACGTTTTCGTTTATACTGCGCGCAACTTTTTCAGGGGGATTGTTATGATTCGTTTAGGAACTGCGCTGCGGCCTGCGGCGACACGAGTGATGCTGTTGGGATCGGGCGAGCTGGGGAAAGAGGTCGCCATTGAGTGCCAGCGTTTAGGTGTGGAAGTCATTGCCGTAGACCGTTACGCCGACGCACCCGCCATGCACGTCGCCCATCGTTCTTATGTGATTAACATGCTGGATGGCGATGCCCTTCGCGAACTGATTACGCGCGAAAAACCCGATTTTGTCGTGCCGGAAATTGAGGCCATCGCCACCGATACGCTGATCGCCCTGGAGCAGGAAGGCCAGCGCGTGGTGCCCTGTGCGAAAGCCGCAAAGCTGACCATGAACCGCGAAGGCATTCGTCGCCTGGCGGCGGAAGAGCTGGGATTGCCCACCTCGAGCTACCGTTTTGCTGGCGATAAGGCCGCGTTCCTGCAGGCCGTCGAGGAAATTGGTTACCCGTGCATCGTTAAGCCGGTGATGAGCTCCTCCGGAAAAGGACAGAGCTTTATTCGCGACAGCGGTACCCTGGATAACGCGTGGGATTATGCCCAGCAGGGTGGCCGTGCCGGAGCCGGTCGCGTAATCGTCGAAGGCGTCGTGAAGTTTGATTTCGAAATCACCCTGCTGACCGTCAGCGCCGTTGACGGCGTCCATTTCTGCGACCCGATTGGTCACCGTCAGGAGGATGGCGATTACCGCGAATCCTGGCAGCCGCAGCAGATGAGCACCCTGGCGCTGGAGCGTGCTCAGGAGATCGCCCGTAAAACCGTCCTGGCGCTGGGCGGCTATGGCCTGTTCGGCGTGGAGCTGTTTGTGTGCGGTGATGAGGTGATTTTCAGCGAAGTCTCCCCTCGCCCGCATGACACCGGCATGGTCACGCTGATTTCGCAGGATCTCTCCGAGTTCGCCCTGCACGTGCGCGCGTTCCTCGGCCTGCCCGTCGGCGGTGTACGTCAGTATGGCCCTGCCGCCTCGGCGGTGATCCTGCCGCAGTTAACCAGCCAGAACGTCACGTTTGATAACGTCGACGGGGCAGTGGGCGCAGGATTGCAGGTACGTCTGTTCGGCAAGCCGGAGATCGACGGAACTCGCCGTCTTGGCGTGGCATTAGCCACCGGAGATAACGTTGACGACGCTGTGGCAAGAGCGAAAGCGGCTGCTGCGAGCGTCAAGGTTGCAGGATAAAAAAACGGGCCGTAAGGCCCGTTTTTCATGCGGCGAGTGGCTTACTGCTTCGCGCCTTCAACCGCTTCACGAGCCAGTTTGGTGATGCGATCCCAGTCGCCCGCTTCCAGCGCATCCGCCGGAACCAGCCATGAACCGCCGATGCACAGCACGCTTTTCAGCGCCAGGTAGTCACGGTAGTTGGCAGGAGAGATACCGCCCGTCGGACAGAAGCGTACCTGAGAGAAGGGACCCGCAATCGCCTGCAGCGCTTTGGTGCCGCCGTTCGCTTCAGCCGGGAAGAATTTGAACTCTTTCAGACCGTAGTCCATGCCCAGCATCAGTTCAGAGACGGTGCTGATGCCAGGGATCAGCGGAATAGTACCTTCCGTGGCGGCTTTCAGCAGCGGCTCGGTCAGGCCAGGGCTGATGGCGAACTGCGCGCCCGCTTCGGTCACTTCCGCCAGCTGCTGCGCGTTGAGAACGGTGCCCGCACCGATGATGGCGTCCGGTACTTCTTTCGCGATAGCGCGGATAGCATCCATCGCGCAGGCGGTGCGCAGGGTCACTTCCAGAACGCGAACGCCACCCGCAACCAGCGCTTTCGCCATCGGTACAGCGTGCTCCAGCTTGTTTACCACGATAACCGGCACGACAGGGCCAGTGGTCAGGATTGCTTCTGCACTTGTTTTCCAGTTTTTCATCAGAGTTTTCTCTCGCCAGATCGTTAAAATCAAGTCGTCTTAAAACGTAATACAGGTTGCGCCCTGCTCCGCACCGGAGAGTTTCTCACGCAGCGCGCTGAACAGTTCGCGTCCGGTCCCCACGCGCGATGCGCTCAGGTCAGGAATATGGGGCTGACGTGCCGCCAGCTCGGCGTCATCCACCAGCAGGGTTAACTCGCCCGTCTGGCCGTTCACGCGGATCATGTCACCGTCGCGTACTTTCGCCAGCAGACCACCATCGTAGGCTTCCGGCGTCACGTGGATGGCTGAAGGCACTTTACCGGATGCCCCGGAGAGGCGTCCATCGGTGACTAGCGCAATTTTGAAACGGCGGTCCAATAATACACCAAGTGGTGGCATAAGTTTATGTAATTCTGGCATCCCGTTGGCTTTAGGCCCCTGGTGACGCACCACCACCACGCAGTCTTTATCGAGCAGACCGGCGTCAAAGGCGGGTAACACGTCATGCTGGCTTTCAAATACCACCGCCGGCGCTTCGATAACCTGGTTCTCTTCCGGTACGGCAGAGGTCTTCATTACCGCACGACCGAGGTTGCCGCTCAGCACTTTGGTGCCGCCGTGAGGAGAGAACGGTTTGTCGATAGTGGCAATCACCTGCGCATCAAGAGACGCGCTCGCCCCTTCACGCCAGTCCAGCTCGCCGTTGTTCAGCCACGGCTCCTGGGTGTAGCGCTGAAGGCCAAAGCCCGCCACGGTATTCACGTCTTCATGCAGCAGCCCGCCTTTCAGCAGCTCGCGCATCAGCAGCGGTACACCGCCTGCGGCCTGGAAGTGGTTAATATCCGCCGGACCGTTCGGGTACAGGCGCGCCATCAGCGGCACCACGGAAGAGATCTCGGAGAAGTCATCCCAGTTAATCAGAATGCCCGCCGCACGCGCCATGGCCACCAGGTGCATGGTGTGGTTGGTTGACCCCCCGGTTGCCAGCAGCGCGACAATCCCGTTGACGATGACCTTTTCGTCGACCATTTTGCCCATCGGCATCCATTCGTTGCCGTTGCCGGTCAGACGCGTGACCTGACGGGCCGCGGCCTCTGTCAGCGCCTTGCGCAGCGGCGCATCCGGCTGGATGAAGGACGAGCCCGGAAGCTGCATTCCCATAAATTCCACGACCATCTGGTTAGTGTTAGCCGTACCGTAGAACGTACAGGTCCCCGGCGCATGATAGGACGCGGCTTCCGCCTCCAGCAGCGCCTGACGGTCTGCTTTCCCTTCCGCGTACAGCTGGCGGATACGCACTTTTTCTTTGTTCGGCAGACCGCTCGCCATTGGGCCGGACGGGACGAAGATCGCAGGCAGATGCCCAAACGACAGCGCCGCCATCACCAGGCCCGGGACAATCTTGTCGCATACGCCGAGGTACAGCGCGCCATCGAACATATTGTGTGACAGCCCCACCGCGGCAGACATGGCAATCACTTCGCGGCTCAGCAGGGACAGCTCCATGCCGTCCTGCCCCTGCGTCACGCCGTCGCACATGGCAGGTACGCCGCCCGCCACCTGGCCCACCGCATTTACGCTGTGCAGCGCGTTGCGGATGATAGCGGGATAGACCTCATACGGCTGGTGTGCGGAAAGCATATCGTTATAGGAGGTAATGATGGCGATATTGTTACGCAACATGCTTTTCAGCGACGCTTTATCATCAGGCTGGCAGGCGGCGAAGCCGTGCGCCAGGTTCCCGCAGGCCAGCTGAGATCGGTGGACGGTGCTGCTCTTTGCCTGTTCAATCCGGGCGAGGTAGGCCGAACGGGTCTCTTTCGAGCGCTCGATAATGCGCTGTGTTACGCGTAACAATGTCGGATTCATAAAAGCTCCTCTAAATTATCTGTCCGGCTCGGGAGTTTACAAAGTCGCTGGCAGTTGTTAACAACGCTGAAACGCTTGCTGTCCGGAGCTCAGGGGCAAAATCACTTCCGGCAGTGTAATAAAAAAAGCTCCGCGGGTGAATCCACGCGGAGCTTAAAAGTTGAAAATTGTGCCACTAGCTGTGTTAGATCATGTTACCGGTAAAATAACACTTTCGAGCTAGAGGATTATCTTACTCAAACTCGTTCCAGGAGCGGCCATCGCGGGTGATCATCGCCACCGACGCGACAGGTCCCCATGTACCCGCCTGATACGGTTTTGGCGCATCCTGATCGGCCGCCCAGGCTTCGGTGATGGAGTCGACCCATTTCCACGCCTCTTCCACTTCATCGCGGCGCACGAACAGCGCCTGGATACCGCGCATGGTTTCCAGCAGCAGACGCTCGTAAGCATCAGCCAGGTGCGTCTGGTTAAAGGTCTCGGAGTAGCTCAGATCCAGCTTGGTGGTCTGCAGGTTGTGTTTATGATCCAGCCCCGGCACTTTGTTCAGGATCTGGATATCCACCCCTTCGTCCGGCTGCAGACGAATAGTCAGTTTGTTCTGCGGCAGTTCCTGCCAGGACTCTTTGAACAGGTTCAGTTCCGGGTTTTTGAAGTAAACCACCACTTCGGAACATTTGGCCGGCAGACGTTTACCGGTGCGCAGGTAGAACGGAACGCCCGCCCAGCGCCAATCGTCGATATCCACGCGGATCGCCACGAACGTCTCGGTGTTGCTGGACTTGTTAGCGCCCTCTTCTTCCAGGTAGCCCGGCACTTTTTTGCCTTGCGCAAACCCGGCGGTGTACTGGCCGCGGACGGTCTTCTCACGCACGTTGGAGCGATCGATGCGGCGCAGTGACTTCAGCACTTTCACTTTTGCATCACGGATGCTGTCAGCCGTCAGGTCAGACGGTGGAGACATGGCAATCATGCACAGAATTTGCAGCAGGTGGTTCTGGATCATGTCGCGCATCTGACCGGCCTGGTCAAAGTAACCCCAGCGACCTTCAATCCCCACCTCTTCCGCCACGGTGATTTCCACGTGGTCGATAGTGCGGTTGTCCCAGTTATTCACAAACAGGGAGTTAGCGAAACGCAGCGCCAGCAGGTTCAGTACCGTCTCTTTACCGAGATAGTGGTCGATACGGTAGACCTGGCACTCTTCAAAGAACTCGCCCACCTGGTCGTTGATTTCACGCGAGGTTGCCAGCGACGTACCCAGCGGCTTCTCCATCACGACGCGCGCCGGTTTGGCGTTCAGTTTGGCTTCACCCAGACCTTTGCAGATGGCGCCGAAGGTGCTTGGCGGCATGGCGAAATAGTTAATGGTGACACGGTTTTTCTGATCCAGCATCGCGCCTAAGCGGGTAAACGCGCTGACGTCGTTGACGTCCAGGTTGCAGAAATCGAGGCGTCCACTCAGGGTATCCCACAAACTTTCATCAATTTTTTCCTTCATGAAAGTTTCGAGCGCCTCGCGGACGACTTTGGTATAAGCGTCCTTATCCCAGTCTGCGCGCCCAACACCCAGGATACGGGTATCCGGATGAATTTGGCCCGCTTTCTCCAGTTGATACAGGGAAGGCAGCAATTTTCGGCGTGCAAGGTCGCCTTTCGCGCCGAAAATGACCAGGTCACATGCCTGGGCTGTTTGCGTTACCGCCATGTCATTCTCCTCAGTTGGATCACCTGGTACTTCTGCCAGGTATCGTTGTAATTTTATTACAATGCACTGTACTGCTTTTACGTCATTCCCGAAACCATTAGCGCTTATCGTCGCGTGCGATAACGCGATTTTTCCCCCTTTGGAGGATTACGACGGCGCAATGACGCAACAACCGTCGTTTCTTTGCGCAACGGGGTCACAGCAAAACCCGACACCGATCAAGTAATGAAAAAAAACAACAACATTATCTTGTCGATTGTTACCCTTAATGGAAGCCACAAGGGTAATATCGGCTAAATCGAATCACGATTTCATCAATTTATGAAATCGTTTACACCCATGAGCGTCCTGTTAACATGAACATGCTGGAAAAAATCCAGTTTCAACTGGAACACCTTAGCAAATCCGAGCGAAAAGTGGCCGAGGTCATTCTCGCCTCCCCCGCTCAGGCGATTCATTCAAGCATCGCCGCTCTGGCACAGGAAGCGGGTGTTAGCGAACCGACGGTCAATCGCTTTTGCCGCAGCCTCGAAACGCGCGGCTTTCCTGATTTTAAACTGCATCTGGCACAAAGTCTGGCTAACGGCACCCCATATGTTAATCGTAATGTGGATGAAGACGACAGCGTTGATGCCTATACCGCGAAAATTTTTGAATCGGCTATGGCTTCGCTTGACCACGTCCGCCAGTCTCTGGACATGAGTTCCGTGAATCGCGCGGTGGATTTGCTCACCCAGGCCAAGCGGATTGCGTTCTTTGGTCTCGGGTCGTCGGCGGCCGTGGCGCATGACGCCATGAATAAATTTTTCCGCTTTAACGTCCCAGTTATTTATTCCGATGACATTGTGCTGCAACGCATGAGCTGTATGAATTGCAGTGAAGATGACGTCGTGGTACTGATTTCGCACACCGGGCGCACCAAGAGTCAGGTAGAGCTGGCGCAGCTGGCCCGTGAAAACGATGCCATGGTGATTGCCCTCACCACGGCAGGCACGCCGCTGGCCCGTGAGGCGACGCTGGCGATCACCCTCGACGTGCCGGAAGACACCGACATTTATATGCCGATGGTTTCCCGACTGGCGCAGCTCACCGTGATTGACGTGCTGGCAACCGGTTTTACCTTGCGTCGGGGCGCAAAATTCCGGGATAACTTGAAGCGGGTCAAGGAAGCGCTGAAGGAATCGCGTTTTGATAAAGAATTGCTTATAAAGAGCGATGTTCCCTGATAGTTGATAACGAAGACGTAACCAATAATTACGATGTAACGATTTACGGCATTCGGTCCACTCTCCGCTGCCTTGCATCAGATGAAGGCCGATTCAATGTTCACGCAACACCAAAGTTGTTTCAGTCAACGGAGTATTACATGTCCAGAAGGCTTCGCAGAACCAAGATCGTAACCACCTTAGGCCCGGCCACCGACCGCGATAATAATCTTGAGAAAATTATCGCCGCCGGCGCCAACGTGGTGCGTATGAACTTCTCTCACGGTACGCCAGAAGACCATAAATTACGTGCCGATAAAGTGCGTGAAATCGCAGCCAAACTGGGCCGCCACGTTGCTATCCTCGGCGATTTGCAGGGTCCAAAAATTCGTGTATCGACCTTTAAAGAGGGTAAGGTTTTCCTCAATATCGGCGACAAATTCCTGCTTGATGCCAACCTGGGCAAAGGCGAAGGCGATAAAGAGAAAGTCGGTATCGACTATAAAGGCCTGCCGGCTGACGTGGTGCCGGGCGATATCCTGCTGCTCGACGACGGTCGCGTACAGCTGAAGGTGCTGGAAGTTCAGGGCATGAAAGTGTTCACCGAAGTCACCGTCGGCGGCCCGCTCTCCAACAATAAAGGCATCAACAAACTGGGCGGCGGCCTCTCTGCAGAAGCGCTTACCGATAAAGACAAAGCGGACATCGTGACGGCTGCGCTGATCGGCGTTGACTACCTGGCGGTCTCCTTCCCGCGCTGCGGTGAAGATCTGAACTATGCGCGTCGTCTGGCACGTGATGCAGGCTGCGATGCTAAAATCGTCGCGAAAGTTGAACGCGCGGAAGCCGTTTGCGATCAGGATGCCATGGACGATGTGATCCTCGCGTCTGACGTGGTGATGGTTGCGCGCGGTGACCTGGGCGTGGAAATTGGCGACCCTGAGCTGGTAGGGATCCAGAAAGCGCTGATTCGTCGCGCACGTCAGCTGAACCGCGCGGTGATCACCGCCACTCAGATGATGGAATCGATGATCACCAACCCAATGCCAACCCGTGCAGAAGTCATGGATGTGGCTAACGCCGTGCTGGACGGTACCGATGCGGTGATGCTCTCTGCGGAAACCGCTGCGGGCCAGTATCCGGCAGAAACCGTGGCCGCTATGGCGCGCGTCTGCCTGGGCGCTGAAAAGATCCCAAGCATCAACGTCTCTAAACACCGTCTGGACGTGCAGTTCGACAACGTGGAAGAAGCGATAGCGATGTCTGCGATGTACGCGGCAAACCATCTGAAGGGCGTTACCGCGATCATCACCATGACCGAATCTGGCCGCACCGCGCTGATGACCTCTCGTATCAGCTCTGGTCTGCCGATCTTCGCCATGTCCCGTCACGAACGTACCCTGAACCTGACGGCGCTGTACCGCGGCGTGACGCCGGTTCACTTCGACAGCACCAGTGACGGCGTAGCTGCGGCGCACGATGCCGTAAACCTGCTGCGCGACAAAGGCTATCTGGTGTCCGGTGATATCGTCATTGTGACCCAGGGCGACGTGATGAGCACCATCGGCTCAACCAACACCACGCGCGTTATGACCGTCGAGTAATAATGTCTGTGTTAAAAAGCCCTCTCCAGATGGAGAGGGCTTTTTTTATTTCCGCGGATAAAGCTCTTTGCGTTTATAGGGCTCAGTTTCACCCGGCTTACGCGTTTTAAGCAGCTTCAGGATCCACGTGTACTGTTCGGCATGCGGCCCCACCAGAATTTCCACCTCTTCGTTCATTCGACGCGCGATCGTGTGGTCGTCAGCGGTCAGCAGATCATCCATCGGCGGACGAACCTCAATACTCAGGCGATGCGTTTTGCCGTCATAGACCGGGAATAGCGGGATTACGCGGGCACGACAGACCTTCATCAGGCGACCAATCGCGGGGAGCGTCGCTTTATAGGTCGCAAAGAAATCGACAAACTCGCTGTGCTCGGGGCCGTGGTCCTGATCCGGCAGATAGTATCCCCAGTACCCCTGACGTACCGACTGAATGAAGGGCTTAATGCCATCGTTACGCGCATGCAAACGTCCGCCAAAACGACGACGCACCGTATTCCAGACAAAATCGTAGATTTTATTTCCCTGGTTATGGAACATCGCCGCCATTTTCTGGCCCTGAGACGCCATCAGCATCGCCGGAATATCAACGCCCCAGCCGTGGGGGACGAGGAAAATGACTTTCTCGTCATTGCGGCGCATCTCCTCGATGATGTCCAGCCCTTTCCAGTCAACGCGATCGACGATTTTATCCGGCCCTTTCAGCGCCAGTTCCGCCATCATCGCCATTGCCTGCGGCGCGGTGGTATACATCTCATCAATGATTGCCTCGCGCTCGGCGTCGCTTTTCTCAGGAAAACAGTAATAGAGGTTGATCTGCGCGCGGCGGCGGGCGCTCTTGCCTAAACGCCCGGCCAGACGGCCAATTTTCCCCAGAACGGGATCGCGAACAGAGGCAGGCAGCATCGCCATCCCCGCAAAGGCGTAGACACCAAGCCAGGCGCCCCAGTTGCGCGGATGGCGGAAGGATTTTTCAAACTCAGGAATGTATTCAATATTGTTTTTTTTGGTTTCCATGCTGGATCCAGGGTCTGATGACGCAAAATTTTATTCAGATAGTGTAGCGAGGCAGTCGTCCACGCACAAAAGAAAAAGCCGGCGTCAGTGTGCGCCGGCTTTTTTAACAAAAACAGAGGGCTTAGTTTAAGCTCAGCTGCGGCATCACCTCTTTCACCTGCGCCAGATAATCAGTACGATCTTTACCTGTCAGGCCTTCGGTGCGCGGCAGTTTCGCCGTCAGCGGGTTCACGGCCTGCTGGTTGATCCACACTTCATAGTGCAGGTGCGGGCCGGTAGAGCGTCCGGTATTGCCGGAGATCGCGATACGGTCACCACGCTTCACCTTCTGGCCCGGCTTCACCAGCAGCTTACGCAGGTGCATATAGCGGGTCGTATAAGTACGACCATGACGTACCGCGACATAATATCCGGCGGCACCGCTACGCTTGGCCACCACCACTTCGCCATCTCCAACCGCCAGTACCGGCGTGCCCTGCGGCATGGCAAAGTCAACGCCACGGTGCGGCGCGACGCGCCCGGTTACCGGGTTCAGACGACGCGGGTTAAAGTTAGAGGAGACGCGGAACTGTTTTGCCGTCGGGAAGCGCAGGAAACCTTTTGCAAGGCCCGTACCGCTGCGGTCATAGAACTTACCGTCTTCGGCACGAATCGCGTAGTAATCTTTGCCTTCGGAGCGCAGACGTACGCCCAACAGCTGGCTTTGCTCGCGCTTGCCGTCCAGCATTTCGCGGGACATCAGGACGGAGAACTCATCGCCCTTCTTCAGCTTGCGAAAATCCATCTGCCACTGCATGGCTTTGATCACCGAGCTGATTTCAGCGCTGGTCAGGCCTGCATCTCGCGCGCTGGAGACAAAGCTCGCGCCCACGGTACCTTTCAGAACGCTGTTAACCCAGTCGCCCTTCTGCATTTCGCTGGTCATTTTGAAACCGTTTGCAGTGCGATCGTAGGTGCGGGTTTCGCGGCGGGACATTTCCCAGGTCAGACGCTGGAGATCGCCATCCGCCGTTAATGTCCAGGAGAGCTGCTGTCCGATTTTCAGGTTACGAAGATCTTTATCCGCAGCCGCCAGCTGGCTGATATTGCCCATGTCTATGCCGTACTGGTTCAGCACGCTACTCAGCGTATCCCCGGTAGAGACAACATATTCGTGGATACCCGCCTCGTTCTCGGTTTTATCGTCCAGCTCATCCTGCGGGATAGCTTCATCTTCCTGAGCCGCCTGGTCGATAGGCTCACTGGCTTCAGGCAGCAAAGAACGGATTTCGCTCTTTTCAAGCTCAATGGTTTTAATGATAGGGGCAGAACTCGGGTGGTAAACATAGGGCCGCCAGACGGCGACCGCTAAGGTGAGAACTGTAAGCGACCCCAGCATAACGCGGTGGGGTCGTGGCAGATTGTTAAATGCCAGGGCGACAGAGCGGGCTATCTGTTGCACGTATTCACTTCCTCGTTAATCTCCTTTCAGGCAGCTCGCATACTGGTTCGCCAGTTGGCTGAGGAACTGCGAATAGCTCGCTTTGCTCAACTGGATATTCGTACCTAGCGGGTCAAGGGTTCCCATGCGCACGGATGTTCCCCTGGCCACGGCTTCTACGACCGCTGGCCTGAACTGTGGCTCAGCAAAAACGCATGTCGCTTTTTGCTCAACCAACTGTGTTCTGATTTCATGTAAACGCTGCGCACCAGGCTGAATTTCAGGGTTGACGGTGAAGTGGCCCAGTGGGGTCAAACCGTAGTGTTTTTCGTAATAGCCGTAGGCGTCATGAAAAACGAAATACCCTTTACCTTTCAACGGTGCGAGCTCATTACCAACCTGCTTATCGGTTGCGGCTAATTGTGCCTCAAAATCCTTCAGGTTGGCGTCTAGTTTGGCTCGACTTTGCGGCATAAGTTCCACTAATTTGTCGTGGATTGCAACCGCTGAAAGCCCCGCTATCTCTGGGGATAACCAAAGATGCATGTTGTACTCGCCGTGATGGTGATCTCCATCACCTTTTTCGCCGTCTGCGGCATGATGGTCATGTTCGTCGCCGTCGTCATCCGCCCCTTTCATGAGCAACGGTTTCACGCCGGAGAGTTCGGCAATCGCGACCTGTTTTTCGCCAGCAACCTGTTTTGCTGACTTTTGCATAAACGCTTCCATTTCAGGACCAATCCAGACGACTAAGTCCGCGTTTTGTAAGCGTTTTACATCTGACGGGCGCAGGGAATAGTCATGCTCAGATGCACCATCAGGGAGCAGAACCTGGGTTTCCGTTACCCCGTCGGCAATGGCCGACGCGATGAATCCGAGTGGTTTAAGCGAAGCGACAACCGCAGCGTTAACATCTTGTGCGGTTGTACCCCAAAGGGCAGCGGATAATGCTGCGAAAAGAAGCGTATTTTTATGTAACATAATGCGACTAATCATCGTAGTGAATGCGTGGAATGTGATATTATAACATTCGTTGACTTCTTCAAGCTTAAAATGACATGACGACATTGGTTTTTCTTGAAAATATTTCGGTCTCATTCGGGCAGCACCGCGTCCTCTCTGACGTGTCGCTCGATCTGAAGCCCGGCAAAATTCTGACGCTGCTCGGCCCCAATGGCGCAGGCAAATCCACCCTGGTGCGCGTGGTGCTGGGTCTGGTCGCACCCGATGAAGGCGTGATTAAGCGCGAGGAAAAATTGCGTATTGGTTATGTGCCGCAAAAACTTCATCTCGACGCCACGCTGCCGCTGACGGTCAGCCGTTTCCTGCGTCTGCGCCCCGGCACCCGTAAAGCCGATATTCTCCCGGCGCTGAAACGCGTGCAGGCGGGCCATCTTGTCGATGCGCCGCTGCAAAAACTGTCCGGCGGTGAAACTCAGCGTGTTTTGCTTGCCCGCGCGCTGCTGAGCAGCCCGCAGCTGCTGGTACTGGATGAACCAACTCAGGGTGTGGATGTGAATGGTCAGGTTGCGCTTTATGATTTGATCGACCAGCTCCGTCGGGAGCTTGATTGCGCCGTGCTGATGGTGTCGCACGACCTGCATCTGGTGATGGCAAAAACCGACGAAGTGCTGTGCCTCAACCACCATATCTGCTGCTCCGGTACGCCTGAAGTGGTGTCAATGCACCCGGAGTTTATCTCCATGTTCGGCCCACGCGGCGCTGAACAGCTGGGTATTTACCGTCATCATCATAATCATCGCCATGATTTACAGGGACGAATCGTACTGCGTCGGGGAAATGGACACTCATGATTGAACTGTTACTGCCCGGCTGGCTGGCCGGGATTATGCTTGCCTGCGCCGCGGGCCCGCTCGGCTCGTTTGTTGTCTGGCGCAGAATGTCCTATTTTGGCGATACCCTGGCGCATGCGTCCCTGCTGGGCGTAGCCTTTGGTCTGCTGCTGGATGTGAACCCCTTCTACGCGGTGATTGTGGTCACGCTGCTGCTGGCCGCCGGTCTGGTCTGGCTGGAAAAACGCCCTCACCTCGCCATTGATACGCTGCTTGGCATTATGGCGCACAGTGCCCTGTCTCTGGGCCTGGTGGTGGTCAGCCTGATGTCAAACATCCGCGTGGATCTGATGGCCTACCTCTTCGGCGACCTGCTGGCCGTGACGCCGGAAGATCTCATCGCTATCGCCGTTGGCGTGGTGGTGGTGCTCGCTATTCTGCTCTGGCAGTGGCGGAATTTACTTGCCATGACCGTCAGTCCGGATCTGGCATTTGTCGACGGCGTGAAGCTGCAGCGCGTAAAACTGCTGCTGATGCTGGTGACGGCGTTAACGATTGGTGTCGCAATGAAGTTTGTCGGCGCGCTGATTATTACGTCTCTGCTGATCATCCCAGCCGCCACGGCGCGTCGTTTTGCCCGTACGCCGGAGCAGATGGCCGGCGTAGCCGTGATTATCGGAATGATTGCGGTAACGGGTGGGTTAACGTTCTCGGCGTTCTATGACACGCCTGCGGGGCCGTCAGTGGTGCTGAGTGCGGCGGTGCTGTTTATCTTCAGTATGATGAAAAAGACCGTGAATTAACATGGAGGGCGCTGAAGTCCTCACCTGGCCCTCTCCCTCAGGGAGAGGGAACACAACATTACGGCATTGCCGGGGGCGTAATGCCGAAATGATTCCACGCCCGCACCGTTGCCATACGTCCACGCGGGGTGCGTTGCAGGAAGCCCTGCTGGATCAGATACGGCTCCAGCACATCTTCAATCGTCTCACGCTCTTCCCCAATAGCCGCAGCCAGGTTATCCAGCCCGACAGGGCCGCCAAAGAACTTGTCCAGCACCGCCAGCAGCAGTTTACGGTCCATATAGTCAAAGCCTTCGGCATCGACGTTAAGCATATCCAGCGCCTGAGCGGCGATCTCCGCGGAAATCGAGCCATCGTGCTTCACCTCGGCAAAGTCACGCACGCGGCGCAGCAGGCGGTTGGCGATACGCGGCGTACCGCGGGAACGCTTCGCCACTTCAAACGCGCCCTCTTCGCTCATTTCGAGCCCCATATAGCGGGCGCTACGGCCAACGATGTGCTGGAGATCCGCCACCTGGTAAAACTCGAGACGCTGCACTATGCCGAAACGGTCGCGCAGCGGAGAGGTCAACGACCCGGCGCGGGTGGTGGCGCCAATCAGGGTAAACGGCGGCAGATCGATTTTGATGGAGCGCGCGGCCGGGCCTTCACCGATCATGATATCCAGCTGGTAATCTTCCATCGCCGGATAGAGCACTTCCTCGACCACCGGCGACAGGCGGTGGATCTCATCGATAAACAGCACGTCATGCGGTTCGAGGTTGGTCAACATCGCCGCGAGATCGCCCGCCTTCTCCAACACGGGGCCGGAGGTGGTGCGCAGGTTGACGCCCATTTCATTGGCAACGATATTCGCCAGCGTAGTTTTGCCTAAACCCGGAGGGCCAAAAATGAGCAGGTGATCGAGCGCATCGCCGCGCAGCTTTGCCGCCTGGATGAAAATCTCCATCTGGGAACGAACCTGCGGCTGGCCGATATACTCATCAAGCAGTTTTGGGCGGATCGCGCGATCCACCACGTCATCTGCCTGAATAGTGCCTGCCGACACCAGGCGGTCTGCTTCAATCATCCTTTACCTCACAATGCAGCGCGCAGCGCTTCACGAATCAGGGTTTCACTGCTGGCGTCCGGTTTGGCAATTTTGCTCACCATTCGGCTGGCCTCCTGAGGTTTATAGCCCAGCGCCACCAGCGCGGCAACCGCTTCCTGCTCGGCATCATCATCCGTTGCAGGGCCGCCAGGAGAGGTCAGTACCAAATCGGCAGCCGGAGTGAACAGATCGCCATGCAGACCTTTAAAGCGGTCTTTCATCTCGACAATCAGGCGCTCGGCGGTTTTCTTACCAATGCCCGGGAGCTTAATCAGCGCCGCAGGATCTTCGCGCTCAACGGCATTCACAAACTGTGGTGCCGACATGCCGGACAAAATCGCCAGCGCCAGCTTCGGACCGACGCCGTTAGTTTTAATCAGCTCGCGGAACAGGGTGCGTTCCTGCTTGTTATTGAATCCGTACAGCAGCTGGGCATCTTCACGCACCACAAACTGGGTAAAGACAATCGCCTCTTTGCCCGCGTCCGGCAGCTCGTAGAAGCAGGTCATCGGCATATGGACTTCATAGCCCACGCCACCCACTTCCAGCAGCACTAACGGGGGTTGTTTTTCAATGATGATGCCTCTGAGTCTGCCTATCACGTGACGCTCCTGCGTTCTGGGAGAAATTAACTGCCGACATAATAAAAAAAGGCTGGATGTTTATCCAGCCTGATTTCTGATTATCGTAACCTGCCTCGCGCCAGATTGAGCCGCGACTCGCTCATTTGCATCGCGTTCTGGCTGACGTGACAGTGGGTAATCGCAATCGCCAGCGCATCCGCGGCGTCGGCCTGCGGGTTCGCGGGAAGCTTCAGCAGGGTACGCACCATATGCTGCACCTGGCTTTTCTCCGCGCTCCCAATGCCCACCACCGTCTGCTTGACCTGACGTGCCGCGTATTCGAATACCGGCAAATCCTGGTTCACGGCAGCGACGATGGCGACACCGCGCGCCTGACCGAGCTTTAGCGCTGAATCGGCGTTTTTCGCCATAAAGACCTGCTCGATGGCGAAATAGTCCGGCTGAAACTGGGTGATGATCTCCGACACGCCCGCATAAATGAGCTTCAGGCGCGAAGGAAGATCGTCCACTTTGGTGCGAATACAGCCGCTGCCCAGGTAGGTTAACTGGCGTCCCACCTGACGGATAACGCCATAACCGGTGACGCGTGAGCCTGGGTCAATCCCGAGAATAATCGACATCACGCGTCTCCTGTAACGGGTTTAAACGCTCTCATCAGAGAGTCGCTGCAACCTCATCAGAGATTTCACCGTTGTGGTACACTTCCTGCACGTCGTCGCAGTCTTCGAGCATGTCGATCAGACGCAGCAGTTTCGGTGCCGTTTCCGCATCCATGTCCGCTTTGGTGGACGGGATCATGGAGACTTCAGCGTTGTCCGCTTTCAGGCCAGCCGCTTCCAGCGCGTCGCGCACGGCACCCATCTCTTCCCACGCGGTATAAACGTCGATAGCGCCGTCATCGAAGGTCACCACGTCTTCCGCACCGGCTTCCAGCGCCGCTTCCATGATCGCATCTTCGTCGCCTTTCTCGAAGGAGATGACGCCTTTTTTGCTGAACAGGTAAGCAACGGAACCGTCAGTGCCCAGGTTGCCACCGGTTTTGGTGAACGCGTGGCGCACTTCCGCAACGGTACGGTTACGGTTGTCGGACAGACACTCAACCATCACCGCAGTACCGCCAGGGCCGTAACCTTCATAAATGATGGTTTCCATGTTCGCGTCTTCGTCACCGCCCACGCCACGTGCGATTGCACGGTTCAGGGTGTCACGCGTCATGTTGTTTGACAGCGCTTTATCTACCGCCGCGCGCAGACGCGGGTTAGATGCCGGGTCGCCGCCGCCCAGACGCGCTGCTGTCACCAGCTCGCGAATGATTTTGGTAAAGATCTTACCGCGCTTGGCATCCTGTGCCGCTTTGCGGTGTTTGGTGTTGGCCCACTTACTATGACCTGCCATAAAAAGTTCTCCAAAAATCGCGCCTTCTCAGGCTGCGTTAATTACAAATTCTTCAATCGCCTGCCGGTTGCTCCACGACTTGGTCAGTGCGGCGGCATCCGCCGCATTCACCCAGCGGTAGGTCAGGTGTTCGGTAAACACGATCTCCCGTTCATGGGGGAGCGCGAGACAGAACCACGACTCCGTATTGCGCTCGGTACCCGGCGCGTAGCGATGACGTAAATGGCTAAAAATTTCAAACTCCACCGTGCGCTGGCAGTCCTTCAGGGTCAGTTGCTCGCGGGCAACGTCAATGGTGACCTCTTCCTTTACTTCGCGCGCGGCGGCCTGCGACGCGGTTTCCCCCTCTTCCAGACTGCCGGTAACCGACTGCCAGAAATCAGGGTCATCGCGCCGCTGCAACATCAGCACCCGCTTCGTGTCTTCTGCATAAATGACCACCAGGACCGAAACGGGAAGCTTATATGCCATATCAGTTTTTCTCTTCCTTCTTCACCACTTCAATGCCCAGCTCGGCCAGAGAGGCCGGGTTGGCAAAGCTTGGCGCCTCGGTCATCAGACACGCTGCGGCAGTGGTTTTCGGGAAGGCAATAACATCACGAATGTTATCGGTGCCGGTCAGCAGCATGGTCAGTCGGTCAAGACCGAAGGCCAGGCCCGCGTGCGGCGGCGTACCGTATTTCAGGGCGTCCAGCAGGAAGCCAAACTTCTCGCGCTGCTCCTGCTCGTTGATGCCCAGAATGCCGAACACGGTCTGCTGCATTTCACCGCTGTGAATACGCACGGAACCGCCGCCCACTTCGTAGCCGTTGATGACCATGTCATAAGCGTTGGCGACCGCATCTTCCGGTGCCGCTTTCAGCTCTGCCGCCGTCATGTCTTTTGGCGAGGTGAACGGGTGGTGCATTGCGGTCAGGCCGCCTTCACCGTCGTCTTCAAACATTGGGAAGTCGATAACCCACAGCGGCGCCCATTTGTTTTCGTCGGTCAGGCTCAGGTCTTTGCCAAGCTTCAGACGCAGCGCGCCCATCGCATCCGCCACGACTTTCTTGTTGTCTGCGCCGAAGAAGATCATGTCGCCGTCCTGCGCGCCGGTGCGCTCAAGGATCGCTTCCACGATGTCCGCGTTAAGGAATTTCGCTACCGGGCTGGTGATGCCTTCCAGACCTTTCGCACGCTCGGTCACTTTAATATAGGCCAGACCTTTCGCACCGTAGATCTTGATGAAGTTGCCGTAGTCGTCGATCTGCTTGCGGCTCAGTGCCGCACCGCCCGGTACACGCAGGGCGGCCACACGGCCTTTAGGATCGTTAGCCGGGCCAGCGAAGACGGCAAACTCAACGCCTTTCACCAGGTCTGCTACGTCCACCAGCTCCATCGGGTTACGCAGGTCTGGTTTGTCAGAGCCGTAACGACGCTCGGCTTCAGCGAAGGTCATGATAGGGAAATCGCCCAGCTCAACGCCTTTCACGTCGTTCCACAGGCTACGCACCAGAGCTTCCATCACTTCACGCACCTGCTCGGCGGTCATGAAGGAGGTTTCCACATCGATCTGGGTAAATTCTGGCTGGCGGTCAGCGCGCAGATCTTCGTCGCGGAAGCATTTCACGATCTGATAGTAGCGATCGAAGCCGGACATCATCAGCAGCTGTTTGAACAGCTGTGGAGACTGCGGCAGCGCGTAGAATTTGCCTTTATGAACGCGGGATGGGACCAGGTAATCGCGCGCGCCTTCCGGCGTGGCTTTGGTCAGCATTGGGGTTTCGATGTCGAGGAAACCGTGGTCATCCATAAAGCGACGCACCAGGCTGGTGATTTTCGCACGGGTTTTCAGGCGCTGAGCCATTTCCGGACGACGCAGATCCAGGTAGCGGTATTTCAGACGCGCTTCTTCAGTGTTGACGTGGTTGGAGTCCAGCGGCAGCGCTTCTGCACGGTTGATGATCACCAGATCGGACGCCAGCACTTCGATGGCGCCCGTTGCCATGTCGGCGTTGACGTTTTTCTCGTCACGCGCGCGCACGGTGCCGGTAACCTGAATGCAGAACTCATTACGCAGCTCAGAGGCCAGCTTCAACGCATCTGCGCGATCCGGGTCGAAGAACACCTGGACGATACCTTCGCGGTCGCGCATATCGATGAAGATAAGGCTACCAAGATCACGACGACGATTGACCCAACCACACAGGGTGACCTGCTGTCCGACGTGGGACTGACGCAGCTGCCCGCAATATTCTGTACGCATGAGATATCCCTTAATTAGCCGCAGGCTAAATGTCGCCTGGTATGCAGGCTACTATGTCGCAGCTTTCTGTATGTCACAACTGGATGAAAAAAGGCGGCTATTATACTGGAAATTCCGCCGGACGATAAGAGCGAACCACGGCCAGGCGGTCGTTTGCTGCACTCTTATTGCGCATTCTCACAAAAATTAACAAAATTATCCGCCCAGGAACAGGCCATCACGTCGTATGGTGTCTGGAAGTGATTCATTTAACGGGAGTAACGATGTTAACACTTGATGCCAGTAAAACCGCACTTGTCGTGATTGATTTACAGGAAGGCATTCTGCCCTTCGCCGGCGGCCCGCATACCGCGGATGATGTGGTCAGCCGCGCAGCTCGCCTGGCGGAAACATGTCGTGCCAGCGGTGCGCCTGTTGTCATGGTGCGCGTCGGCTGGTCCGCTGATTACGCTGAAGCGTTAAAACAGCCCGTTGATGCAAAGGCTTCCGCACGCGCCCTGCCTGAAAACTGGTGGACGTACCCGGCCGCACTCGGCAAACGCGACAGCGACATCGAAGTGACCAAACGCCAGTGGGGCGCATTTTACGGTACCGATCTCGAGCTACAGCTCCGCCGTCGCGGCATCGACACCATCATCCTGTGCGGCATTTCCACCAACATCGGCGTGGAGTCTACCGCCCGCAACGCGTGGGAGCTGGGCTTTAACCTGGTGATTGCCGAAGATGCCTGCAGCGCGGCCTCCGCTGAACAGCACCAGGGCAGCATGACCCATATTTTCCCGCGCATCGGCCGCGTGCGCAGCACGGATGAGATTGTCAGCGCGCTATGATGTACGTGGGCCTGCCCCAGTGGTCGCACCCGAAATGGGTGCGCCTTGGCATCACCAGCCTTGAGGAGTATGCCCGGCACTTCAACTGTGTCGAGGGTAACACCACCCTCTATGCGCTCCCTAAAGCCGAGATTGTTACGCGCTGGCGGGAACAAACGACCGACGACTTCCGCTTCTGCTTTAAGTTTCCGGCCACCATTTCCCACCAGGCCGCGCTGCGCAACTGCGGGGATTTGACCGAAGAGTTTTTTACGCGCATGTCGCCGCTGGCGAACCGCATCGGTCAGTACTGGATCCAGCTGCCCGCCACGTTTGGCCCGCGCGATTTACCTGCGCTCTGGCAGTTCCTGGATGCCCTGCCCCGTGAATTCGCCTACGGCGTTGAAGTCAGGCATCCTGAATTTTTTGCGAAGGGCGAAGCAGAAAAAGCGCTCAATCGCGGCCTGCTTGAGCGTTCCGTTAACCGGGTGATCCTCGATAGCCGGCCGGTGCACAGCGCTGTCCCCCATAGCGAAGCCATCGTTGAAGCTCAGCGTAAAAAACCGAAAGTGCCGGTCCATGCCATCGTGACCGCGCATAACCCAATGGTCAGGTATATCGGCAGCGATAACATGCAGCAAAATCAGGCGATGTTCGCCGTCTGGCTGCAAACGTTAGCGAAGTGGGAACACACCACCACGCCGTATCTCTTTTTGCACACGCCGGATATCGCCCAGGCGCCCGAACTGGTCGATGCTCTGTGGCAGGCCTTGCAGGCTGCGGTGCCGTCCGTGGGCAGCGCCCCTTCCATCCCACAACAATCTTCTCTTTTCTGATATCACCCCCTATCATAGTGAAGTGCCATCTGCCAAAAACAGGGAGTTTGTATGGTCAGCGCGCTGTATGCGGTGTTAGGTGCATTACTGCTGATTAAGTTTTCATTTGATGTTGTGCGCCTCAGAACGCTGTACCGCGTCTCTTACGGTGACGGCGGATTTTCCGAGCTACAAAGCGCTATCCGCATTCATGGCAACGCGGTCGAATACATCCCCGCAGCCTTAATCCTGCTGCTTTTTATGGAGATGAATGGCGCAGAAACCTGGATGGTGCACATCTGTGGCCTGCTTCTTATTGCTGGCCGCCTGATGCACTATTACGGTTTTCACCACCGCTTAATCCGCTGGCGTCGTTCCGGCATGAGTGCGACCTGGTGTTCGCTTTTGCTGATGGTGCTGGCTAACCTGTGGTATATGCCGTGGGAGTTGGTTTTCTCCCTCCATTAGCGCACAATACGCCACTTTATTTTTCCCGGATTTTTACGTTATGTCAGATCGCGACACGCTTTTTTCCGCGCCTATCGCCAGCCTGGGCGACTGGACCTTCGATGAACGGGTAGCCGAAGTCTTCCCGGATATGATCCAGCGCTCTGTTCCCGGTTATTCCAATATTATCTCTATGATCGGCATGCTGGCTGAGCGCTTCGTTCAACCCGGCACGCAGGTCTATGACCTGGGCTGCTCGCTCGGCGCGGCAACGCTGTCGGTTCGTCGTAACGTTCACCACGAAGGCTGCCGAATCATTGCCGTCGATAACTCCCCGGCGATGGTTGAGCGCTGCCGTCGCCACATTGACGCGTATAAAGCCCCTGTTCCGGTCGACGTGGTGGAAGGCGATATCCGCGAGATTGAGATCAATAACGCCTCGATGGTGGTGCTGAATTTCACCCTGCAGTTCCTGGTGCCTGAAGACCGCCAGCTGCTGCTGGACAAAATTTATCAGGGGCTGAATCCCGGCGGCGCGCTGGTGCTCTCGGAGAAATTCAGCTTCGAAGATGCCGAGGTTGGCGAACTGCTGTTCAATATGCACCACGATTTCAAACGGGCGAACGGCTACAGCGAGCTGGAGATCAGCCAGAAGCGCAGCATGCTCGAAAACGTGATGCTGACGGATTCCGTAGAAACCCACAAAGCGCGTCTGAGCAAAGCCGGTTTTGAGCACAGCGAACTGTGGTTCCAGTGCTTTAACTTTGGCTCTCTGGTGGCGCTGAAAGCGGGAGAATCCGCATGATCGAATTCAGCAACTTCTATCAGCTGATTGCCAAAAACCAGCTTTCCCACTGGCTGGAAACCTTGCCCGCGCAGATTGCCGCCTGGCAGCGCGATCAGCAGCACGGCCTGTTAAAGCAGTGGTCAAATGCGGTGGAGTATCTGCCCGAACTGACCCCGCATCGTCTGGACCTTCTGCACAGCGTAACCGCCGAGAGCGAAGAGCCGCTCCCGGCCGGGCAGATCAACCGCATCGAAACGCTGATGCGTAACCTGATGCCGTGGCGCAAAGGGCCGTTTTCACTTTACGGCGTGAACATCAATACCGAATGGCGCTCGGACTGGAAATGGGATCGCGTGCTGCCCCACCTTTCCGACCTGACCGGACGTACCATTCTGGACGTAGGCTGCGGCAGCGGTTACCACATGTGGCGCATGATTGGTGCGGGGGCGCATCTGGCGGTAGGTATTGACCCGATGCAGCTGTTCCTGTGCCAGTTTGAAGCGGTGCGTAAGCTGCTGGGTAACGACCAGCGCGCGCACCTGCTGCCGCTGGGCATTGAACAACTTCCTGCCCTGAAAGCCTTTGATACCGTCTTCTCCATGGGCGTGCTGTACCACCGTCGTTCCCCGCTTGAACACCTGTGGCAACTGAAGGATCAGCTGGTCAGCGGCGGCGAGCTGGTGCTGGAAACGCTGGTGATTGAAGGCGATGAACATGCCGTTCTGGTCCCGGGCGATCGCTACGCGCAGATGCGCAACGTTTACTTCATCCCTTCCGCGCTGGCGCTGAAGAACTGGCTGGAGAAGTGCGGGTTTGTGGATGTGCGGATTGCCGACGTCAGCGTGACCTCAATTGAGGAACAGCGCCGCACCGACTGGATGATCACCGAATCGCTGGAGCAGTTCCTCGACCCTGCCGACCACAGCAAAACCATCGAAGGCTATCCGGCCCCGATGCGTGCGGTGTTGATTGCGACGAAGCCGTAGTTTTCCCCTCACCCCGGCCCTCTCCCCATAGGGGCGAGGGAGAAAAACCGCACCGAGCCGTCCCCTCTCCCCTATGGGGAGAGGGTTAGGGTGAGGGGATAAAAAAAGGCCCCTGTTGAAATTGCAGGGGCCTGGTACAAGCAAGCATCATATTGGGCGACATGATGCGCGGTAAAAATCGGTACGTTGCTACACGTGATGGCGCTCAATCAGCGACTTCATTTCCGCAACCGACTCTCCCTCTACGCCATAGCGTGAATACTCATCCGCTTCAGCATCCGTCGACATTGACAATCCTGTATTGCGATAACGCATGGGCGAAGGTATCCATTTACCCGCGGAGCTGTGCAGCTCTTCTACCCCTGCGTTTAAAAACCGTTCCAGATTGCTGGCGCGGACTCCCGCACCCGCCATTATTATTGGAACACCGGAATGTGCTTTTAGTTCCGTAATTAATTGCAGTCCTTTTTCAGCTGATGCCTGCTGACCCGATGTCAGGATGCGCGCCACGCCAAGTTCTCCAAGCGTTTCAAAGGTCTGAAGCGGATCTTTGCACATATCAAATGCGCGATGAAAAGTGACGGCCAGCCCCTGCGCGGCGCTCATAATCTGACGCATGCGCGGTATATCGATGTTGCCGTCTTCATCCAGCAGGCCGGTCACCAGCCCTGGAAACCCCAGGTCCCGAACGAGTGCGATATCATCAAGCATGGCACTGAACTCGCCCGCCGTGTAACAAAAATCACCGCCGCGCGGACGAATAATCGGGTGAACGGGAATGGTGACGGCCTGACGGGCAGACCTCAACACGCCATAAGACGGCGTCAGCCCGCCCTCTTTGGGTGCCGCACACAGTTCAATGCGGTCAGCCCCGTGCTTTTGCGCGGTCACGGCACACTCCACGCTGTAACAACAAATCTCCAGCAGCGCCATTTAATCCTCCTGAAATTCCACTAAACGAAACATCATGCCACGCCGTCCGTTTTCAGTCCCGGCGTGAACTCACATCTCTTACGCTTCGCTGGCAACGATCTGCTCAATGGTCCACGGATGAAACTTCACCGTGACCTGTCCGTCAGTGACGGCCAGCGTCGGGTTAGGTAACCGCTCGCGCTCGCCTTTGGGTGAACTCGTCTTCACAAAAATCCCCGGCTTGCTTAAGCCTTCGTCGGAAAGGAGGGCCAGCGCGCGCGCGTTCAACGTTTCCGGCTCACCCGGCAGGACTATTTCGATATGCTCCCAGCCTTCGTGCGGATAGCGTTTCTCGGCCGGCCACGGCAGCTCAACCACGCTGAATTGCCAGTGCGCCACGTTCACCGGTTCATGCAGTTTGAACAGGCAAATGGGGCGACCATTGATGATGTTCTCGGAGAGCAACTCGCCGCACCGTTCGAACCCGCGACGCCAGCGCTCGGCCGTGGCATTCTGATGACAGCGCAAAGAGATGTGATCGGCCTCAAGCGGCGCGATATCCAGACCAAGACGGGTGGCAAGTTCTGTGAACGCCTGGGTGAAGCGCGGTAAATCTGCGGAAATATCATGCAGTTCGTCAATGGATTGCCAGTTCGCCATAAGTCACTCTCTTTTCATGTCGCAAAGCCGCTAATTTACTCTGTTGCCCTGTTTTGACCAACCGCAGAATCCGGCTTTTTGCGACTGCATGATTATGCACACCTTCACCGCCTGGATTCTGAGCAATCTTCAGGCCCCGCAATGCTGACGCCAGAGGGCATTTGCAGTATACTCCCGCCCTAAATTCTTTAACTGGCGCGGGCGGCTGTAAGCCCGCATCAAAAACGTAAGGTATCCAGGTGAATATTCAGGCTCTTCTCTCCGAAAAAGTCAGTCAGGCACTGATTGCCGCAGGCGCACCTGCGGATTGCGAACCGCAGGTTCGTCAGTCAGCAAAAGTACAGTTTGGCGACTATCAGGCTAATGGCGTGATGGCAGTGGCTAAAAAACTGGGCATGCCGCCGCGACAGCTCGCTGAGCAGGTACTGACGCATCTGGATCTTTCCGGCATTGCCAGCAAAACCGAAATCGCCGGTCCGGGCTTTATCAACATCTTCCTTGAGCCTGCATTCCTGGCAAGCCACGTTGACGCGGCCCTGAAATCTGACCGTCTGGGCGTTTCCCAGCCGGAGGCGCAGACCGTCGTGATCGACTACTCTGCGCCGAACGTGGCGAAAGAGATGCACGTTGGCCACCTGCGCTCCACCATCATCGGTGATGCCGCGGTGCGCACGCTCGAGTTCCTCGGTCACAAGGTGATCCGCGCGAACCACGTGGGCGACTGGGGTACCCAGTTCGGCATGCTGATTGCTTACCTGGAAAAACAGCAGCAGGAAAACGCGGGTGAAATGGCGCTGGCGGACCTGGAAGGGTTCTACCGCGAAGCCAAAAAACACTACGACGAAGACGAAGCCTTTGCCGAGCGCGCGCGCAGCTACGTGGTTAAACTGCAGGGTGGCGACCAATACTTCCTCGAGATGTGGCGCAAGCTTGTCGACATAACCATGTCGCAGAACCAGCTGACCTATAACCGTCTGAACGTCACCCTGACCCGTGACGACGTGATGGGTGAAAGCCTCTATAACCCAATGCTGCCCGGCATTGTGGCTGACCTGAAAGCGAAAAACCTGGCGGTAGAGAGCGAAGGCGCAACGGTGGTGTTCCTTGATGAGTATAAAAACAAGGAAGGTGAACCGATGGGCGTGATCATCCAGAAAAAGGATGGCGGCTACCTCTACACCACCACTGACATCGCCTGTGCGAAATACCGTTACGAGACGCTGCATGCTGACCGCGTGCTGTACTACATCGACTCCCGTCAGCACCAGCACCTGATGCAGGCGTGGACCATCGTGCGTAAAGCCGGTTACGTGCCGGATTGCGTGCCGCTGGAACACCACATGTTCGGCATGATGCTGGGTAAAGACGGCAAGCCGTTCAAAACCCGTGCGGGCGGTACCGTGAAGCTGTCCGACCTGCTGGACGAAGCGCTGGAACGCGCCCGCCGTCTGGTGGCTGAAAAGAACCCGGACATGTCTGCCGATGAGCTGGAAAAACTGGCCAACGCCGTGGGTATCGGTGCGGTGAAATACGCGGATCTCTCCAAGAACCGTACCACCGACTATATCTTCGACTGGGATAACATGCTGGCGTTTGAGGGCAACACGGCGCCTTACATGCAGTATGCCTACACCCGCGTGCTCTCGGTGTTCCGTAAGGCGAACATTGATGAAAACGTACTGGCGAATGCGACAGTGACCATCACGGAAGATCGTGAAGCACAGCTGGCGGCGCGCCTGCTGCAGTTTGAAGAGACGCTGACGGTTGTCGCGCGTGACGGCACGCCGCACGTGATGTGTGCTTACCTGTACGATCTGGCGGGTCTGTTCTCCGGCTTCTACGAGCACTGCCCTATTCTGTCTGCGGAAAACGAATCGGTCCGCAACAGCCGCCTGAAGCTGGCGCAGCTCACGGCGAAGACCCTGAAGCTGGGTCTGGATACCCTGGGTATCGAAACCGTAGAACGCATGTAATACAAAAAACCCGGCGCAAGCCGGGTTTTGTTTTGTAGCCCCGGTAAGCGCAGCGCCACCGGGGATATCCGCAGGTTCAAAAGTATTTCCGCAAATACTCCGTCAGACACAGTATCGCCATCGCCTGCCCGTACGGCATCGACGTCAGCGGGATCTGGCGATAAAACTCAAGATCGCTGCCCATGCCCGTGCCGAACGACGTTTGCAACAGCTCGCCTTCCGGCGAAATATTTTTGACGATACCGCGAATCGCTTTTTCTGCCACTTCGGCATACTCCGCGCCAACGTAGCGCTTGCGCACGGCTTTCAGAATACCGTAGGCAAACCCTGCCGTGGCGGACGCCTCAAGATAAGAATGTGGATCGTCGAGCAGCGTATGCCAGAGCCCGCTGTCGTCCTGATATTTCGCCAGCGCGGCAATCTGCGCATTCAATACCTGCACCAGGTAGCGGCGCACGGCGCTGTTTTCCGGCAGATCCACAAGCTCAAGGAAGTCCGGGATCGCGATGGTGAGCCAGCTGTTGCCGCGCGCCCAGCGGGCACGGGCAAAGTTATGGTTGCCGTCGTAGCTCCAGCCGTGGAACCACAGCCCGGTCTCCCGGTCCATCAGGTTCTGCACGTGCAGCAGGAACTGATACACCGCCTCTTCAACGTATTCCGGTTTGTTGAGCAGCTTGCCGATTTTCGCCAGCGGCAGCACCGTCATCATCAGCGTGTCATCCCACATCTGTTGATGGTTTTCTTCCGCCAGGGTGATGTGCTGCATCCCGCCGTGTTCCGTACGCGGCATCTCGGCCATCGCCCATTCCGCCCAGCTTTCCAGCCACGGCCGCCAGGCCTGATTTTTGGTCTCTTCGTAGCGATAAGCCAGCGTCAGGAACGGCGACATGGTATTCACGTTTTTGGTGGTCGCGCCTTCCGCAAAGCGGTCGGCAAACCAGCTGTCGATGATGTCTCGCATACCTTCGTCGCCGGTCTGGCAGTAATATTGCCAGATACCGTACAGGCCAACGCCGTGCGTCCACTCCCATCCGGCCCAGCCTTTAGTGTCGATCACGCGCCCGTCGTCCAGCCGCAGCAAAAATTCACCCGTTTTGTCGTGGATATTGACCAGGCTATGCGTCACCTTTTGAATCAGCGATTTCAGTTCGTCCCGGGCGATAAAGCGCTCTGGCTGACGTAATAACGGGCTATGTTTGACAGGCCAAACTTTCATCATCTTAACCTCTGTTGTATGTCGAATTCAGTACCGCGCGATCCTTCAGCGAGGGTGCCGCTGGCTTATTGCGATTCAGATAACCGATGTTGTTATTGCCCCACAGTGACTCATAAGGCATACCGGCCAGCATCTCGACGGTGGCGCGGGCGTGTGGCGTCGCTGACTCAGGCATCGCATGACCACACTCACGCATTTTCGCGGTCTCCTCGCGCAGCGTGCTGTGGGTCTGCAAATTGAGCCTGAAGCGCAGGGAAACGAGGAAGCCGCAGAACAGCACCAGGATCGTGCCCACGCTCAGGATAGTCAAAATGGTGTGGCTCACTTCCGCAGGCTGCACTTTCTGGCCGCTGACAAAGCCGGACATCTGCATCACGATGCCCACCAGCATCACCGCACCGGCCTGTGACGCCTTACGGGTCAGGGTCATGATGCCCGCGAAGATCCCTTCGCGGCGCTGGCCGGTGATCGCTTCATCCACGTCAGCAATGTAGGTATAGGTGTTCCACGGCACGTAGTTGATACCGCCGCGACCGAGACCGGCAACCGCTGAGATCAGCAACAGCAGAGCGTAGACGTCGCTCAGGCCCGCGTAATAGAGCATGGCGTAAGAGAGAGAGGCCAGACCAAACAGCACCACGACCATGCGGTAGGACGGTGCAGGCCCGAAACGGATGCACAGCGGGATCATGGCGATAACCGCAAAGAACTGGAAAATAGCCATCGTGCCCAGCAGATTGGACGCCATTGACGCTTCCTGCATCAACACGAACACCACGTAGTAGGTGAATACCGCATTAAACACGTCCTGCGCGATATAGCCGCCAAGGTACATGCCCAGATGCTGACGGAAAATCTTGATGCGCAGCGTGGAGCTTAACTCAACGATCAGGCGATTGAGGCTCTGCCCCAGCGTCAGCTTCTTCTTCTCTTCTTCAGCACGCAGCGCCGCTTCTGACCACTCTTCGCGCGGGCGTTCCCAGGTAAAGAACCAGACGAAGGTTAGCATCAGGGCGCAGAGCAAGGAGAAGACCAGGCTTGCGTAGAAGAAGGAGATGGCGTTTTCTTTCCCGAAGTGGGTTAACAGGATCCCCGGCAGGAAGGAGGCCAGAATGGCGGACATCTGCGCCATTGAGATACGCGCCCCGGAGAACTTGGTTTTCTGTTTAAAGTCATCGGTCATTTCCGGTACCAGCGTTTCGTACGGCACCAGAATCATGGTGTAGACAATATCAAACACCAGATAGGTCAGCAGGTAGTACCAGAAGCTCATGTCCCCAACCCACATCAGCGAGTAGCTGAACACGCACGGAATTCCCAGCAGGATAAAAAACTTACGACGGCCGAAGCGCTTACCGAGCCAGGTCGTCCCAAAGTTATCGGTTAAAAAGCCCATTAACGGGCTAACGACGGCATCCAGCACCCTTGCAGCGGCAAAGATAAACGTTGCTTCGATCGGTGAGAGCCCGCAGAAGGTGGTATAAAAATATAAAAGCCAGGCCGCCGTCAGGGCGGTGGTACCCGCCCCGAGGAAATCGCCTGACCCGTAAGCGAGATAATTTGCGAGCCCAATTTTACGTGTTCTCATTGCCGTCACCCCTAATCAGTTTTGGGAGACTCCCTGCAAGCAAGCGTCTTCCGGGAGCTTTTATACGGCTACAGTAAATGCATCGACCGGTTGATACCTTTCTGTTTCTGCCATCGCTAAGAGGGTCAATGGCAATAATGCAAAGAGTACCGTCACGCGCGTCACTGATTTATAAAACAGCGTTTCTATTTGATCAAAAGGTGAGGTCAGTTTTGAGAGCCAGCCATCAAAATTGCTGATGGCTGGTGAAAAGGCAGGGTGTTAGCGGTAGTTCACGATGACAGAATTACTCTGTACTTTCAGCGCCGGGATTAAACGTCCCCCGCCCGGCACTTCCCAGATGAAACGCAAAGGTTCAATGGCCGGTACGCCGTTGAACGCCTGCGTCGTGCCATTTTCGCCATCGATTTCCGTGCAGCGCGTCTGAGAACAGAGGCGCACCCGCAGCCCTGCGGGCGTTGGGCCAATCAGCCGGTAATTCCAGACCACAAGGCCCATCTGACCGGACACGCCTTCAGAAGGCGACAGCGGGTTAGATGACATAGCAACGCCCCGGTTGCTGAGGGTCACTCCCATGCTGCTTGCCTGCCAGGTGCCTTCCCCGGCAGCGTGCGCCGCCAGCGGGAAGAACAAAATCCAGAGCCATTTACGCATTATTTTCCTCCAATCGTCGCAGTCATGCGGATGTGACGGTTATCCGACAGCTCCATATTCGACAGCACGACCAGCTGGTTCAGGCTACGACGCAGGAAGCGCGACAGCAGCGGACGCAGCGCATGGTTCACCAGCAGCACCGGCGGCGCGCCCAGCATCTCCTGGCGCGCCAGCGCCTCCTGCGTTTGCGCCAGCAGACGGTCCGCCAGGCCCGGCTCCAGGCCGCCCCCGCCCTGCAGGGCCTGCAGTAGCAGGCGTTCAAGCGGCGTATCGAGGCCAATGACCTGCACTTCTCCGGTTCCCGGGAACCACTGCTGGGTGATCGCACGACCCAGCGCCACACGTACCACCGCCGTCAGCTCGTGCGGATCGCTTTGTATCGGCGCATGCTCGGCAAGGGTTTCGAGAATGGTGCGCATATCGCGGATCGGCACTTTCTCTTCGAGCAGGTTTTGCAGCACCTTGTGCAGCGTGGTTAAAGTCACCACGCCCGGGACCAGATCTTCCGTCAGCTTCGGCATCTCCTGCGTGACGCGGTCAAGCAGCTGCTGCGCTTCCTGACGGCCAAACAGCTCTGCCGAGAATTGCCCGATCAGGTGATTAAGATGGGTCGCCACCACGGTACTGGCTTCAACAACCGTATATCCCTGGATTTGCGCCTGCTCTTTCAGGGCACTTTCAATCCAGATAGCGGCCAGGCCAAAGGCTGGATCGATGGTTTGCTCGCCCGGCAGCGTGCCCGCGGCGGTACCGGGGTTAATCGCCAGCCAGCGGCCCGGATAGGCATCACCGCTGCCAATTTCGACCCCTTTCATCAGAATGCGATAGCGCGCGGGCGGCAGGTCCATATTGTCGCGGATGTGTACAACCGGCGGCAGGAAGCCCATATCCTGGGCGAATTTTTTACGGATACTGCGGATACGGCCAAGCAGCTCGCCGTCCTGCTGGAAATCGACCATCGGAATCAGGCGATAGCCTACTTCCATTCCCAGAGAATCTTCCAGCTGAACGTCGTTCCAGGTCGCTTCGACGGCTTGGGTGTTCTCCGGCATTTTTACCTGAACAGGTTCCGCTGCCGGTTTGATTTCACGGCCACGCATCCACCAGGCAAGCCCCAGCAGACCCGCCGTAAACAGCAGGAATACCAGGTTTGGCATCCCCGGCACCAGGCCGAGCAAACCCAGAACGGCAGCGGCCAGCAGCATAACGCGCGGGTTGCTGAAGAGCTGGCCCACCATCTGCTCGCCAACGTCCTGATCGGTACTCACGCGGGTCACAATCACACCCGCCGCAGTAGAGATAACCAGCGCCGGGATCTGCGCAACCAGACCGTCACCAATGGTCAGCAGCGTATAGCTTTCCGCCGCGTGGCCCATGTCCATCCCGTGCTGCAATACCCCCACCAGCAGGCCGCCGACCACGTTAATCACCATGATCAGAATGCCCGCGATGGCGTCACCGCGCACAAACTTGCTCGCACCGTCCATGGAGCCGTAGAAGTCCGCCTCCTGCGTCACTTCCGAACGGCGTTTTTTGGCTTCATCTTCGGCGATAAGGCCGGCGTTCAGATCGGCGTCGATCGCCATCTGCTTGCCCGGCATCCCGTCCAGCACAAAACGCGCGCCCACTTCCGCGATACGCCCTGCACCTTTGGTGATAACCATAAAGTTGATGATAACGAGGATAACGAACACCACGATACCGATAGCGAAATTGCCGCCTACCAGGAAGTGGCCGAACGCCTCCACCACTTTACCTGCCGCTGCCGCACCGGTGTGACCTTCCATCAGGATGATACGCGTGGACGCCACGTTCAGCGCCAGTCGGAGCAAGGTGGTAAACAGCAGAATGGTCGGGAACGCGGCAAACTCCAGGGTACGCTGGGTGAACATCGCCACCAGCAGCACCATAATGGACAGCGCAATATTGAAAGTGAAAAGCAGATCGAGGATGAATGCCGGGAGCGGCAGTACCATCATCGACAGAATTAGCAGGATCAGAATCGGCCCGGCAAGGATTTGCCATTGGGTCGATTTCAGGTTGCCGGGCAGGCGCAACATTGCCACCAGATTAGCCATCAGTGTCCTTCTCGTTCATAAAATCCAGCGCGGCAGGCACCGGAAGGTTTTCAGGTTTCACAGGCCGCTGACCGCCAGCCAGACGCCAGCGCTTCAACTGCCACACCCAGGCCAGCACTTCCGCCACGGCGGCGTAAAGTTGTCCCGGGATCTGTTGTCCGATATCCGCATGGCGGTACAGGGCACGCGCCAGCGGAGGGGCTTCCAGAATCGGCACGCGGTTTTCAGTGCCAATTTCCCGGATACGCAGTGCGATCAGCCCCGCCCCTTTCGCAACGACTTTCGGCGCGCTCATTTTGTTTTCGTCATAGCGCAGCGCAACGGAATAGTGTGTCGGGTTGGTGACGATGACGTCGGCCTTCGGCACATCGTCCATCATCCGACGACGGGCGGCGGCACGCTGCATCTGGCGGATACGCCCTTTTACGTGCGGGTCACCTTCCATCTGCTTATATTCGTCACGGATATCCTGACGCGACATGCGCAGCTTTTTGAAGTGGGTATAAAGCTGGAAGATCACGTCAAAACCCACCATCGGGATAATGCTGAGCACCACCAGCAGCGCGCAGAGCCCGACCAGATTCAGCGCGTTGCTCATCGCGGTGAGCGGCGATTCGCTGATAAGACGCATCATTTCCGGCCAGTGGTACCAGAGGTAAAAGCCTGCGGAACTGCCCATCAGCACCGATTTGAGAACGGCTTTGAGCAGCTCAGCCCCGGTCTGCGCAGAGAACATTTTCGCGATACCCGGCAGCGGGTTCAGTTTGGAAAATTTCGGTTGCAGCGATTTGGCACTAAAAACCAGGCCGCCGAGCATCACCGGAGAGACCAGCGCGACCAGCACGACCCCGGTTATCAGGGGCAGCAGCGCGACCATGGCCCCTTTAATAAGCTGAATAATCTGGCTGAGGATCAGATTCGGATCGTTGACCATGCTGTGGTCAAAACGTAAGCCGGTGGACAACATTCCCGCCAGCTTGCGGGCGAGCGACTCCCCGCCCCACCAGATAATGCACACCCCTACGATAAGGATCAGCAGGGAGGTCAATTCTCGGGATCGGGGGATCTGCCCTTCCTCACGCGCTTTTTCTAGTCGGTGGGGTGTGGGGGCTTCCGTTTTGTCGTCGTTCTCTTCTGCCACAGTGCATGCTCAGCCCATTACGTCACGGGTATCATGCCAGCACCGCCTTTCATCAATGGGCTGAAAAACCCCTATAACCGGGTCTTTTTATCCTGTTTAAGCCCCCACTCTGCAATTCGGGCTAGGGAAAAAAGGGTAAGGAATGTTCGAACGAACATTCTCCAGCTTTTGTGATGTGTTTCATATTACAAAATGAATTAAGCGCAGTTTTAAAGAACATTTGCTCTAAAACATCCCGAAAAAAAATTAACATAACCGTCGATTTTAACTACCTGGTATTGCAGGAATGATATAACTATGTAAATTCAATAATTCACAGCAATCGAAACCATATAAATCATTCCCCCACATAATCCAAAAATGGATAAATCTATATAACATTAATCCTGAGACTACCTTACCAGCAGAAAATTAAATGTTATAATTTCATACGACATAATTTACTTTTCACCAGAAAGCAAAATGTATGCCAGATATTTCTTTTTACTTAAAGGGACATTTAATATGGATTTCAAAAAGAATATTATTGCGGGCTTAGCCCTTGCAACACTGTCGATGAATGGTTTCGCCGCAGAAATGAATGCTGGCACAATTCATTTCACGGGTGAAATTATCGAATCAAGCTGCACCATTCAGGGTGACGACGGCACGGACAGTACTATACCACTGGGTACCTATCCTACATCATTGTTTAATACCGTTGGGAAGGAGACCGCACTTACGGAGTTCTCCATTACGCTGGCGAACTGCCCGTTAACAAGCGCTGGGCTTCCGGCTGTTCAGCTGACCTTTAACGGCCCAACGACCCTGACCAAGACCAAAACGCTGCTGGACGTCAGTAAAATTACCACCACGGGCGAAACCGCGGCCACCGGTATCGGCATTGCCGTCAGCCCGGCGGGTAAAGATGATAAGCTCATCACGATGGATGGCGCTGAAGGGCAAATCTATATCGAACTGGCGACAAAATCCGAAGATACGATTAAAGCTGATTTTAATGCCCGCTATAAATCATTTGCAGATGCGGTTACCGCCGGTCCAGCAGATGCTGATATGACGGTAAATATTCTTTACCGTTAATAATCGTATTACTGATATTCATAATATATATATTTAGGCGTCATGACGTTTAAGGAGTCATGATCTGATAATAGTCCGGACTCGGACTATTATCATTTCCCCTTAACCTCCTTTATTAAAGGTTTCACCATGCGCATTTTACTCCAGGTCTTATTATGCATTCCTGTTATTGCGAGCACCTTTTGTCACGCAGCAGGTATTCAGATCGGTCGCACACGCATAATCTACGATGCCGCGAAAAAGGAAGTTGCCCTGCCCTTACAAAATAATGATAAAGAGCTTCCATGGTTAATACAGTCATGGACGGATACAGGTGATGGTAAAACGCACGGACCGTTTATCGTGACACCGCCTCTCTTTCGGCTCGATCCGCAAAAAGAGCAAAGCCTGCGTATTACCTGGAACGGGACAACCTTAGCAGGCGATAAAGAGTCTCTGTTCTATATGAACGTACGAACCGTTCCTGCCACGGCTACGGATGAGGGAGACAAAAACGTCCTGCGGTTAATCTATAAAACGCGTCTGAAACTGTTCTGGCGCCCTGTCGGACTGAGCGGTACGCCCTCTGAATCCTGCAAAAACCTGCGCTTCGCGCGTCATGGTCAACAGCTCACTGTCATCAACGAGGGGGCGTTCTACAGCGTCTTTGATTCACTTGCGCTGGGAGTGCACAAAGTGGAGAAAGCCGACATGGTTGCCCCTAAATTCCACGCTGACATTCCTCTCCCTGACAATGCTCAGGGGACGAGCGTCACCTGGCGCTGCATAACCGATTATGGCAATGCTTCCGAAAAATACACCGCCACCCTGGCGCAGGATTAAAAAACCGCGATGATGACAGGACGTAATGATATGTCATACGAGCGGCTCTTTAGACCGAATCCGCTACTTCGCTGCCTTGGCGGTGTCTTGCTCATCGCGAGCTTCTCGACGCTGGCCCGTGAGTATCGTTTCTCACCCTCATCGCTTGAAGGAGACATGCTGGCCCAGCAGGATATCGACCTTTCACTCTTTTCAAAGTCGAATGCTCAGCTACCCGGCACCTATTCTTCACGAGTGCAGGTGAACGAACACCGCCTGAGCACCACCAGTATCGCTTACGTCAGCTCCCCGGAAGGGTCACTGATACCGCAGCTCACACCGGATATGCTGCGGGCATGGGGGGTTGCTATCGACCAGTATCCCGCCTTGCTTGCGTTACCCGCCAATAAGGCTTTGCCTAAAGATATCAGCAACTATATCCCCCAGGCCTCCGCGCGGCTTGATTTTTCAAACATGACATTAGCGTTGAGTATTCCTCAGGCCTCGTTAAGAAGTACCGGTCGCGATTACATCGATCCTTCGCGCTGGGACGACGGTGTTCCCGTGTTGTTCAGTGACTACGCTTTCTCAGGATCAAAAAATAAGGAGAGCGGCGACAACAGCGCCACCAGTCAGTATCTGAATTTGCGCACCGGCGCCAACATGGGTGGCTGGCGAGTGCGCAACTATTCAACGTGGAGCAATTCAGAGAATGAAAACCTGTGGGAAAACATCAATACCTTCCTCCAGCATGACGTTGACGCCCTCAAGGCACAGTTCACGGCCGGAGAAAGCAACACGCGGGGCGAGGTATTTGATAGCTTACAGTACCGGGGCGTTAACCTTGCGTCGGATGAAGAGATGCTTCCCTACAGCCAACGCGGCTATGCCCCTGTCATACGCGGCATCGCCAGTTCAAATGCGGAAGTCTCGGTGCGCCAGAATGGCTACCTCATCTATCAGCAAAATGTCGCGCCGGGCGCGTTCGAAATCGACGATCTCTACTCCACGACCAACAGCGGCGATCTGGACGTTACGGTGAAAGAAGCTGACGGCACCGAGCATCGCTTTACGCAGCCCTACTCCAGTATCGCGGTTATGCTGCGGCCTGGGCATATGAAGTACGAAATGACAGCAGGCCGTTATCGTGCTGAAAGCGGGAGCGACCAAAAGGAACCCGACTTTTTCCAGGGAAGCATGATTTACGGTTTAAATAACCTTCTCACCTGGTTTGGAGGGCTGACGCTCTCGAAAGACTATAACGCAGCCAATACCGGTGCCGGTCTGGCGCTCGGGCCGCTGGGCTCGCTGTCCGCTGACGTTACCATGGCCGATACCCGGCTAGACGATAACAGCCAGCATACCGGCCAGTCATGGCGTTTGCTTTATACCGGTAAGCTGGATTCGACCGATACCAACTTCAGCCTCGGCAGCTACCGATACTCCAGCCGCGGGTATTACAGCTTTGCCGACGCCAACCAGAAGCATGACGGCCACGATGACGATCTGCTGTTTCGTTACAATAAACGCAACCGCATTCAGGCCAGCGTTAGCCAAACCGTTGCTGGGGTAAGTCTGTATCTTAACGGTTATCAGCAGGATTACTGGGGCACCTCTAAAAAAGAGCGCAACCTGTCTCTGGGATTCAATACCGTTGTTGCCGGCACGAGCTATCACATTGCCTATACGTACAGCAAAACCAACGGCGACGAGTCTGACAGGATGGTCTCTTTGGGATTTAGCATTCCTCTCGCCAGATGGCTGCCACGCGCCTGGAGTAGCTATAACATCAGCAACACTAAAAATGGCTATACGCGGCAAAACGTGGGCCTCAGCGGCACGCTTCTGGAGGATGAGCGTCTGAGCTACTCGTTGCAGCAGAGCCACTCCAACCACGACGGGGAAGATATCAGCAGCGTCTATGGCAGCTACCGCTCGCAGTACGCCAATCTGACCGCCGGATATTACGCTTCCACCGATCACTCTCAGCAGCTTAACTACGGCATTAGCGGCGGTATTGTTGCCCATCCTCAGGGCATCACGCTGGCTCAACCTTTAGGAAGCCAGTTTGCTATCGTCAACGCCAACGATGCTTCCGGCGTCCGTTTCCTGAACCAGCGGGGTATTCAGACCGACTGGCAGGGTAACGCAGTCATTCCATCGCTCACTCCGTACCAGGAGAACAATATTCGTATTGATACCTCGAGCCTGCCGGAAAATGTGGACAGCAGCGATACCGCCATCACCGTCATTCCCTCGCGCAACGCGGCAGTTCTGGCCAGATTTGACGCCCACACAGGCTACCGGATGCTGGTCACCCTGAAGCGTCCAAACGGTCTCCCCGTTCCGTTCGGCGCCATCGCGACCAGTAGCGACCCGGTGATGAGCGGCATTGTCGATGAAACCAGCACCGTCTATCTGGCAGGCATTGGAGAGACCGCGCAGCTCACCGTGAAATGGGGCAACGGCATGGGCCAACAGTGCCGCGCCAGCATTACGCAACAGTCAGCTAACCAAACCGAAAGCCCTAACGGTATTCGCTCGGTTAGCGAGCTTTGTCAGCAGGAATAAGCACATGACAACTATACTCACGAAACGGGCCGTCTGGGCTTCATTGGCCACGGCACTGAGCCTGACCGCAACCAGCCCGAGCATGGCCGCGACTTTACTTCATGACTGCTTCGGTGCGCCGCAAGCCTACACCACGACGTTCGATCATGAGTTTTCGTCCAGCGAAAATATCGCCAATCATGACTATGATGTGCCAAATCATCTGGTCGGCAATGGCCCGGTGATAGTGGCCAACTGCAGCTGTCCCGGGAATATATTTTCTTCGAGCATGGTTTATGAAAAAACCTTCGCCGGAAGCCCGTTGAAACCGGGAACAAGCGGATACGGCTATTTGACAGAAAAGATCGATGCCGATATCACCGCCTATGCGGATGCAATCAACTCTCCGGACGGCACTTCTTTGACCCCGATAGCTGTCAATGAATACCCGACGTCCAGAGCTAATATGCGTAACACTAGCGAGAATGCACTCGCCAAAACGGAGGGAGATGCCAACGTTTGCAGTAGTGGCACCCAGCCGAGCAACGCCGCTACAGTAAAGCGTAATTTCCGCTGGAACGTCGTTGCGATCCTGCTTCACATTAAAAAACCCATCCTGGGTCAAGAGGTGATCCCTTCGACGATCGTCGCGCAAAACTATGCCTGTCTTTATTTCGGCTCGGGGGGAAGCTGCGATCCCGGGCAGGCAGATCAGGTCTCTGATATCTGGTTTAGCGGCACGCTTTCTGCGCCGCTAAGCTGCGTTATCAACGAAGGCAGCACTATTGAGGTTGAGTTCGGCAGCATTGTCAGCAAGCAATTCGTCATCAAGGGGCAACCGCCAAAACGTTATGCCATCAAAAACGTTGATATTGCCTATCACTGTGATGATAACGCAGTGGGAAACACGGACCGGATAAAGCTCACGCTGACCGCAGATCAGGGGGTCGCGGACAGCAGTACGCCGTACATTGCAAAACTTCTGGACAGGGACGACCTCGGGGTGCGTGTATATGATGAACACAGTCAGAACGTCGCGCTGGACGGGACCTATGAGTTTCCGGTGACGATGGACGCGCAGGGAAACGGTGTGGTCAAAATTCAGGCTGTACCGGTCAGCACGACCAATGCCTCTCCGGCCCCGGGCCGCTTTGAAGGTAACGTGACGGTGAAGATGGATCTTCGCTAACCGAACTACCCTCAGGTTGACGCCGCAGCCTGAGGGTAATCAGAACAATCAGAAGCCGAGGCTGTCCAGCAGATCGTCGACCTGATCCTGGCTTGCCACAACGCCCGCCTTGCTGGCGTCGAGCTGTGGACCGTTGAGCAGGCTTTCGTTCTCGCGTTTTGGACGGGCTGCCGGTTCAGGGATGTTCTCCAGCAGAACCATCAGCAGCTGACGCTCAATCTCCTGAATAACATCCATCATGCGCTTGATCACCTGACCGGTCAGGTCCTGGAAATCCTGCGCCATCATGATGTCCAGCAGCTGGGCGTTGGTGAAGCTGGTGTGCCCCGGCACATCACCCAGGTACTGACGGGTATCCGTCACCAGCTCGCGGGCATCCGCCAGCTCGATAGGGTTCTCAAACCACTCGTCCCAGCGTTTGCTCAGCGCTTTCGCCCCCTTTTCCATCGCATCCTGGTGCGGCTGTGACGCTTCAACGCTGTTCAGCGCACGTTCCGCGGCCTGAGCGGTCATCTGCACAACATAGTCCAGACGATCGCGGGCATCAGGAATGGCTTCCGCCGCTTCGGCAATCGCCTGATCCAGACCCAGCTCACGCAGGCTGTCACGCAGCATGCGCGTCAGGCTGCCGATGCGAACGATAATATCGCTCGGCGAGTGTTCTTCAACGGGTTTCATAGCAGGTTGCAACATTTCCATCACCTCACATGCCGAGTTTCTCGAAGATCTTACCGAGCTTCTCTTCCAGGGTTGCCGCGGTGAATGGCTTCACCACATAGCCGCTTGCGCCCGCCTGTGCAGCGGCAATGATGTTCTCTTTTTTCGCTTCTGCAGTAACCATCAGAACCGGCATAGACGCCATTCCGGCATCGGCACGAATGGTTTTCAGCAGTTCCAGACCGTCCATGTTTGGCATGTTCCAGTCGGAGATAACAAAACCAAACCCGCCAGCCTGCAGTTTGTTCAGCGCATCAACGCCGTCTTCTGCTTCTTCAACGTTGTTGAAGCCCAGCTCTTTCAGCAGGTTGCGCACGATACGACGCATGGTGGAAAAGTCGTCCACAACCAAAAACTTAAGCTCTTTATCCGCCATAAAATAATACTCCTGAGTCAAATACGTATTGCCTGTCCGGCACTGATTTTCGCCAGCATCTGCTGGCTTACCTGGCTAAGATCGACCACTTCGCTCACGCCACCCATATTGATGGCCTCGCGCGGCATGCCGAACACCACACAACTTGCTTCATTCTGCGCAATCGTCCAGGCGCCAGCCTGGTGCATTGCAAGCATTCCGGCGGCACCATCGTTGCCCATCCCCGTCAGGATCACCCCAACGGCGTTGCGCCCCGCATGTTTCGCCACCGAATGAAACAGCACATCCACCGACGGACGGTGCCGGTTGACCGGCGGTCCGTCATGAATTTTGATTTGATAGTTAGCGCCGCTGCGCGACAGCTCCATATGCTTGTCGCCCGGGGCGATATAGGCATGTCCCGGGAGCACGCGCTCGCCGTCTTCCGCCTCCTTCACGCTGATCTGGCACAGCTTGTTCAGGCGTTCGGCGAACGAACGGGTAAAGCCTGGCGGCATATGCTGAGTGATCAGAATACCCGGACTTGAAAGCGGCAATGGCTGGAGTACATGACGAATTGCCTCTGTTCCTCCGGTTGACGCCCCAATAACCAGCAGTTTTTCCGAGCTGAGTAAGGGACCGGCCTTCAGGGTCGCAGGCGCGGCCAATGGCGTATGGGCAGCAAGCTTCGCCCGCGACGCGGTGCGGATCTTCTCCGCAATCATTTCGCTGTAGGCCAGCATCCCTTCGCGAATGCCGAGCTGCGGTTTGGTGACAAAATCCACCGCCCCCAGCTCCAGCGCGCGCAGGGTGATTTCCGATCCTTTTCCGGTCAGGGAAGAGACCATCACCACCGGCATGGGCCGAAGGCGCATTAATTTTTCGAGGAAATCTATGCCATCCATGCGCGGCATCTCGACATCCAGCGTTAGCACGTCGGGGTTATATTTTTTAATTAAATCCCGCGCTACCAGAGGATCGGGCGCAGTCGCCACCATCTCCATGTCGCTGTGGCTATTGATAATTTCAGTCATGATCTGACGCATCAGCGCTGAATCATCGACAGACAACACCCTGATTTTACTCATGCTTTTTCCTTACTCAGCGCATATACCGTTTGCCCACGCAGGCTAAACTCACGCGCGAGGTTGCTGAAGTTTTCCGAGTGCCCGGCAAACAGTAAACCGTCAGGCTTGAGCAACGGAACAAACCGACGCAAAATGTCCTGTTGCGTCGTTTTATCAAAATAGATCATGACGTTACGGCAAAAAATGGCATCGAACGGCCCCGGCACGTTGTACTGCTTATCCAGCAGGTTAACGGGCGCGAATTCGACGCAGTTCGCCAGCTCCTGGCGTACGCGCACCAGGCCTTCATGCGGGCCCGTGCCGCGCATGAAATAACGCTGCAGCTGCTGCGGCGACAGCGTTTTCAGTTCATCCTGGCGATACACGCCGTTACGCGCCTTCTCCAGCACCTCGGTATCGATATCGCTGGCGTAGACTTTCCAGCGTCCGGGCGTCATGCCCAGGGTGTCAGCAAGGGTGATCGCCAGCGAGTACGGCTCTTCACCCGTCGAGGCGGCCGCGCTCCATACGCGATACTCCCCGGTGCGACGGCGGGCGTGCTCGGCCAGGACCGGGAAGTGGTGAGCTTCACGGAAAAACGCCGTCAGGTTGGTGGTTAACGAGTTAATAAAAGCCTGCCACTCTGCGCTGTTCTGGTTCGCCTCGAGCATGCTCAGATAGCGGCCAAAATCATCCAGCCCCAGCGTACGCAAGCGCCGCACCAGACGGTTGTAGACCATGTCCCGCTTATGATCCGCAAGCACGATCCCCGCACGCTGGTAGATTAACTGACATATCCGACGAAAATGCGCGTCGGACAGCGCGAGGCGCTGTGTCATCTGCAACAATAATGACGTTTGCCCAGGGGGCATTGGTGATGTCATAGCGCCTTCTTAATTACATTCAGGATACAACTGGCACGGCCTGCGACCGCCCGACTTCTGTTACTGCTTCAACGTGCTCTTTCACATTAAATACCGCGACCAGTCCGGTCAGACGATCCGCCTGGCTGGCCAGCTGATCGGTTGCCGCTGCCGCTTCCTCGACTAACGAGGCGTTCTGTTGCGTCACCTGATCCATCTGGCTGACGGCCTGGGCAACCTGCTCAATGCCGCGACGCTGTTCATCCGACGCAGAGGCAATCTCGCCCATGATGTCGTTCACCCGCGTCACGGAGGTGACGATCTCGTGCATGGTTTTCGCCGCCGTATCCACCAGCGTTGAGCCCTGCTGAACGCGCGAAACCGACTCTTCGATCAGCACCTTAATCTCTTTCGCCGCGTTGGCGCTGCGGCTCGCCAGGTTACGCACCTCCCCCGCCACCACCGCAAACCCGCGCCCTTGCTCACCGGCGCGCGCCGCTTCCACGGCGGCATTCAGCGCCAGAATGTTGGTCTGAAACGCGATACCGTCAATCACGCTGATGATGTCACCAATTTTCTGCGAGCTGGTGGCAATCTCCTGCATGGTGCTGGCGACATGGGACGCCTGGTCGCCGCCTTTCTTCGCCGTCATCGCCGCCTGTTTTGACAGGTCAGACGCCTGACGCGCGTTATCGGCGTTCTGGCCTACCGTCGCGGTTAACTGCTCCATGCTGGCCGCCGTCTGCGCCAGCGAGGCCGCCTGCTGCTCGGTGCGGGACGAGAGATCGTTGTTCCCCGCAGCAATCTCAGAGATCCCGGTGTGCATGGCATAGCTGCCCTGCCGCACGTCGCTCACCGTTTCCCGCAGCGATCCCTGCATCGCCTTCAGGCTGGCAAAGATCGCCGAAATTTCGTTTTTGCCGAACACCGCGACCGGACGCGCCAGGTCCCCTTTCGCAATACTGTCGAAGTGGCTGCTGATAATCGCCAGCGGCTGCACGATCATTCTGCGCGACCAGAGCAGTGCCCCGCCGGTCAGCAGCCCTGCCAGGATCACCACCACGGCAAAGATGACGCCCGACATGTGATAGCTTTGACGACTCTGGTCACCGGCACGCTGAACAGACTGGTTAATATCCTGCTGCCACGCGTTAAAGCTGCCGTCAAACGCCGCCTGAGACGCCTGAACCGGTGCAGTCATAAAGTCCGAAAGCTGGTTGTTCTCAAGCCACGTCGCCTGGTGGTCCAGATCGCTGTACCACTGCTCAAAGTTCGTCTTCATGGCGGCCTTCAGCGCTTTCTCTTTCTCACTGTCGGCGGCCTGCGCCGTAAAGGCTTTAAACTGTGCGTCAGCCTGCTTCAGACTGTCGCGCGCGGTCGCCATCAGCGCTTTAATGTCATCCGGCGGATAACTCAGCGCGGTTAAGGTTCCCGCCTTGTTCAGCGCAGTGCTTGCCTGCAACAGCACGGCACGCGTTTGTGCCAGTGCGGAGCGCTGCTGATTACTCGCCTCAACTTCCTGCAAATTCTGATAGCCATCGCGAAACGCCCAAAAAGACAACCCGTTACTGCCAACCTGCAACACACCGCAAAGGATCAGAATCAAAAACAGTGTGGTCGAGATACGAATACGATTTAACATCCACGCTCCCATCAAGCGGCAAGCAGCCGCGGTTTAATTGTCAGTCAAAATGTTTCCCAGTTTTCATCTTGTCCGGTCGTCGCGGTGCGCGTACGGTGTGCAGCCGATTCAGCGGCTGGCGCACGATACGTCGCCTGCGGGGTGACCGTATTTCCAGCGAGTGAAGCGAGACGAAACGCCGAGACGGCCATCTTCAGACGGCTCGCCTGGTCTTCCAGAGCAGCGGCCGCCGCAGCGGACTCCTGCACCAGCGCGGCGTTTTGCTGTGTCACGCGATCCATTTCCGATACCGCCAGGGCAACCTGGTCGATACCACGACTCTGCTCATCGGACGCAGAGGCGATTTCCCCCATGATGTCCGTCACGCGGGTGACGGCATTCACGATGTCATTCATGGTCTCCCCGGCGCTTTCCACCAGCACGGAGCCGGTATCCACGCGGGAGACGGAATCTTCAATCAGGGACTTGATCTCTTTGGCCGCGTTGGCGCTGCGGCTGGCCAGGTTGCGTACTTCCCCGGCCACCACGGCAAACCCGCGCCCCTGTTCACCCGCGCGCGCCGCTTCCACGGCGGCGTTCAGCGCCAGAATGTTGGTCTGGAAGGCAATGCCGTCGATAACGCTGATGATGTCGGCGATTTTCTTCGAGCTGTCGGCGATTTCGTGCATGGTTTTCACCACGCCATCCACCACGCGGCCGCCGCGCTGCGCCGTCTCGGAGGCGCTTTCCGCCAACTGAGACGCCTGGCGGGCGTTATCGGCGTTCTGCTTCACGGTCGCGGTGAGCTGCTCCATGCTGGCGGCCGTCTCTTCCAGGGCGGACGCCTGCTGCTCGGTACGGGATGAGAGGTCGTTATTCCCCATCGCAATTTCGCTGGTGCCGGTGTAGATAGCCTCCGACCCGTTGCGCACGTTCGCGACGGTTTCGATTAACGAACGCTGCATATGGTCAACGCTGTTTGCCAGCTCGGTGATCTCATTGCGCCCGGAAACGGTCAGCGTTTTGGTCAGGTCACCGCCGGCAATTTCGCGAATGTGGGCAATGACGCGCCCGAGAGGGTTCAGCAGGATATGGCGAATGCCGTACCAGACCGCGACCAGCACAATGACCAGCGCCAACGCCATCACGGCCATCTGCCATTTTGCAAAGCGGTAGTCATTCTGGCTTGCCGTAAAGGCCGAGTGATAGAGATCGCCACTGACCTTCGCGTATTCCCCCAGCGCCGCGCCGAGTGCGTTTTGCATCCCCTGCGTTGGCTGCGCGAAATAGGCGTCCATGTTGCCGCTCTCCAGGAACTGAATCAGCTCTGTCAGGCCGGTATGGTAGGCATTGTATTTTTCATCGATATTCTGGCTCACCTGCTCCATAGCAGGCTGCGGGGCGATCTTTTTGAAGGCGTCGTAATGTTTCGCGGCGTCAGCGAGGGTGGCACGGGCATTTTTCAACAGATCGGTTTTCGCGCTGCTCTGCTGATTGTTGGGGTCCATCATCATGCGCGCGGACGAGCGGCTCAGATTGATACGCGTTTGCAGCATCAGATCCCACGTTGAGGTGAGTTCACTCTGCTGCAGGCGGAGATCGTTCGAGGCCGCGAAGCTGTCCTGGTTCTGTTTTAATGACGAGAAAAAAAGCCCGCCGGAGATGAGCTGAAGAAGTGCGAAAATGACCAGCACCATCATGAGCATTGTGACAACGCGGATACGGTTCAACATACAACACCTTCTCATAGATTTATTAACGGTGTTATCGGCACAGCCCACAGGAACTTTACATTTGCGAAAGGGAAAAGCGCGGGGTTAAAACGCCACGTCGACAATCAGCGTGTCGGTGTAGGTTCCGGCGGGCGGCGTGGCCTGATTGGTCAGGACTTTAGCGGTGTAGTTGTAGGTGCGCAGTAAACCGTCGGTACTGACCTGGGACGATACCGCGCTGGACCAGCGCTCGCTACCGCTGCCGCCCCAGCGGTTACCGGTGGCTTCCTTATAGATGTCGTAGCTCATGGCGTTGCTGCCGCTCACCATCCGCCGCACGTTGTTCAGCGCGTTGGCACCGTTGTTAATGCCGATGGTATACGAACTTCCTTTGGTACAGGTGACGGCAATCGCCTGCGAGACGGTGGGGAAACTTTGCACCAGCGGCGCGCTGTTGAAGTTCACATCTGGCGTGGTCATGGCGCTGCAGTCGTTGGTAACGGTCATATCCAGCAGGATGGTGGTTGTCGCGGTTCCCGTCTGATTGATTGTGCAAATGCCAAGCGCGCCCACGGAGCAGACGCTGTAGTTAATGCTGAAGGTTAACTGCACCTGATATGGCCCGGCAGTGACGTTTTGCCCGGCGACGGTGCGGAAATAGAGCGGAATGTTGTACTGCTTTGACCCCAGCAACCCCAGCAGGGTACTCCCGCTCCAGGTATACGATTTACTTATCTGTACCTCGCTGCTGCTCGCGCATCCCGATAACCCGCACAGCCGGGTGGGGATCGCGTCGGTGATGGCCGCATTATCCGTGCGTTTCATCGTGGCCCGGCTGCTGCCCGAAACCGATGCCGCGGTGTAGGTCAGCGTTACCGAGTCGCTGGTCAGCAGATTCAGTACGGCATCGCAGGCCACCACCAGCGTGCCGGTGGTTTGAACTTCTCCGGTTCCGCTAAGCGCGAACGAGGTGACGCTGCCAAACGACGCATTAACCGTACTGACGGTACACGCCGCCCAGCCGCCGCCGGAGAACAGCAGCAGGATGAATAGCAGCAGGCGCGTCATGGCGCCTCCCGGCAAACCAGCGGCCCGTAGGTTTTCAGCTTGTGCTCCGGATTGGCCCCCACGGTCAGGGTAGTCTTACAGCGCCTCCCGTCAGGTGCGATCACCTCCAGCGGGTTCACATCGCTGAGATTTTCCAGCCAGGCGATGCCGTCATACCCCACCACCGCATTGCTGCGCGAGGCGCGTCGAACCTGGCTTCCCACCGGCAACGCCTTCCCGCGCGCGTCATGCAGAATAACGCTTGCCACCCTCTCCTGCTCCATCGGGAAATCGACCAGATAGCCGCTGTGGCGCCGAATCGCGATCCGCCGCTCGGTCTCTTTCAGACGGGTATCCGCCGGCAGATTCAAAGTATCAATCCGGTAGCTTGCCGGGTAATACGCCGACACCCCGCTGACCAGCAGGTAGCCGTTGTTATTGGTTTTACCGACGGGCTGGTTCTCATAGCTGACGGGCACGTCCGGGTGGCCGTCGGTACTGATGACCACAAACGCATCGTTGATCTTATTCGCCGCGAACAGCTCGCCGTCCATCAGCACAACGGCGCCCATCGCCTCGCCCCACCAGGTCATGGCATCCCTTTCGCCATAGCCGCCGCCCTGCAGCTCGATGTTGTTATTGCGCCAGCCCAGCGTACCCTGTTGATAATCACTGGATCTTGACTGGTTGGCCCAGGCCATGTTCCAGCTGAACCCACCGTCAGAAGGCATGGAGTGGTTGTAGTTAATGCGCTGGGTACTGCCTGCATCCGGGGTGTTTTCAACGGTGACGGCAGCGCTGTCGCGCGCACCAAGCGGCACCTGCAGCGACAGCGCGACCGTCCAGTCTCCCCGCTGCCGATCCCGGCTGCCGGCCAGGTAAATGCTGCTCGCCCCCCACAGGTTGCGGCTCCAGGAGAGATTGAGCAGCTCGGTTTTTTGGCTGTCAAAACTCTCCACGCCGATCCAGGCCGCACCGATATTGCCGTACCGTCCCAGATTGAAGGTCAGCGAATACTGGTCCGTATTACGGCTAAAGCTGGCGATGGGCTTATCGTTTTCGTCATACACCGTCGGCTGATCGTAAAGGGCGAGATTGCCAAAGCCGCGGTCGCGACGCGTGTGCTGGGTGGCGACGCTAAACTCGCTGGTACTGTACTGGTAACCCCAGTTGATTTGCCCGCCCGCATCACCGCGCATGCGGCTTTGCGAGTAAGAGGTATTCACCACGCCAAACTGGCCGAGTTTTATCACCGTCCCCGCACCGCCCAGCGCCAGCTCCTGCGCCCCTTCCGCGTGGCCCTCGAGGGTTAGCCAGTCCGTCATTCCGTAGCGATACGAGCCGCTGCCGGCTGCCGGACCGTAGTCAAAATTCTTGATACCGTAATTACGCCGCAGGCTGCCGAGCGTCACGGCGCCGTCGCTCAGCCCTTGTTTGAGCAGGTCGCTGGTGACGTAAAACGGTAGCGTGGTGCTTACCTGGCGCCCCAGCGCATCCGTCGTGACCAGCACCGCATCCCCGGCGCCGTTGATGTAGGGCAGATTAGTCAGGGTGAAGGGGCCCGGCTGAAGCTGGGTTGAGCCGGAGCGATAGCCGTTGATAAAAAGATCGACCGAAGTGGGTACCGCGGCTTCCCCCGCGAACTCGGGCAGCGGCCATGTCACCAGGTCAGGACGCAGGGAGAAATCCCGCCCGACGCTTATCCCCCCCATCCGCACGCTGGAGCTCCAGCTCAGGGCATCGCTGATCACGTCCCCGGCGCTCCAGCTCATCGCGTCATCTTCGTTAGTGAACAGCAGGGTCGTGTCATAGCGGACATACCCTTCCTGCTGTCCGTCGTTACCGGTGAAATTTTCCCGCGCGTAACCGGTCGAGGAAAACGAGCCGTTCTCGTTGAAGTAGCGGAACTCATGCCAGATCGACGCCTGACCGCCGATATGTTCCGTGTGGTTGGTGTAGAGATCGTAATTCAGCAGCGCCCCGCGCCCGTAGTGCGGTTTGGCCTGCGCCGCTTGCGCGCTGAAAGGCGTCACGCGGGCCGTCACCCAGTCGCGGGGAACGTTAAGCAGCAGGCGCTGCGCGGCGCTGTCGTACTCCACCCGAACCTGAGCAAGCGAGGAGAGATTTACCTCGCCGGTGGGAACGTGCGCCGGGGGCAGCCCCGCGCGCAGCAAATCGGCGCTGGAGATAAAGAAAGCGCCTTTACGCTGCGTCACGGGCACGACCAGGCCGGTATCGTAGTGATTGACCACGATGGCCAGCTGGAAAACCGCTTCATCATTTATCGCCTGTGCCTGGGGAGGCGGCGGTAAACTGTCGTCGCCGGGCCCGGCCAGGGTCGCTGAACTGACGCATAGCAGTATCATCATCGCCGGCTTCAGTGGACGGGCGTCGACTGCCATTGTTCGTCCCTGGCATTAATCTGCGCGCTCATCCGCTCTGGCTGACGAACGCCAGCGGGTATAGGCCAGCTGCGGGTGCTGCCCGGCAGGACGTAACCCAGCAATCCCTCCGCCACCGTGCGTTTCTGACCGCCCTGCTCCAGCGCCACCTGGCTCAGCCTGACGTGAACATCACCCCGATTTTTGACCTCCAGCGCAGGCTTTCCCTCCGCCTGCGTCACCCGCCAGCTCAGGTTTTGGGTCTCCGCCAGCGCGTGATGCGCGCCCTCTTTGATGGTCGGGATCCCCTGTCCATATACGAACAGAGGGATGGAGTAACGCATCTGCAATTTCAGGCCGATGGCGGGTTCGGCTTTGGCATCTGGCTGGGGAATTTCATCGACGATAATGCGATAGGCCTGTTCGACCCCAGCGGGAACCGAAGCCTGTTTGATAAGGCGAATAAGCTGCTTGCTGCCTGTGCCAATCGTGACGATGGGCGGGCTGGCGACCACGTCCTGCTGCGCGGTATAGCGCTCGTGTCCGTCCTCCTGCTTCCAGCGCACAATGCGGACCTGCATCGTCGTGGCACTATTTCCCTGGTTCTGGATCCACAGTTCCGTGGCGTTGGCGTCTGCAGCAAGCCAGGGATCGATGGGCCAGAGCAGGATGGAGGCCGCCGCCTGCGCCTGGCCAGCAACCGCCATTCCCAACGCGCCCGCCAGACAAACCGGTCTGAAAAATGGCTTCATCAACACTCTCCCTTTATTACCATGACAAGGTCACGGTGAGCTGATCGGAATAGGTTCCCGCCGGGCTAAACCCGGTCAATAGCGCCACGCCAAAAAGCGGCAGCGCGATGTTATTGCTGTTGGTATAGGTCACCGCTATCGCCTGGTTGACGCCAATTTCGCTGTTTGCGGCCAGCGAGCTGCTGCTGTAGAGCCGGTATGGCACCATATCGACGCCGTTCGCGCGCTTCATGCGGCGAACGGATGAATAATTTTGACCGCCATTAATGCTCATGCTCAGCGCCACGCCTGGCGTACAGGCAATAGACAACGCCCCGTTTGGCACAAAGCTGGTGCTCACCGGCGCGCTCTCGACGCCGTTATGGCTGCCAAAATCCAGCGTACCGAGAAGCCCTCCGCTACCGGTGGCCACCGCGCATCCCGGGACAATCGTCGCGCTGACCTTAAACGACTGGGATGTCACCGCATCCGCCGTGGGCATCGTGAGCAATCCGACGATCAGCGCGAAAAAAGGCTGCACGCGTCCCTCTGCGCGTTTGCGCAGACCTGTGAGAGATGCCTTCATGGCGGTTCGGGACTAGTAGGTGACGCTGACGTTAATCGTGTCGGTGTAGGTTCCCGGAACGACCGTCACGCTGTTACCGCCGCCGGTAATCCGTCCGTAGAGGGTGTAACTGTCCACCCCTCCGGCCGTAGACGCGATCGGCAGCGCGGCGTTATTGGCAATCACGGTGTTAAACCCGCTGTCGCTGTACAGGCTGTAAGCCACGCCCTGTGCCGCGTTGGCCGTATTCACCAGATAGCGTTCAGGCGTGCCCGGCGAACCGACAACCGAGCCGGGCGCGGTGGAGTGGGTATTACCGGTGATCGCGACCGTATAGCTGGCGGTCGTACATTGAATGGTGAAGGTGTTTCCGCCGCTGGCGCCGCTCAGCTGCGTCGTAAGCGTGGAAAAGGTTGCCGGATGGGTACCGAAATCGAGCGTACCGAAGTTAATGCCACTTTGTGCGGGCGAGCCGTTTATCAGACACCCGTTTGTCAGCGTCAGCGTTGCACCGATGGTGCCGCTGCTGGTGACGGCCAGCGCCTGATGAGCCGTTGTCGCAGCCAGTAAGGTGCCTGCGCAGATCAAAAGAAGTTTTCTTTTCATTTACCACCCTCCAGAAGACGTCTCCGTTCCCTTGCCACATTTTATTTTTGTCGTTCAAGATGTTAGCCCCGCTTAACGTTCCTCTGAAGGGGTTATTGAGAATTTAGTTTACGGATATCGCTTCGACCACCCGACCCTTAACGCATAAGGCATATGTCTTATTGACTCAACTTTCTTATAAATAACAGAAGGTTAAATTAATTCAGGCAGCGATTTTATTCTATTCGGGGAGAATATATCCATTAAAGTGTGACGTCGATCACAATATATCGTCAGCACATTAACAACAAAATTAATAAAAAATAAAAAGGAGTTGTATCACCCTACACTTTGCGTCAATTTATGTGCCGAATAATTTCCCGCATCGTAATAAAAAATTTATATGTATCGACGCGGGCCACATCTGAAGCGCATAGAGGATCTTTTTTCGTGGCAAGTGCAAACAAACTCACACTCTTCATCGTGATATTCATGCTGGCGGGTATTCTTTCAGGGGCAGCAATTCATGAGTATGCATCTGCGGATGCCATCAAAGCCTGGTCGGATAATATTACCCTTCTGACCGATATTTTCCTCCGCCTGATCAAAATGGTCATTGCACCCTTGGTCTTCAGCACGCTCACCGTCGGCATTATGAAGCTGGGCGAAACCTCCACCATTGGCCGCGTTGGCGGCAAAGCGATGGTGTGGTTTATCAGCTCATCCGTGCTCTCTATTCTGGTTGGCCTGTTTATCGTCACGCTGGAGCATCCGGGAAGCGGTCTGAACCTGACGGTTCCGACAGAAGCGGTGGATACCGGCCTGGCCGTTGGCGGCATGACGCTGAAAGCGTTCCTGTCGCACACCATTCCGACCAGTATCGCGGGGGCGATGTCGAACAATGAGATCCTGCAGATTGTGGTGTTCTCAATGTTCTTCGGCATCGGCGGCGCGTCGCTGGGGCAGAAATTCAACGCGCCGCTGGTGGCCGCGCTGGATGTGGTTTCCCACATTATGCTGAAGGTAACGGGTTACGTGATGTACGTTTCTCCGCTGGCCATTTTCGCGGCGATTTCATCCGTCATTGCCACGCAGGGTCTCGGCATTCTGCTGAACTACGCCTCCTTTATTGGCGGCTACTATGTTGCCATTCTTCTCACCTGCATGGTGCTGCTGGCCGTGGGCTACATGGTGCTGAAAAAAGAGGTGTTTCGCCTGGTCAGCATGCTGAAAGATCCGGTCCTGGTGGCCTTTACCACCAGCAGCTCTGAAGCCGCCTACCCGAAAACGCTGGAACAGCTGGAGCGCTTCGGCTGCTCGCGCAACATCGCCTCTTTCGTTCTGCCGATTGGCTACTCCTTCAACCTGGTGGGTTCGATGGTGTACTGCTCTTTCGCCTCGATGTTTATCGCTCAGGCGTACAACATTCACCTGAGCTTCTCTGAAGTGACGGTGCTGATGCTGACCCTGATGCTGGCGTCGAAAGGGATTGCCGGCGTACCGCGTTCTTCACTGGTGGTGCTGGCAGCAACCATTCCGAGCTTTAATATTCCGGTGGCGGGGATTCTGCTGCTGATGGGGATCGACCACTTCCTGGACATGGGCCGTTCCGCAATTAACGTGCTGGGGAATGGGATCGCGACCGCGATGCTGTCGCAGAATGAAGGCGCGCGGGAAGCGGAAGCTGAAGCTGAGCTGGTAAAGCAGGAAGCGTAAGGTGAAAAAAAGGGTGAGGCCTGATGCCCTCACCCCTGCCCTCTCCCACAGGGAGAGGGAGCAAACACAAAAAACGGCAACCTGGGTTGCCGTTTTGCATTTACCTACGCTACGTGACTCGCGGCGATATCCAGCAGCGCCATCTCATCGCTGTTCAGCAGCTTCTCGATGTTCACCAGAATCAGCATACGCTCGCCGAGCGCGCCCAGGCCGGTCAGGTATTCGGTCGACAGCGTGACCGCAAACTCCGGCGCAGGACGAATTTGGTCAGAGGTCAGGGAAAGCACATCAGATACGCCGTCCACCACGATACCTACCACACGCTGCCCCAGATTCAGAACGATCACCACGGTGTTGTCGTCGTAGTCAACGTCGCCCTGGCTGAACTTCACGCGCAGGTCCACGATTGGCACAATGACGCCACGCAGGTTGGTGACACCTTTAATAAAAGCAGGCGTGTTAGCGATGCGGGTAACCTGGTCGTAACCACGGATTTCCTGCACTTTCAGGATATCGATGCCGTACTCCTCATCGCCTAAAGTGAATACCAGGAATTCCTGCCCTGATGGCTCGCCCGCCAGTTTCGTTACATTACTCATACCGGTCATGTTATTACCTTCTACTTAATCAGGCGGCTGTGTACGCCACACGTTGTTCACGATTTAATCCCTGAAGCGCCGACACATCGACGATCAGCGCCACGCTACCATCACCCAGAATGGTGGCGGCAGAAATACCCGGCACTTTGCGGTAGTTGCTTTCGAGGTTCTTCACTACCACCTGGTGCTGACCAATCAGCTGATCGACCAGCAGCGCGTAGCGACGGCCCGCGCTTTGCAGGATCACAACGATGCCCTGCGTGGCCTCTGTCTTCGCCCCGTCCACTTCGAACACTTTCCACAGCTCAACCAGCGGCAGGTATTCGCCGCGCACTTCGAGGACGCGCTCGCCGCCCGCCAGAGGATGCAGATCTTCTTCACGCGGCTGCAGGGATTCCATGACGGCGTTCAGCGGCAGGATAAAGACTTCGTCCGCCACTTTAACTGACATGCCGTCGAGGATCGCCAGCGTCAGCGGCAGCAGGATGCGAATGGTGGTACCGGAACCCTGTTTAGACTGGATCTCAACGTGGCCGCCCATCTCCTGGATGTTACGTTTCACCACGTCCATGCCTACGCCGCGTCCGGACACGTCGGTCACCTGCTCTGCGGTAGAGAAGCCCGGCGCGAAGATGAGCATGCCCACTTCTTCGTCGGTCATGTTTTCATTGACAGCCATCCCCTGCGAAATCGCTTTTGCAAGGATGCGCTCGCGGTTAAGACCCGCGCCGTCGTCGGTCACTTCGATGCAGATGTTCCCGCCCTGGTGTTCAGCAGAGAGGATCAGGTTACCGACCGGGGATTTTCCGGCGGCAATGCGGTTTTCCGGCAGTTCGATACCGTGGTCGAGGCTGTTACGCACCAGGTGCGTTAACGGGTCGATAATGCGCTCGATCAGGCTCTTATCCAGTTCGGTTGAGCTGCCCATCAGGGTTAGTTCAATCTGTTTATTCAGCTTGCTGGCAAGGTCGCGAACCAGACGCGGGAAGCGGCTGAAGACATATTCCATCGGCATCATACGGATGGACATGACCGATTCCTGCAGGTCGCGGGCGTTACGCTGCAGCTGGCCCATGCTGGTGATCAGATCGCCGTGCGTGACCGGGTCCAGTTCGTTAGAACGCTGGGCCAGCATCGACTGGGTGATCACCAGTTCGCCAACCAGGTTAATCAGCTGGTCGACCTTCTCAACGGCAACGCGAATACTGGTTGACTCGCTGGAGCGCGCGGCAGGCTTTTCACCACGGCCAGGTGCCGCGGCCTCTTTTGGCACGGCCTTCAGCGCCGGAGCCGCAGGAGCCACAGCCGGTGCGGCGGCCTGAGCGACAGCGGCCACCTCTTCCGCAGCGGCAGGGGCGTCAACCGCGGCCGTTTCGGTTTCGAAGGCGATCTGGTCAGCTTCAATCACAAAGCACAGTACCGCCACGATATCGTCCTGGCCAATACCGTCATCAAGCGTCGCGGCAAGGCTGTCTTTGCCTTTTACCACGTTGCTTAATTTCGCCAGGTTACCCAGCTCTTCTTCCAGCAGGTTAACTTCACTCTCTTTAAGGCGTGACAGCACAACGCGCAGTTTGCCCGCTTGTGCAGCGGCTGGCGCGGCCTCGTCGGCAGCAACCGCATCGACAACGCTCAGTTTCGCCGCAGGGACAACGGCTGCAGCGACCTCACCTTTTGCTTCCAGGGCGAGCTGGCGCAGCGCATTGCAGATGTATTCAAAGCTGGCGGCATCAGGCTCTGCCGAACTTTTATAGGCGTCGAGCTGTTCCTGCATAATATCTTTGGTTTCCAAAAACAGGTTGATAATGTCGGTATTGAGCTGCATCTCACCGCGTCGTGCTTCATCAAGCAGGTTTTCCATTAAATGGGTCGTTTCCTGCAGGATGGTAAATCCAAACGTTCCGGCTCCGCCTTTAATAGAGTGCGCCGCACGGAAGATGGCATTGAGCTGCTCGGAGTCCGGTGCTTCAGGCACCAAATCGAGCAAGTGTTGCTCCATATCGGCCAACAATTCGTCGGCTTCATCAAAGAATGTTTGGTAAAAATCGCTAATATCCATGCTCACGCTATCACCTCGGATTGGCTGGTGGCGATGTTGGAACGGCAGCCGAAGGAACGGCCCCAGGCTGTTTTAAATCGTCCAGTGACTCATTCTGACTTTCGGCGTTTTCATGCAGGATGGCCTGCTCCGCCTGCTGGTTCAGCACTAAAAGACTGATACGACGGTTGATGGCATCATCCGGCCCGCGGTCGGAAACGCGCATGGTTGCGGCCATGCCGACTACGCGCAGTACCTTGCCATCATCAAGCCCACCTACCACCAGCTCGCGACGCGAGGCGTTGGCACGATCGGCAGAAAGCTCCCAGTTGCTGTATCCCTTCTCCCCACTGGCGTACGGGAAATCATCCGTGTGTCCTGACAGGCTGATTCGGTTAGGAATGCCGTTCAGCACCGGTGCAATGGCACGCAGAATATCGCGCATGTACGGTTCGACTTCCGCACTCCCGGTTTTAAACATTGGGCGGTTCTGGCTGTCGATAATCTGAATACGCAGCCCTTCCTGCACCAGGTCGATCTTCAGATGCGGGCGCAGCGCGCGCAGCTTCGGATCAGCTTCAATCAGCTGATCGAGATCGCCCCGCAGTTTCTTCAGACGCGCCTGCTCCATCTTTCTTTTCAGCTCGTCGATGTTCGGCTCTTTTTTCACCTCACCCTTCTGCTGGGTGTAATCATCGCCGCCGCCCGGGATCGGGCTTTCGCTGTTAGAGATACGCGGCCCACCGGCCACCGCCGTTGCCAGCGGCGTTCGGAAATATTCGGCAATCTGGATCAGTTCTTTTGGGCTGGAGATGGAGATCAGCCACATCACCAGAAAGAACGCCATCATTGCGGTCATAAAGTCGGCGTACGCAATTTTCCACGAGCCGTGTGCGCCATGCCCGCCGCCCTTGTGCTTGCGTTTTTTTACGATGACGATCGGATGGGACTGGTTTTTCATGCGTCCTCAGTTGTCGTCTGTTGGTTTGGATTTTTCACCGCACGCACGTGTTCTTCAAGCTCGATAAACGACGGACGCTCGCTGGAGTAAAGCGTTTTACGGCCAAACTCAACCGCGATCGGTGGCGCGTAACCGTTGAGGTTAGAGAGCAGCGTGATCTTCACGCACTGCATCATTTTGGTGGTTTCCGCGCTCTTCTGGCGCAGAACGCTCGCCAGCGGAGAGATGAAGCCGTACGCCAGCAAAATACCGAGGAAAGTCCCCACCATCGCGTGGGCAATCAGCGCGCCCAGCTCGGCTGCCGGACGGTCTGCCGAGGCCAGGGCGTGAACCACGCCCATTACCGCGGCAACGATACCGAATGCCGGAAGCGAGTCGCCGACCAGCGCCAGGCTGTTGGCCGGCACTTCAGATTCGCTTTCGTGGGTTTCGATCTCTTCGTCCATCAGCGCTTCGATTTCGAAGGTGTTCATGTTGCCGCTGATGATGAGTCGCAGATAGTCGACGATGAAATCCAGCATCATGGCATCAGCAAGAATTCGCGGATAGCTGGCAAAAATTTCGCTCTCTTTCGGGTTTTCAATATCCCGTTCAAGCGAGAACATGCCCTGCTGACGCGACTTCGCCATCAGGCGATAGAGCAGTGCCAGCAGATCCATATACATGCTTTTGGTGTATTTCGAGCGACGGAACAGCAACGGAATCGCTTTCAGCGTGCCCTTGATCGATTTACCGTTGTTACCAACGATAAAAGCCCCTACCCCTGCACCGCCGATGATAATAAGTTCAGCCGGTTGATAGAGTGCTCCAAGGTGCCCGCCGGTCATCATGTAACCGCCGAAAACTGTACCGAGAACTACCAGGTAACCTAATAAGATAAGCACGACATCATCCTTCCGCTAGTGACTATGGCAAGGACGTCCAGCTCGCAGCGTTTACCGTTTGCGGGGTAAAAAAAAGCAGCGGTAATTGCTTACCGCTGCTGGAATCTTTCCCACACGTTCGGGTTAAACAGCTTGTTCGATCTGTTCATCCAGCAGTTGTGGAATAATATCGGCAGCATCCCGGGAAAGTTTACGTCTTTTTACTGCGCGGGATGGAGGCTGACATAAACTACAGGCGAAGCTGCCTGCAGGTTGATGAGCATGGGTAATAAAATTGCCGTCGCAGCAGTTGCAGCGCGACAGTTCAAGCATTCCGCTCTCAACAAAACGCACCAGCGTCCATGCGCGGGTCAGCGCCAGCAGAGGGCCTTCTTCCTGCTGCGGGCATTGTTCAAGGTAAAGTTTGTACGCTTTGATCACGGCGTCAACGCCGCTACACAAACCGGTTTTGAGAAGATACTGCCAGGCATTACAGAACATGGAAGCATGAATATTCTGCTCCCACGTCATAAACCAGTCGGTAGAAAACGGCAGCATGCCTTTCGGCGGGGGACTACCACGTAACTCTTTGTACAGTTTGATGAGACGACCACGGCTCAGCTGAGTCTCGCTTTCCAGCATTTGTAAACGAGCACCCAGTGTAATCAGCTCCATGGCCAACTGTATGTCACGCGCTTCCTGAACAATGCTTTTCTCGCTCATTGCTAGGCCCTTTTCTTACGGGCTACGTCATCAGGCTGGCTGATTTCGTTAAGCAAGCGAGTGGAAAGAAGAATACCGGTATGGATCTGTTGAAGATCGTCCACACGGGATTCCTGCGTCAGACGCGTTATTGTCTGTGAATCATCGAAACGGAACTGGCAAACCAGTTGATTCGTTTCAGCCAGTTTAACCATCTGCGGGAGGGTTAAGCCGCCCAGCATGGTTGCCATTTCTTCGTTAATACCCAGACGAAACATCGCGGACGCCTTGTCCTGACTAATCAAACGCTGCGCGAGCAGTAAATACGACAAATTGATGTCATAGATATGTTTTAGCAACTCGGATGTATGCATTGTTCCCATCCCGAATAACCAACTATTATTTTTATGCGGAAAGACCGCACCCCGTGATGTCGCCGGGAAATCACCCGGTATAAAAAAGAAAAGGCTAAATGCATAGTTGAATTTAGGGAAGGTGCGAATAAGTCCGAGATGTGAGATCATCGTGTTGTAACCTGAACCCAGAATGAGTAACCGGATGAGCCAG